>JAFDWD010000930.1 GCA_018268695.1 Actinomycetota bacterium
GCAAAAAGGACACCGGCACCCTCTTCGGCCCCCACGGCGGCATCCTCGACCGCCTCGACGCCGTCCTCTTCACCGTCGTCGTCGGCTACTACCTCTCCGTAGCCCTCGTCTACTGAGTCTTGTCACATTTCTTGACCTAGCCAAGACGCCCCCGTACCGTCGCCGCCATGAGGCGTCGTAGGCTGCTCGAACTATTGGTCGTGAGATGGGGATTCGCCGCGATGGTCGCCGTGGCGATCGGTGCGGGCATCGTCGCGGGGGCGACCGTTACACCTCCGACCGAAATCCCATCAGTGGCCTTGGGAGCGGTGCCCGTCTTCCGGATGGAGGTTGGTGTCGCGGTGTTCTTCGGCCTCTACCTCGCCGCCATGGCTCTCGTCCTGGCTCTGCACAACCGAGCGTTCACCGAACTGGGGACCGGAGGTTTCAAGGCGCGAGATCTCTCGGTAGCGGAAGACGCCTACTTCGAAGAAATGATCCTCGAATTCATAGACGAATTTCACGAATCCACTGATCCCGCCAAAGGAGGCAACCATGGAAGTTGAGAGGAGGTTTGCGACGCCTGAGGAAGCGCGGGCCCGACGCGAACGAATCGACTTCTTGGCCGGAAAAGTACGCGCGTCTCTTGCCAGGAAGAAGGCGTATATCGACAGGTTGCGCGCGGAAGGGCGATTGCCGCCCGACGAAGGACCTCCCAGCCGCTTTTAAAGAGCCGGAAGGTGCGCTCCGTATCCTTCGGGGCAGATGAAGAACGTGCTGATACTCGGCTCGACGGGGTCGATCGGGACGCAGGCGCTCGAGGTGATCTCGGCCTCGCCGGACCTGACGGCCGTCGGCCTGGCGGCTGGGCGTGGCTGGGAGACGACCGTGGCGCAGGCGCGCGAGCACGGGGTGGAGGTAATCGCCCTTGCCGATCGCGATGCCGCCGCACGGGCGGGGGAGTGCTGGGACGGGCGCGTGCTCGCCGGTGAGGAGGGCGTACGTGAGCTGATCGCGGCGGTCGAACCCGACCTCGTCCTGAACGGCATCGTCGGAGCCGCCGGCCTCGCCTCTACCGTGGTCGCGCTGACCGCCGGGATCGATGTCGCGCTGGCCAACAAGGAGAGCCTCGTCCTCGGTGGCGAGCTGGTGATGGCGTTGGCCGAGGCCACCGGCGCGCGCCTCCTGCCGGTCGATTCCGAGCACTCGGCCCTGCATCAGCTGATCGGCGCCGAGGCGCCGGGAACCGTCGACCGCCTGATCGTCACCGCCTCCGGGGGTCCCTTCCGCGGCCGCACCGACCTCGATGACGTCTCGGTCGCCGACGCCCTCGACCATCCGACCTGGAAGATGGGCGGCCGGATCACGGTCGACTCGGCGACGCTGATGAACAAGGGCTTCGAGGTGATCGAGGCCCACTACCTCTTCGGCGTACCCTTCGAACGGATCGATGTCGTCGTCCACCCGCAATCGCTCGTCCACTCGCTGATCCAGCTTGTGGACGGCTCGACGCTCGCCCACCTCGGCCATCCCGACATGCGCGTGCCGATCTCCTATGCCATGCATTACCCGGAACGGGCGCCGGTCGACGTGCCGCGTCTCGATCTCGCCGCGGTCGGCGCGCTGACCTTCGAGGAGCCCGATCCCGACACCTTCGCCTGCTTGCGCCTGGCCCTCGAGGCGGGTCGCGCCGGGGGAACCGCGCCGACCGTGCTGAACGCCGCCGACGAGGTCGCCGTCGCCGCCTTCCTCGGCGGCGAGATCCCCTTCACCGGCATCGCCGCGGTGATCGAGCGCACCCTCGAGGAGATGCCCGGGCAGCCCGTGACCCACTTCGACGACCTCTTCGCCGCCGACGCCGAGGCGCGCCGCCGCGCCGCCACCTTCGCCAAGGAGCTCGCGCCAGCATGAGTTGGGTCTACGTATTCCTCGGCTTCTGCGCCCTGATCCTCCTGCACGAGGCGGGCCACTTCGTCGCCGCCAAGGCGACCGGCATGCGCGTCGAAGGCTTCTTCCTCTTCTTCGGCCCGACCCTCTGGTCGTTCAAGCGCGGTGAGACCGAGTATGGGATCAAGTCGATCCCCCTCGGCGGCTACGTGAAGATCAACGGCATGAACCCGGAAGAAGAGATGCCTCCGGGGGAAGAGCACCGCGCCTACTACCGCCAGAAGGTCTGGAAGCGGATCGTCGTCGCCGCGGCCGGCCCCGCCGTGAACATCGTCCTCGCCTTCGTGATCCTCTACTTCGTCTTCGCGATCGGCGGCCTCAACGACGTCCACGCCAAGCCGGTGGTGAACGAAACGACCGACGGATCGTCGGCGTCGAAGGTCCTGCAGGAAGGCGACCGGTTCGTCGCCGTGGACGGGAAGACGTTCGCCGGCCTCAAGCCTGAAGAACGAATCTCGGAATTCGGCAAGGTGATCCGCTCGCACAAGTGCGCCGGGCAGCCGACCGACGGCTGCGCGGCGACGACGCCGGCAGAAGTGACGGTTCTCCGCGACGGCCAGGAAAAGACCTTCGAGGTCACGCCTCACTACAACGCCGAAGAGGGGCGGATGCTGCTCGGGGTCGCCTGGGAAGAAAAGAACCACTGGGTCGCGGTGGGCGCCGGAACGGCGGTCTCGCGCGCCGGCGACGCGATGTGGGAAGTCGTGAGCAAAACCGGCGAAGTCTTCTCCCACATCTTCGAAGCCGAAAAGCGCAAGGAAATCTCCAGCGTGGTCGGGATCTCCGACGTCGGGCACCAGGTGGTGGAAAAGGGCTGGCGGGAGTCCTTCCTGCTCCTGGCCCTGGTCAGCCTCTCGCTCGGCCTGATCAACCTGGTCCCGATCCTGCCCCTCGACGGCGGCCACATCTTCTGGGCCCTGGTCGAGAAACTGCGCCGCGGCAAGCCGGTCTCGATCAAGGTCATGGAGCGCGCGACGATCATCGGCTTCGCCCTGGTCCTGATGCTGATGGTGATCGGCGTCTCCAACGAC
>JAFDWD010000931.1 GCA_018268695.1 Actinomycetota bacterium
ACGACGAAGAGCTCGAACCAGTCCGGCACGGCCCGCTGCAGCCCGGGGTAGACGAGTGCCGGATCGGCCGGGATCACGATCCAGTAATCCTCGATCCGCGGGGGATCGGGGATCTCGACCGCCTGGTAGAGCCGACGCAGGGCATCCAGCATCCGCTCGCGTCCGAGGCTGGTCGCGACGAGATTCGGTTCCGGCGCGAGCCGCGTCGATCGCATTTACCCAAATATGCCTAACCGTCCGGCGCAATTTTCAGGAACTGGACGAAGGGTCGATGCACCGGTCATCCGAGAGCTCCCACCTTCCGATATCACCCGCAGGATGGCCACGAAGCCACAGTTGAAGATCACTGCCGCCGTCGCGCTCGTTGCGCTCCTTGCCCTGCTCGTGGCCGGGTGCGGAGGTGGATCCACGAGTTCTTCGGGCGGCGGGACGTCCTCCGGCGGCTCCACTACTGGCGGCGGCAACGACCATCCGGAAGCGCCGGCGACCATCCCGGCCGAGACGCTCGAACCCGGCTATCTCGACTGGCCGTTCTTCGGTCGCGTCCCCCAGCGGACCCATTACCTGCCCGCCAACCGCGGAGAAATCGATCGGCCGCTCGACCCGCCGCTGAAGCAGGCCTGGTCGATCAACACCCATGCACTGATCGAGTTTCCGCCCGCGATCGGCGGCCGCGTCGCCTACACGATCAACAAGTACGGCGATGGCAAAGCGATCCAGCTCGGCACCCACAAGGTGATCGGCGAACTCAACCTCGACCCGAAGGACAAGGGGCACCAGTCGATCGTCACCGGCCCCGCCTACTACCGCGGCCTCGTCTACGGCGCCTTCCTCGACGGAACGCTGGCGGCGGGGAACGTGAAAACGGAAAAGCCGGTCTGGAAGCGACACCTCGGGTCGCACCTCGAATCGTCACCGCTGCCGGTCGACGGCAACGTCTACATCGGGACCGACAAAGGGCAGCTGCTGGCGCTGGACGCCGGCGACGGCCACACCGTCTGGTCGTTCCAGGCCCCCGGGGCGATCAAAGCGAGCCCCAGCTACGACCAGGGCAACGTCTTCGTCGCCGATTACCAGAGCTCGATGTTCGCCCTCGAAGCCGACACCGGTAAGCCGGTCTGGCGCACCAACACCAGCACGGTGCCGCCCTACGGCGAGGGCGGCTTCTTCTCGTCGCCCTCGATCGCCTTCGGCAACGTCTACGCCGCCCGCGACGACGGCATCGTCTACGCCTTCGACGAGGGCACCGGGAAGGTGAAATGGAGCTTCGACACCGGCGGCGCCGTCTACGGCTCGCCGGCCGTCGCCCAGGTGCCGGGGACGCCGCCGACCGTCTACATCGGCTCCGAAGACGGCCGCTTCTTCGCCCTCGACGCCCGCACCGGCAAGGTCCGCTGGACCTACGACGTCGGCGGCCCGGTGGAGGGCACGGCCACCGTCATCGGCCACACCGTCTACGTCGCCAGCTTCGCCACCAAGAAGACGATCGGCATCGATGTCCGCACCCACAAGAAGGACTTCGAGATCGACCAATCGGGCTACACCCCGATGATCTCCGACGGCCGGAGGCTGATCCTGGTCGGCTACTACACGGTGATCGGGCTGGAAC
>JAFDWD010000932.1 GCA_018268695.1 Actinomycetota bacterium
CGAATCCACCGCAAGGTGGGAGCGCAGGCTCCTTCAGCGCCAGCCCGACAGCTAACCCCGTAGGCCGACAAAGGAGATCGGTTTTGCTGCAGTCCCACGGGGTGGGTTGGAAAGCAAGGTTGGCGCTGGCGATCGGCATCATCGTCGCGGTCGTCTTCCCCGCAGGCGCGTTCGCCGCGGGCGGCGGGCTGACCCCGGCGGGCTTCGTCACCGACGAAGGCGCCCCGGCCACCGAATCGACCCCGACCCCGGGCTCGACCGAATGCACGCTGAGCCCCGAAGGGACCCGCACCTGCCTCCCGGTGACGCCGGGCACGCTGGTCGAAGGCGTCGTCGCGCCGCCGGAAAACGCCCCGGCCGCGGTGAAGGCGGCGATCGCGGCGGCCAACCGCATCCACACGCTTCCCTACATCTGGGGCGGCGGGCACGCGCGCTGGGCCAGCCCCGGCTACGACTGCTCCGGCGCGGTCAGCTTCGCCCTCCACGGCGCGGGCCTGATCACGACCCCGATGGACTCCGGCGAAATGATGACCTGGGGCGTGGCGGGAAGGGGCCGCTGGATCACTATCTACGCCAACGCGGGGCACGCGTTCGCCGTGATCGACGGCGTCCGCTGGGATACCGCCGGGGACACGAGCGGCACCGGGCCGCGCTGGCACCCCGAAATGGTCTCGACGGCGGGCTACGTCGTCCGCCATCCCGCCGGTTACTAAGACCCGCCTTCAGAGGCCCCGGTCGGTCTCCGGGTCCGGCTCGCCGTCGTAGAAACGGTCGAGCGCCGCGGTGAAGAGCGGCTCCTCCGGGGCGGCGCGGTGGAAGAGCGTCATCGATGAGCGGACCTTGATCGCGTCGATGCCGCCGAGGATCGCCTCGGACGATGTCCCCGGGGCGGCGGCGAGGAGCGCCGCGGTCGACTCGCGTAGGCGCGGGCCGAGCAGCGGGTGCTCGAGGTATGCGCGGGCCTCCTCGAGCGAGCGGATCGCGTAGGCCTGCGACAACGGGCTTCGTCCCAGGCCCGCGATCTGCGGGAAGACGAACCAGATCCAGTGCCCCCGCTTGCGCCCCGCCCGCAGCTCGGAGAGCGCCCGCGCGTAGATCGCCGCGTCTTCCTGGGCGTCGACGAAGCGCTGCAGGTGGAACGGGTCCGCGGCCATGCCCCAAGCTACCCCGCACCCACCCTGCACACCCTGCACACCCTGCACG
>JAFDWD010000933.1 GCA_018268695.1 Actinomycetota bacterium
ATCCCCGGCTGCACCGCCGGCCGGGCGCTGAAGTGGCCCGACGTGGTCGTCGTCTCCCCCGACGGCAAGAACGTCTACGTCGGCGACTTCGCCGGCTCGGGCGTCATCTCGTTCTCCCGCGCCGGGGCGGCCGGGGCGCTGACCCAGCTCTCCGGCACCGCCGGGTGCATCACCGAAGCGGGCGCCGAAGGCTGCGCCAAGGGCACCCAGATGAACCACGTCGAGGGCCTGGCGATCAACCCGGGCGGCACCGGCGTCTACCCCGAGGCCGCCTTCTCGAGCGCGATCGGCTTCCTCGCCCGGGACGCCTCGACCGGGGCGCTGACCCAGACCGGCTGCGTGACGAACGCGAAGGTCGAAGGGTGCGCGCTCGGCTACGAGTTCGGCGGCGTCAACGCGATGGTGTTCTCGCCCGACGGCTCCGACGCCTACGCGACCTCGCTGACCAGCAACAGCCTCACCACCTTCCAGCGGGTCACGGGCAGCGTCAGCCTCAGCCAGCCGCCCGGGCCCTCCCGCCAGGTGTCCAAGGAAAAAGGCCCGGGCAAGGAAACGGTCCCCGCCGCGGAAGGCACGCCGAGCCCCGACGGGTGCACGGTCTTCATGCGCTCGCCCGGCTGCGGCTTCGGCCGCGCGATGCAGGCGCCGGAGGGCCTCGACGTCTCCCCCGACGGGACCAGCGTCTACGTCGCCGCCTTCCAGACCGGGGCGATCGACGTCTTCGACCGCGACCCCGAAACGGGCGTGGTCACGCAGAAGTCCGGCGAACGCGGCTGCCTCGCCCCGGCGAAGGTCCGCGGCTGCTCCCCCGGGCGGGCGCTCGGCGGGGCGGGCTCGATCGTCGTCAGCCCCGATGGCAGAAACGTCTACTCGACCTCGCAGTTCTCAAGCGCGGTCGACGTCTTCAGGAGGATCAAATGACCGAGGAGCGCCGCGAGGGCGGTCTGACCCGTAAACAGCTGCTCGGCACCGGAGCGGGGGCCGCGGCGGCGGCGATGCTGTCCCCGGCCCTGGGCATCGACAAGGCGCTCGGGGCGCCCAAAGGTGGGGCGAAGGGGCTCGGCGGCAAGAACGTGATCCTCTTCCTCACCGACCAGGAGCGGCTGATCCAGCACTTCCCGCCCAACTGGATGCGGGAGAACCTGCCGGGGATGCGGCGGCTGACGCGCCACGGCCTCTCCTTCGAATCGGCCTGCACCGCGGCCTGCATGTGCTCGCCGTCGCGCTCCAGCCTGATGACCGGCTACTTCCCCGCCCAGCACGGGG
>JAFDWD010000934.1 GCA_018268695.1 Actinomycetota bacterium
CGGACGCGAGAGCGAGACGTCCTCCAGGCCTCCCTTGATGAAGGCGACCGCCTCGTTGCGGCGGAAGTCGGGGACGACGAAGGCGGGCTGCTCCTCATAAAGGGCTTCGAGCCGGCCCTGGAACTTGGAGAGCTCGAAGAACCAGTTCTCCTCTTCGACCCAGTCCAGGGGGATCTCGTGGATCGGGCAGGTGTTCCCCGCCGCCACCTCGCGCTCGGTTTTGAAGTCGGCGCAGCGGGGGCAGTACCAGCCTTCGTAGGCGCCCTTTCGCACCCAGCCGTTGTCGTAGACGCGCTGCATGATCTCCGCGACCTTCGCTTCGTGCCGCGGGTCGCTCGTCCGGATGAAGAAGTCGTTGGTCGCGTCGATGATCGGCATCAGCGCCTCGAACTTCGCCGCGTTCCGATCCACCAACTCCTCCGGCGAGATCCCCTCTTTGGCCGCCGCGTTCTCGATCGGCTCCCCGTGCTCGTCGGTCCCGGTGAGGAAGAAGACGTCGTCCCCCCGCTGCCGGTGGTGCCGCGCGAGGATATCCGCGGCCAGCGTCGAGTACGCGTGCCCGAGGTGCGGCTCCGCGTTGACGTAGTAGATCGGGGTGGTCGTATAGAAGCGCTCGCTCATGAGCGCCCCACATTAATGCTGCGGGGGCGCCGTCCGGTCAGCCGACTCCCCGAGCGCTACGGCCCGGCAGCTTGGTCAAGGCAAAAAAAATCCCCCGGCCAGAACACGAGGGGCGGCCTTCCCAAAGCCTCGCTGGTCAGTCCTCAGTCTTGTCGTCGCTCATTTGAGATGCCCACCTTTCAGGTTGCTCCCCCAGGTATCTCTCGATACGCAGGTTATCGGTCCGTTGATCAGCAAAACTTGAAATTTCCGAAAATCACCAGGTCCAAGCGATCTCTACGGATTTGCCTACCTCGAGCGCGGCTACCTCCTCTTCGACGTAGGCCCGTCCCTCGACGGTTCGGGTATTCAGCGTCCTGGCTGGTTTGCCCTCCCAACGAATCTCGACGTGCGTCGGTGGATCTTCAGCGGGCCAGGTGATCCGCATTACCCGCGCATGGTCGGACTTAGTCCTCGCCGAGAGGCTGACGCCCTCGTGCGCGGTCGGGAATCGATCGACGGCGTCACGTTCATGGCACCAGTGGAGCTCGTCCCCCCGCGAGTGCTCCTCATCGAACGAATAGATGATCTTTTCCCCGCCACGAACTGGAAAGCTATGGATCTTTTTTGCCGGTATCCACTGCCCGCGAGGCCGTCGCCATTTTGCTTTATAGGTTTCGACATGACCGTCGCCACTGCTCCACTGCGCGATGGTCGCCACGTCGCTCCTGGTGAAGCGGAGCTGCTCAACCACGGTGATAATGGAGTTGCGTCGATCCTGAATATTCCAGTGGTTGCGCTGCCGGACGACCTCGTAGGGACGGTCGCTGATCGCATCGGCTGCGAGCTGGCGCAGGGCCTCCAAATTCGCGCCGTGGTGCCGGTCACGCAGCAGGGCCACGGCGACGACGCCAAGAACAGCAAGGATCGCCGCGTTGACCAACTGGGTGCTGGGACTGCCGATCAGTTCGACGATCAGTACTCCGACGGCAACCGTGATGATCAGAACGGCGTCGTAGTTCCGGCCGATATAACCGACAAAGCCCCGCAGGCGCTCTCCCCACATCGGCGGAACATAGCCGTTCCCAGTGGATGCCAGACTCTGTCGGGGCGGGCCCCCAAGCCCCGTGCCAGCTCGACCTGCACCCCAGAAGATCCGAGATGCGAGGATGGCGGCGATGAGCGCAGCCGAGATCGCCGAGCGCTTCATCGCCGCCTTCTCGGCGGCCGACTTCGACGCGATGCGGGAGCTGCTTGCACCCGACCTCGTCGCCTGGGTGACCGGGCCCGACGGGGAGATGGCGCGGGTCGAGGGGCGCGATTCCTACCTCGGGCGGATCGAGGCGATGGACCTGCCCGCGGCGCGCTTCAGCGTCGAGCTGACCCAGGTGCCGGTCCAGGTCGGCTCGGACCGGGTGCTGCTGATGGTGGAGGTCCACGCCGAACGCGGCGGCCGCACCCTCCACAACTTCGCCGGGCACCTGCTGCGGATCGA
>JAFDWD010000935.1 GCA_018268695.1 Actinomycetota bacterium
CGGCAAGAACAAGATCTACGAGTGCCAGCACCCGCTGGTCACCGGCCAGGAGGCCGTCAACCCGAAGGGCGTCACGCCGCAGGAAGCGTGCAAGGTCGTCCGCTCGCTGGGCAAGTTCCTCGAAAAGATCCCGAACATCCGCAAGCTCTACATCTGCACCGGCCCGGGCGGCCACACCCCGGTGCTGAAGATGACCGAATTCGAAGGCTGGAAGCTGAAGCTCCAGAACTACGCGTTCATCATGTACAAACCCGGCGCCTCGTTCCGGGTCACCGGCACCGACTTCCCCGTCAACTGCAGCTGAGCTGACGCGACCGGTGGGCCGGGCTCACTCGGGCTCGGCCCCTTCGGTCGCCGTGTAGTCGCGCGCCTCGCCGCCCGCGACCGCCATCCGCCCCCTGGCGACGAGGATCGCGTCGTCGGCGCTGCTCGCCTCGATCCTCAGCAGGTGGCGCTGCATCCCGTTCCCTTCGTAGCCCAGTTCGGGCTCCTCATGCAGGTAGACCCCGGCGTTGGTGAGCTGCGTGATGACGCCGCGCGTGAGCTTGCCGCGACAGGTGACGGTGTAGATCGGCATCCCGGCAGGCTAGTGCGAACGCGAGCGGAAGCGCTACTCGGCGGAGCTGATCGCGGCGGGCATGAAGACGACCCAGGTCACCAGCGCGAGTAGCGCGGCGGCCAACAGGACCAGCGCCAAGTGAGACTTGACCAGGAGCGCGCCGATCACTGCGCCGACCAGCATCGAGACGACGGCGGCCCCCCGGCGCCAGCTCCCCTTGCCCTCGCCGCCCCCGAGCTGCGAGTCGGCGGCGAGGCCCGTCAGCGTCATCGTCAGCACGGTCGTCGTGAGGTCGGCGATTTTCAGCCGCCGCACGGTCGCGTTACGGATGCCCATCGCAAACGCCAGCAACCCGATGATCAGGTCGCCCGAGAAATGATCCGGGGTGACATCGAAGACGACCGCGATCAACGTCGCCGACCCGATCATCCCCACCTCGATCAGCATCGCCCGCGAAAGATGGGTCTCTTTCGGCGGCAGCGCCGCCCCCATCCTCCCGCCGACCACCGCACCGAACAAGAACGCGAACAGCGACACCAGCGGAGCGACCACCGGCAACCCACTCGACCCCGCGATCCCGAACCCGAGCAGCACCACGTTTCCCGTCATGTTCGCCGCGAACACCCGCCCCAGCCCCAGATAACAGGCCGCATCGATCACCCCGGTCGTCAGCGTGAGGACCAGCAGCGTGCGGGTCAACGGATGGCGAAGCGAGTCGGTGCCCATCGCCGAAGGATTCGGCAGGTCCCCGGCGTTTCCCCCCGGCCGCCCCGCGATCCGGCTCCCACCCCGTTACGATCCAGATCCCTCTGGGGCAGTGGCCCAATTGGCTAAGGCACCGGTCTCCAAAACCGGCGATTCCAGGTTCGAGTCCTGGCTGCCCCGCTTGTAATCCCCGTTGTAGAGCCGAATCTTCGGCTTAGGGCCGAGACTGAAGCGCTCCGGTTTCGGGTCTTGCGTCGTGAGCGCAATCGGCTCTGGCAAGCGGCACGTAACCAGACGATCGATCCTTTCGTTCCCTAATCGTTCCCTGGAGTGGGCCGAGCGAAGCGTCTGGCCTCCGCTTTTCAAGGCGACATCCAGGAGCAATCCATCTAGTCCGGCAGCAGCAGAAGACTCGATGTCGCCACGAGGGCGCGAACGACGCGGATCGGGACCGCTCCTCCGGCAAGAGCGTCATGTCGACGCCCGATAGGCGGTCATATGTTGATGCCCGGCAACGGGCCCTATCGTCGAACGCGTGCCGTCTTGGCAATCCTGAACAGGGACAAGAGCAGGTCCCCGGTTCAAATCCCGGGCGCCCGATGGATTTCACCGGTTCATCGAACCAGACCGAACTGGTGCGAACAGGACCGAAGCAAGCGGAGCCTTGTGGAGATCTCGTTCGCACCTGTTCGGGGAGGTTCGGTCGGACCTAGGGATACAAAGCGATGCACCCGGTGCCTGGGCCCCATAACCGATCTTGGGTCGACTCAGATGACGAGCCGACAGATTTCCCGCCCGCCGCGGCTTAACTGCGGATCGAACCCAGTGGCAACCTGCGCTTGGGCCTGGCAGAGAAGACTGACGAGAACTGCCCGGCGCTCTGATGCCGATCTGCCGGAACAACGAAGGAGCCGCATCCTCGCCAGCCCAGGCGTGCTCGACGCACTCAGGTCAGCAGCGGCAGCATGACCTCGTCGACGATCCGTTCCGGCAGCGCGTCGTCCACCGGCTCGAAGGTGAGAAGCAGCCTCTGGTAGACGAAGGCACTCGGGATCGCGCCGACGAGATCGATGTCGACGCCTGCCCTGACATCGCCGGCGACCCGGCGCCGGTCGAGGAGGGCACGGATCGCGTCGCGCCGGGGCGTGACGAAGTGCTCCTCGATGCTCTTCCGGAGTTGCTCGTCGCGACCGGCCCCGCCGAGTAGCGCGGCGACGGTGGCGCGGAGCTCCTTTGCCTCCGCGGCCAGGAGGCCGACAAGGTGGAGGAGCTCGTCCCGCAACGACGCCTCCTCCATGGTCTCGCCGAACGCGGCCGTGTCCATGCGCGCGGCCGTGGCGGCGATGATCAGGGTCGCCTTGGAGGGCCAGCGCCGGTAGATGGTGGCCTTGCTGGCATGGGCGCGGGCGGCGACCTCGTCGATCGTGAGCCGGTCGTAGCCGTACTCCTCGAGCACCTCGATGGTGGCGCGCAGCAATTCCCGCTCGCGCGCCGAGAGCTCCTTGATCGGGGGACCGCCTACCGGTGCTCGAGCCATGCGCCCGGAAGTTACAAGGCCCTCGCGCCCACGCTTCCCCTCGCGCGCGCTATCCATTCGAGACAAGAGCCGTTGAGGCCGCCCGTGCGTCGCCCTGCCCGCGCGCCTGACCTCGCCCCGAGGTCGCCCCGGCGTGGCGAGGCATCCGGAGGGCGAACACGGCCGTCACCAGCGCGATTCCGGCTGCGACCATCGCGGCGAGCCCGAGTCCATGGGTGAAGGCCTCACCGGCGGCCCCGAGAAGTGCCTGTGCCTGGTCGGCGGGCAGATGGGCGGCCACCACGTTTGCCCCGAACAGACTGTCGGCAACCGCGGCATGCGCCGTGGGCGGCAGCTGCGCGATCGTGGTGGGCAGCCGGTCGTCGTAGCCCGTACTGAGCACCGAGCCCAGGACGGCGACGCCAAGCGCCGCTCCGAGCTCGACCGCGGCATCCGCGGTTGCTCCCGCGACGCCGCCGGCATCGTCGGGGGCGCCGCCCATGACCGACTCGGTGAGCGTGGGCAGGAAGAGACCGGTGCCCACGCCGACCAGCCCCAACGAGAACGCGACGGGCAGGTAGCCCGACTGGTCCAGACCAAGGACGGCACAGCCGGCGGCGAGCAGTAGCAGCCCCATGACGACCGGCGGTCGAAGGCCGGCGCGCGCGACGATCGGCCCATTGAAGGCGGCGCCGCCGAGGACCCCCACGCCGAGCGGCAGGAGCTCGATGCCGGTTTGCAGCGGGCTGTGGAGCTCGTGCTGCTGCAGGTACAGGACCGCGATGTAGAGCATGCCGACGACAGCGGTGAAACCGAGGACGGTCAGCCCGGCACCGAGTCGGAACTCGGGGGCGCGGAACCAGGTCAGGTCGAGCATCGGTGACGCAACCCGGCGCTCCCAGGCGACGAAGGCGAAGAGTGCGACCACCGCGACGCCAAATGCCCCGAGGACGACGGCGGACAGCCAACCCCTGTCGTGCCCCTCGATGATCCCGTAGGTCATCGGGGCGAGGATGGCGATCGACAGCAGGGCGCCGACGACGTCGATGCGCGGTGCCGACCGATTCCGCGAGGCGGGGATGGTGAGCGCCGCGCAGCCGAGCAGGACGGCGGACAACGGGACGTTGAGCCAGAAGACGGCCTCCCATCCCAGCGGTCCGACCACGGCGCCGGCGACGAGCGGGCCGAGGGCCAGTGCCAGGCCCGAGCTACCGGACCAGATCACAAAGGCGGTCTTTCGCTCCCGCGGCGGAAACAGCACCCGCACGTAGGCCAGGGTCGCCGGCATGACCAGCGCGCCGGCCAGGCCGAGCAGCGCCCGGGAGGCGATCAGAAGGCCGGGGGTCGTGGACAGCGCGCCCAGGGCCGAGGCGGCGGCGAAGGCGACCAGACCCATGTTGAGCGCCCCGCGCCGGCCGTAGCGGTCACCGACGGCACCGAAGAAGAGCAGCAGACTGGCGACCGCCAGCGGGTAGGCGTCGAGGATCCAGCGCGATTGCGAGGTCGTCGCCGCGAGGCTTTCCTGAATGTCGGTGACAGCCACGATCAACGAGGTGTTGGCGGCGACGATCATCAGGAGCGCCATCGAGAGGACGCCCAGCGCGAGCCATCGACGTGGATAAGGGTCGTCGGAGGTCTTGAGCGAGGGGGCGAGCATGAGGAGCCTTTCTGATAGACGGTACGGTACTGAACCGTACTGTTCACGGAGGTCCCGATCCGTGAGCCTCCGCACAGTTGCCTCTAGGGCGCCGGAACCCGGATCCGGTTCGAAAGGGTGCCGATGCCGTCGATCTCCAACTCGACCGTCTGACCTGGCCGGATCCAGCGGTCAAGCTCGAGGCCGCAGCAGCCGGGCATCGTCCCGGTCGAGATCACGTCGCCCGGCTCAAGACGCTCCCCCGCCGACGCGTAGGCGAGCATCGCGCCGATGTCGTGGACGGGACCGGCGGTCGTCCCCTCGCACCAGAGTTCACCGTCGACCCGGACCCGGCCGGTCGTCGTCTGCCAGTCGGGTAGATCGTCGGCGGTGATCAGGTCGCAGCCGATCGAGTTGGCGAAGGTCTTCGACTTGACCACGGGGCCGAAGACGTTGGTGCGCGCGTCCTCGGCCTGGACGTCGCGGGCGCTCCAGTCGTTCAGCACGAACCAGCCGCCGACCGCCTCGGCGGCCTCCTCGGGGCTCGCGTCGGCCAGCGGCCGGGCGAGGACGAAGGCCAGCTCCAGCTCGAAGTCGAGCCATCCGGTGTGGCTCGGCCACCACATCTCCTCGCCGTCGGCGAGCAGGGCGGCATGGTTCGCCATATAGAAGGTCGGCGTTTCGTAGAAGCGTTTGTTGGGCTTCAGCCTCGGGAAGGTCCGGCCGGTGAGGCGCTCGTATCCGGCGACCACCCGGGCGACGGGCGGCGGGAAGAACCGCTTGACCAGGACCCGGCTCGACGCGACGACGTGCGACTCCCAGAGCATGAAGGCGCGCATCGAGCGGGGGCAGAAGGGCAGTCCCGCGGTCGACGGATCGGCGGCGACCTGCGGATCCTTGACCGTGACCGCGACCGCTTCTGTCGCGGCTGTCCGCGTACGCTCGCCGCCGCGGAGGAAGGCGATCAGGTCGGTCGCCTCCTCCTTGCTCAGTGTGGTCCGGGCGAGAGCATCTCGCTCTCGCGCCGCCGGCAGGGACGCCCAGTCACCGTCCTCGCGCTCGACCATCAGGCCCTCTGGTCCATGGCGCAGCTTCATCGGAAGGCGGCCCCGGCGCGGGACGAATGACAGATCGGATAACCGGTGATCAGGAAGCGCGCGGGTGGCAGCCCGCCCCAACGGTTGACCGCGGCAAGGCCGCCTGGCCAGCTTCGCGCTTCGTAGTCACCCTCCGGAGGCATCGCCGCCAGCTCGGAACAACACTCGACCATCGCTCCGTCCGCGTCGTGGAAGTAGAGGAAGAGGTTATTGCCGGGGCCGTGGCGGCTCGGGCCCCAGATCGGCCTCTTCCCCCAGGCGGCGAGACGGTCGGCGACACGCCCGAGCGCATTCAGGTCGGGAAACGCCCAGGCGTAGTGGGAGAGCTCCGGCCGAGGGCCGAAGACGACCGCCATCCCATGATGATCGGCGTCGCAGTGCCACCAGCTCGCGGTCCTGCCGAGCCGGTCGGAGAAGCGAAACCCTAGCCCGGAGGCGAGGAAGCCCTCGACCGCTCCGATCCGGCGCGCCTTCACCGAGACATGCTCGAACTTCTCGGGCCGGTCGCCGCGCGGCGGCGGCGCGACGGACTCCATCCCGCAGAAGAGCTTGTAGACGTGGCCCCCCGGAGCGCGCACCAACGCGGCGCGGTCGATGCCGGGCTCGCCGTCGTAGACGTCGCCCAGGGCTTCCCCGCCGACGGCGGCGATCCCGACCCGGAGGCGTTCGAGCGTCCCAGGGTCCGGGACCTCAAGGCCGATATGGTCATAACCGCGACCACCGGAGCCGATCAGGATCAGCTCGTGGTGGCGCTCATTGCAGGTCAGGAACGAGGTGTCGTCGCGACGCTCCGTCTCGACCAGCCCCAACACCGCCGACTGGAACTCGACTGCGGCATCGAGGTCCTCCACCCGCAGCGCTATGTGGCCGATGCGAGAGACGCCGCTCATGAGCCGAGCAAGCCGAGTGCGCTCCCCCGCTCGATCGCAGCCCGCGCCTCGGCCGAGAAGACATCGGCCAGCGCCGGCTGCGGATCGCCCTCGGGCGGATACATCAGCGCGGCGAACGGCCAGTCGGAACCGAAGAGGATCTGGCTGGAACCAGCGATCGCGGAAACCGCCACCAGGCTGGCGCGCGCGGCGATCAAAGCGGTGTCGTAGCAGGAGTTGCGCAGGGCCCGTTCGGCGCTGTCGGGCTCGAGCTCTGCTGCATGCTCGGGCAGCCCCAACACCGGCGCCATCAACTTCGCGTGGGTCGCGGCGACATTCAGTCGCGCGGCGAGCATCGGGATCGTCCCGCCGCCGTGGGCGAAGTGCCAACGGATCCTCGGGAAGCGCTCGAAGGAGTTGTTGATCAGCAGCGAGACGATCGTCCGGGTCGTGTCGAACGGATACTCCGTCACGAAATCGGGGATCGGCGTCGTCGGCTTTTCCTGGTCGGCGACCGCGGTGGGGTGGACGAACACCCAGGCGCCCCGGCGGTCGAGCTCGGCCAGCACCGGCTCGAAGTCCTCGTCCCCAAGGTAGGCGCCGGCGGAGCTGGACAGTAGTCCCACCCCGGCCAGACCCAACTCGTCGAGGGCTTGCCCGATCTCGAGGACCGCCGCATCGGGCGCCTGCATCGGGACCACCGCGAAGCCGCCGAAACGGTCGGGACGTTCGTGGATCAGCGCCGCGAGATAGTCATTGCAGCGGCGCGCCAAAGCGATCGCCTCGGGGGCCGGCAGGAAGCCGACCCCGGGATCGGATACCGAGAGCAACTGGCGCTCGATCCCGTGTGCGTCCATGAACCCGAGCGCCAGCTCCGGGCTCCACGGCGGGACCGGGATCCCTCCGATCATCGCCATGCCGGCCCGCTCCAGAGCCTCCCGGTAGACCGGCGCGATGTAGTGGGCGTGGACATCGATCCGACCTTCACCGCTCATGCGTTCGCCTCGCTTTTCTCGGTCGTCGTCCTTGGCCCGGATCCCTCCGGCGGCGCAAGGGTGACGGCGATATCGACCAGCAGGTCCTCCTGGCCGCCGACGAGTCGCCGCTCGCCCGCGACCGCCAGAAGCCGGTGCGCCGGCACCCCGTATCGGTCGCCGATCCGCCGGGCGTGTTTCAGGAAGCTCGAGTAGACACCGGCGCGGCCCAGGGTGATCGCGTCCCGGTCGACGGCGGGGACGGCGGGCTGAAGGGGTGCCGCGACCTCCTCGGCGGCGTCCAGAAGGGCCGCCACGTCGATCCCCGTCTCCACCCTCTCGTGCTCGAGGAGGGCGGCGACGAGCTCGGTCTGGGCGTTGCCGGCGCCGGCGCCGAACGCCCGTAGCGAGCCGTCGACCTGACGCGCCCCGGCGCGGATCGCCAACACCGTGTTGGCCTCCCCCACGCCGAGGTTGCGATGGGCATGGAAGCCGACCTGCGCGTCCTCGCCCAGCTCCTCCACCAGAGCACGGACCCGCGCCGCCGCCTCGTCGAGGACTAGTGCGCCCGCCGAGTCGACGACGTAGACGCATTCGCAGCCCGCGTCGGCCATGGTCCGCGCCTGCTTCGCCAGATCGGCCGGCGCGAGGGTGTGGCTCATCATCAGGAAGCCGACGGTCTCAAGGCCGCGCTCCCGCGCCGCGTCGAAGTGCTCGGCGGCGATATCGGCCTCGCTCGCGTGGGTGGCGACGCGCAGCACCCCGACGCCGATCTCCGCGACGGCGTCGATGTCGGCGACGGTCCCGACCCCAGGAAGGATCAAGGCGGCGATCTTCGCCCGCTCGGCCGTCTCGCAGGCGACGGCGATCAGGGCTCGCTCGTCGGTCCCACTGCGCCCGTAGGTCAGCGAGGAACCGCCGAGCCCGTCGCCGTGGGCGACCTCGATCACGGGGACTCCCGCCCCGTCGAGCGCCGCCACCATCGAGCGGACCTGGCCCTCGGTGAACTGATGCGCGACCGCGTGCGAGCCGTCGCGCAGGCTGGTGTCGGTGACGCGGACCCGCGTCGGCGTGCTCATGCCACGCTCCCGGCGAGACGGCCGGCGATCGCGTCGCCGACCCGTGCCGCGGCCGAAGTCATGATGTCGAGATTGCCGCTGTAGGTGGCGAGGAAGTCGCCGGCCCCCTCTACCTCCAGCAGCACGATCACTCGACCCCCCTCGAACTGGGGCGGCGCCTTGAGCCGGTAGCCCGGCACGTAACGGGCCACGTCGGCCACCATCTCGTGGATCGAGCGATCGATCTCCACCGGATCGGCCTCCTCGGTCAGCTCGCAGATCACCGTGTCGCGCATCAGCAGCGGCGGCTCGGCCGGGTTGAGGACGATGATCGCCTTGCCTCGCGCTGCACCACCCACCTCGGCGATCGCCTTGGAGGTCGTCTCGGTGAACTCGTCGATGTTGGCCCGGGTACCGGGACCTGCCGATCTCGAGGCGATCGAGGCGACGATCTCCGCGTAGGGGACCGGGGTCACCCGGGCGACCGCGTGGACGATCGGCACCGTCGCCTGGCCGCCGCAGGTGACCATGTTCACGTTCGGCGCGTCGAGGTGCGCGTCGAGGTTGACGGCCGGGATGACGAACGGCCCTACCGCGGCCGGCGTGAGGTCGATCGCGCGGGTTCCCGCGGCCTCATATCCGGGCGCGGCGGCGGCGTGGGCCTTGGCGGAGGTCGCGTCGAAGACGAGATCGGGCAGCTGCTCCTGGTCGAGTAGCCACTCGACCCCTCCCGCGCTCGCCTCGAGGCCGAGGTCCCGCGCCCGGGCGAGCCCGGCAGAATCGGGGTCGATCCCGATCATCCAACGCGGCTCCACCCGCTCGGAGCGCAGCAGCTTGTAGAGGAGGTCGGTGCCGATGTTCCCGGAACCGACGATCGCGGCGGTGGCCTTGCTCATCGGCAACTCACCTCCACCTTGCCGAGCGGGCCGAAGTCGGCCACCGTGCGCGCGCCAGGCGTGAAGGGCACGGCGGCGGTCAGGGACCCCGGCATGATCACGTCCCCGGGCGCAAGCGCGATCCCGAACTCCCCGACCGCGTTCGCCAGCCAGGCGACCGCCTCGGCGGGGTGGCCGAGGACGGCGGATCCGATCCCAGACTGGACCGTCTCGCCGTCCACACGAAGGTCGACCTGCGCCGCGGCGAGGTCGATGTCGGGGGCTAGCGCCGTTTGCCGCGTCCCCAACACGACCCGCGCGCAGCTGGCGTTGTCGGCGACGGTGTCGAGGAGGCCGATCCGCCAGTCGGCGATCCGGCTGTCGATCACCTCGATCGCGGGCAGGACGTGGTCGGTCGCGGCGAGCACCTCCGCCGCCGTCACGCCCGGCCCGACCAGACCCTCGCGCAGGACGAAGGCGATCTCCGGCTCCACTTTGGGCGCGATCAACTCGGCGGCCGCCACCTCGGCGCCGGAGTCGAGCAGCTCCTCGGTGAAGATCCGCCCGTAGTCGGGCACGTCGACCCCGAGCATCTCCTGCATCGCCTTCGAGGTCAGGCCGATCTTGTGGCCGCTGATCGCGCGCCCCTCGGCGTTCAGCCCCTGGATCGCGTAGGCGTTGGCGACGGTCAGCTCGGGGTGGCGGGCGGAGATCGGCGCGATCGGCTCACCCGTCGCGGACGCCAGCCGCAGCTCTGCAGCAAGGTCCGAGAGCAGCGTCGAGGTCGCGGTCATGCGGCACCTCCCGCGGTGGCGGCCACCGCCGACGTGGCGTCGTCCACGTCGGCGGACAGGCAGGGCGTGGTCGGGTCCATCGGGCCGCCGGAGCCGGGCAGGAAATCGGGCCCGACCCAGACCATCCCGGTCTCGATGTTGGTCTCGTCCCAGCGCACTGCCTCCCAGTCGGGGTCGAAGACGTGCATGCCGCCGGCGAAGAGCTCCACCCGATGGCCGGAGCCGGGGTCCTTGACGTAGAAGAAGAACGCCTGGCTGATCCCGTGTTTGCCCGGCGCGAGGTCGATCTCGACCTCGGCGTCTCGCATGATCTCCCCCGCCCGCAACACGTCGGAGCGGTCCTGGTGGATGTAGGAGATGTGGTGGAGGCGACCGTCGCGCAGGGACGGCGGCGGGTCCATCGCGATCGCGACGTCGTGGATCTGCGAGGTCACCGACATCCACGAGGCGACCACCGGCCCGTCGGTCGGCTGGACGTACTCGCGGCGCACGAAGCCGAGCCGATCGGCGAGGAACGCCTCCCCCGCGGCGACGTCGACGCAGGCGATGTTGATGTGGTCGAGATGCATCGGCGAGGAGCCACGCAGGAAGGCCCTGCCGCGCTGGTTGAGGAGGTGGGAGTCCTGCCGACCCTTCTCGATCTCCCAATAGATCTCCCACGGATGGCCTTGCGGGGAGAGGAAGCGGATCGCGTCGCCCTGCCCGAGCTCCGCCCCCGAGGCGATCTCTTCCACCTTGATCCCGTGCTCGCCAAGATCGACCGCGAGAGCCTGTAGGTGGGCGGCGCTCGACGCCCGCATGGCGAAGTGATCGACGCCGGTCGGCCCCTCACGCAAGACGAGGGAGTGATGGTCGATCTCGTTCCAGGCACGCAGATAGACGCGACCGTCCTCCTCGCCGATCACGTCGAGACCGACGAGGTCGCGGAAGAAGGCGAGCGAGGCGTCGATGTCGGGGGTCGAGATCTGGACGTGGCCGAGCTTGCAGACTGGTGCGGTGCGGTTCATGGTCGGGCCTCCTGAAGGTCGGGAACCGGAGTGTTCGGTGGATCGACGGTGGGCGGGGCGACGTAGATGTCGACCGGCGCGGGGCGACCGAACATGGGGCCGAGGCGGGAGCCGAGCAGGCCGTCGCCCTGCAGGTCCACCCGCCGCGCCTTAAGCAGGTCGACCTCCTCGAACTCCCCTGCCGCCATGCGGAGGAAGTCGGTCAGCCGCAGGCGCACGGTCAGCGCCGGGCTCTTCGCGCGGCCGCGTCGCGGCCGCGCCCGCGACGCCTCGACCCCGACCATGAAGCGGGCGGTTCTCCCGCTCGTGCGGACGAGCTCGTACTGGATCTCCCCGACGAACCCGTTCGCCACCCCGGGAACGAAGCCTCGCGCCATCTCGTTGAAGATCGCCCCCAACGCGACCGGGTTGCCGAACGCGAGCTCGAGCGCCCGGTCGTCGAGCCGGGATGCCGCGCCGGCCAGCAGACGCTCGCCCGGGCTGACGGCACGCACCGGCGCCATGGCGCCGGCCGCCGCGGGGCGGGCGAGAAGCAGCGGCGGCCCGACCAGCGGTTCGTCGGCGAGCGCCGCGCTGTAGGCGAACAGGTCAGGGCGCAGGACGACCGAGGCGATCCCGTCTCCGCGCAGGCGCGCCGGGAGCGCGCCGCTCTCGTCGCGAAGCTCGCCTGGCCGCGACGGCGTCCGGTCGACGAGGGTGAACGTCGCGGCGCCGATCTCCTCCCAGTAGCGGCGCGCCGCGGCGCTGCGGTCGGCGCCCTCGGGCAGGACGAGGAGGGCCCAGCGCCCGGCAAGGAAGTCGTCGAGCATCCCCCGCCGGCCCTGATGGTCGACGACCTCGGTCTGCGGGACCAGGCGCTCGCCCACCAGGCCGGCCCGCGCGCCGTGGTCGATGAATCCGCCCCTGCCGCAGCTCGGCATGCGCGCCCACTTGCCGTCACGCAGGTGGGACCCGACGGCCGGCGTCCGCATCAGGACGCGGAAGAGATGATCGCGGGCGCTGGCGACGCTCGATCGTCGCTCGGTGATCACGCGGCCGAAGAACACGGCGGCCCTCGTCAGCTCGCGGACGCTCGGCTGCCGCTCCGGCTCGTAGGTATCGAGCAATGCCTCCCCTGCCTCTCCGCGCAGGACCGCGGCGAGCTTCCAGCAGAGGTTGTCCGCGTCGCGGATGCCGGACGCCATCCCCTGCCCGATCCACGGCGGCATGCAGTGCGCCGCGTCACCGAGCAGGAAGATCCGCCGATCCCGCCAGCGATCGGCGAACCGCACGTGATGCACGTAGACGGCTCGCCGCAGGATCTCGACCTGGCGGTCGGTGATGCCGTAGCGCCCGAGCATCTTCCAGACGGCGCCTTCGGCGGAGACCTCCTCGCGGTCCTCTCCCGGGAGGACAGGGAACTCCCAGCGGTGGTGGCCGAGCGGCGTCGGGCAATCGACCGCCGGGCGCCTCGGATCGCAGTGGAAGCGCAGCCGGTCGACCTCCGGCCACTCCTCCTTGACCTTCGTGTCGATGACGACCCAAGGGTCCTCGTAGGTCTTGCCCTCGAAGCCGATCCCAAGCTGGGTCCTGATCGGCGATGAGCCGCCGTCGCAGGCGAGCAGGTAGCGGCCGTGCAGCTCGAAGCGCGATCGATCGCCAAGGTTGGTGACCTCGGCGATCACGCCCGCCGCCGTCTGGCGGACCCTGCCCGCCTCGTGCTCGAGCAGGACGCGGACGTTCGGGTAGCGCTCCACCCCGCGGCGGATGGTCGCGTCGACGGCCGGCTGGTAGATGAACATCTGCGGCGGGTGGCCGTTGCCGCGGCTCACCGGGGCGAAGCTCATGAAGGAGCGGCCCTCGGCATCGACGAAATCGATCGGGCGGTCGCCGAGCATCTCGGCCTTCAGCTCCCGCGCGAGCCCCACGTGCTGCCAGCAGCGGAGCACGTCCTCGTCGGTGGAGATCGCCCTGGCCCGGGGAAACACCGACGGGTCGCGCTCGACCACGACGACGTCGAGCCCCGCCTGCCCGAGGAAGTTGGCGGCGGTGGCGCCTACGGGGCCGTACCCGACGATCACGACATCGGCAAAGTTTTGTATTGACTGTTCCAACTCTCCCGCTAAACTAACCGGACAGCTAATGGAATGTCAAGTACAAAAGTTTCCCGAGGGGCCGGCATGACGCCCGGCGCCGCGGAGCGGGGCCCGGTCACGCCCAATAAGCGCGGAGCCCGGTCGCGCGAGGCGGTCCTCGACGCCGCCGAGCGAGTCATGGCCGAGTACGGCTACACGGGCGCGACGATGTCCTTGATCGTCCAGGCGGCCGAGATCCCGGCCAGCTCGATCTACCACTACTTCGGCTCCAAGGACGGGGTGCTCCTGGCAGTCATGCAGCGCGGGGCCGAGCACTTCTTCGCCCGCATCCCGGAGACGGGGCAGCGGGTCGGGACGCCCGAAGATCACCTTCGCGGGGCGATCGAGGTCCTGAAGGCTGCCCTCGAGGCCAGCCCCGACTTCCTTCGGCTGCTGATCGTGATGGCGGCTCAGCCTCCCCGAGGTGAGGTCGAGGAGACCCTCGCCGTGGTCCGGGGGGTGCGCCAGGAGGCCGAACGACGCCTGCGCTCCGAGTACGCGCTGGCCTTCGACACGCGTCCCGACACGGCCGTCGCCAGACGGCTGGCCACCTTCACCCTGGCAGTGATCGACGGCGCCTTCGTCGCCACCCAGGCCGACCCCGAGCTGAGGCTCGGGGAGGTGCTCGACCAGCTGCCGAGCGCCCTGGTCGCCCTACGCGAAACAACGAGATAGGAGTCATCACGATGGCCGCAGCAGCCGACGACAGCCTTGGGGTCGCGAGCGCGACGGACCCTTCCACGGAACTCACGCAGGGGATGGTCAAGGTCGACGACAGGGAGCTCTTCGTCTCCCGGGGAGGCCAGGGCTCGCCGGTCGTCCTGCTGCACGGGGGTGGACCGGGGGCATCCGGACTTTCCAATTTCTCCCGCAACATCGACGCCCTGGCCAGGCGGCACGAGGTGATCGTCCCGGACCTGCCGGGTTACGGTCGCTCGAGCAAGCGGATCGACCGAAGCGACCCCTTCCGCTCGCTGGGCGACGCGATCCGGGGCCTCCTCGACGCGCTGGGGCTCGAACGCGCCCACCTGATCGGCAACTCCTACGGCGGTGCCGCCGCCCTGCGACTCGCGCTCGACACGCCCGATCGGGCCGAGCGCCTGGTCCTGATGGGCCCGGGCGGCATCGGCACGACCAGGGGCCTGCCGACCGACGGCCTGAACGCCCTGCTCGACTACTACGGAGGCGAGGGTCCGACCAAGGAGAAGCTCGAGACTTTCATCCGCACCTACCTGGTGGCCGACGGCGACTCGGTGCCGCCCGAGGTGATCGAGGAGCGCTTCCGGGCGAGCATCGAACCCGAGGTCGTAGCCGACCCCCCGCTTCGCCGACCGTCCGGCCCGCTTGCCCTCCGCACCCTGTGGCGGATGGACTTCACCCGCGACAAGCGGCTCTCCCGCCTGCCGAACCCGACCCTCGTCGTCTGGGGGGCCGAGGACAGGGTCAACCGCCCGAGCGGTGGTCCGATTCTGGCCGAAACCATCCCCAACTGCGAGCTGTGGGAGGTCCCCGGGGCCGGCCACTGGGTGCAGTGGGAGGACGCCGAGGAGTTCAACCGCCGGGTGACCGCGTTCCTCGCCGAGTAACGACGTCGAAAGGAGACATCAATGTTGTTCTGGGATCAAATCAACGCCACCCCGCCCGAGGGCGTCCAGGACATCCGCGCCCACATCGTCGGAGGAGGCATCGCAGGTCTGGCGGCCGCGGCTTTCCTGACCACCGACGGGTACGTGCCTGCCGCCAACATCACCGTCTACGACGCCCAGCCGGTCGTCGGCGGGTCGATGGACGGCACCGGAGATGCCGTCCACGGGTACATCAATCGCGGAGAGCGTGAGCTGGAGGCACACATGGAGTGCCTCTGGTACCTCTTCGGCAAGGTGCCGTCGCTGAAGCGCCCGGGCCGCACCGTGCTCGACGAGACCAGGGAGTTCAACGGACGGGAGCCGATCTCATCGCACTGGCGACTGCTCGAACAGGAAGGGGCGAAGGCCGACTACCACGGCAGCGGTCTGACGAGCCAGGACCAGGCCGACCTCCTCAAGCTGTTCACGACCCCGGAGTCCCAATTGGGCGACATCAGCGCGGAGATGTGGTTCCGGCCCAGCTTCTTCGAGTCCAACCTGTGGTGGTTCTACAGCTCGATGCTCTCCTTCGACACCTACCACAGCGTCATCGAGGTGCGCCGGTACTTCCTCCGCTTCATGCACCTGGGAGCCCCTGCCGCGACGCTCCAGGGCATCCTGCATACCGAGTACAACGAGTTCGATTCGCTGATCCGACCGTTGCTCGTCTGGCTCGACGGCCTCGGTGTCCGATTCGCGACCGAGACCCGGGTCAGCGATATCGAGATCGCCCAGGACGGTTCGACGACGACCGTCACCGGTCTCGCGTTCGAAAGCCGCGGTGAGACCCGCCGACTCGACCTCACCACCCGCGACCTCGTCTTCTTCACGAACGGCTCCTTGACCCAGAATTCGAACTTCGGCGACAACACCACCCCGGTGCCCTGGAATCTCGACCGAGAGGATCGCGGCCTGTTCACGCTGTGGGAGAGGCTCGCCGCACAGGATCCCAAGTTCGGCCGCCCCGAGAAGTTCATCAGCTGGCCCGATAAGACGTTCTGGACCTCGTTCTTCGTCACCATCGTCGACTTCCCCGAGTTCGTCGATCGGATCGAGCGGACGAGCGGCGACAAACCCGGCAACGGCGGACTGGTGACGATCAAGGATTCCTCCTGGGGGCTCAGCTTCATGCTCCACTCGAAGCCCTTCTACCCGAACCAACCCGAGAACGCCGACCTCTTCTGGGCCTACGGCCTGCGTGGAGGCAATGTCGGCGACTTCGTCAAGAAGCCGATGCGCGACGCGACGGGCGATGAGATCCTCACCGAGCTGCTCCATCACCTCGGCTTCTCGGACCTCGTCGAGCCGATGCTCGAGCACTCGAAGGTGTCGCTGGCCGGGATGCCCTACATCACGAGCCAGTTCATGCCGCGCGCACTGGGCGACCGGCCACAAGTCATCCCGGAGGGCTGCGTGAATCTCGCCTTCCTCGGTCAATTCGTCGAGACTGAGGACGATTGCGTCTTTACCGTCGAGGGCTCCGTGCGAACGGGTCTCGAGGCCGCCTACGGACTCCTTCACCTCGACAAGCCCATCATCCGGACCTCGAAGACCCGCTATGACATCCGCCACCTCGCAGCGGCCGCGAGGACGTTTGCGGGGGTCGATGAGCTCTCGCTGGGCGATCTGCTGAAGATGGCGCTCCCAGCCGCGAGACACCCTCGGGAGCTGGTCGAGGTCATCGACCGCATCCCCGATCCCGACGACGTCCGGCCGGGTGCCGAACCCTGTGCGTGAGTCGCATCGGCCAGGCCCGTTGCCCCCGCCGCGCCGTCGGCGTCATCTCGGCGCGAACGTTCAAGGCAGGAGGGCCTCTCAAGGCTTCGGGCCACCAGTTTTCGACCTCACCGTGCCCCACGCCCTTCTTCGGGAGTGAGGCACCCTCTCCAGAAAGCTGCAATTCCCAGGCGGCTTTGTGCATATGCGCCCAACCGGATTCGAACCAGTGACCTTCGGTCGTAGACCGACGAGTTACGCGCTAGTGGTGCCGTTCCCATCGGGATCCCTTGGGGGGTGAACCCACGGGAATCGGTCCAAACAACTGCCGGTAGACCAAGGTCGGCCGACATTGTCCTGATCAAGATCCGAGGTCTCCGCGGCCCCCGCTGAGGTGTGGTCGTAAGCGGGCCTGGTTCTCCGGTTCGCGACCTGACCAGGGGATCATCGGCTGGACCCTATATGATGTCTTCATATGAGCCGTCTCCTCTCCGTGTCCCTCCCTGACGATCTCGCCGAGGAGACCGACGCCCTGGCGCGGAGCCTAGGCAAGACCCGAAGTGAGCTCGTCCGCGACGCCCTGCGTCGCCAGTTGCAGGTCGAGCGCCTCGCGGACTTACAGCGCTACGGGCGCGGGCGCGCCGAGGCGATCGGCATCGGCCCGGAGGACGTCGAGGCCGTGGTCGACGAGTCGCGCCTCGGGCGTCGCTGATCCTGCGGATCGCCTGCGACACCAACGTCCTCGTCTCGGCATTCATCGCAGCGGGGCCACCGAGTCGGATCCTCGAGGAGACGATCGACGGCCGGCTCGAGCTCGTTCTGCCCCGACCGGTACTTGTCGAGCTGCAGCGGATCCTGACCGAGAAGATCGGCTTCGAGCCCGACCGATGGCAGACCGTCGAGCAACTGCTCGTCGACCTCGCGGCCGAACTCGTCGCCGCTCCCGAGGGCCGGCCCGAGGCGGTCAGCGGCGACCCCGACGACGACCTGATCCTCGCCTGCGCGGTCGCAGCCGCGGTCGAGGTGCTGGTGTCCGGCGATCGTCGCCACCTGCTTCCCCTGGGTGAGCATCGCGGCGTCCGGATCGTCACCCCACAGGCGCTGCTCGCAGAGTTGCGAGGTGGCGGGTAAGCAGGACGCGCTCGGCGCGCTTTCAAGAGGGTTCGACCGTCGACGACCAGGGTATGAGTCCACCAGAGCCGAGACGAGCGCGAACCCATTCGATTCCATGATCATCCGACAGATACTCGATCGCGATGGCCGTCCGGCGTTCGATGTCTTCTGCTTCGCCTATTCCTATCCCGATGAGAGCGGTGCGATCGAGGCGCGCGACCGCGTCCAGGCCAGGGTCCTGCGCCCCGGCGAGAGCGGGTACATATCCCGGGTGATGATCCAAGGCGAGCGCGTCTTGGAACATGCGCTGATCGCAGTAGCGCTCGGCGACCACACCCGCGATCTCTTTCTCACCGCCGACTGGGGGCCTGGCGCTACCGACGCCTGCAACGCGATCGGAGACCAGGTGTGGACCGACGCGATCTTGTCTTTTGTCCGGATGTCGACGGAGGGCGGACCGCAAAGGGCCGAAGAGGTCCGTCGCTCGCAGGAAGCCAGAGCGATCTTTCCGCCCGACTCCAGATAACGCCAGACCTCACGGCGGCCACCGCCCGCCGAAACTCCTGTGCCCGTCTCCCGCCGCTATACCTGCCCGCTCACAATCCCGGGCGGATGTCGGCCGGCGCGGCGCGCTCCGTCCGACCGGCATCGCCCCGAGCCGTGAACAGATCGACCAACTGCCGCTGAAAGGTCTCCTGCTCCACCTTGTGTCCCGTCCTCGCGATCTCGTCGCGAAGGTCTTCGAGGGAGCCGGAGTCACCGTGCAGCCGCGCCAGCTGCTCTCGGTCCCACTCGCTCAGATCCAGGGTCTTCGAGGCGCGACGGAGGAACCCTGGCGACATCGCCTCGCATTCGAGCCGCAGTCCGGTTCGGCGCTCGATCAATCGCACGATCCGGATCCCGGCGGGATCCAGATCAAACGCTGCATGGAAGACCAGATCCGGAGCCAGGGCCGAGAGGCGTTCGATCAGTTCACACTCGGCCGGCGGCGGTCCACCCGGGACGTGCAAGACAACCCACCCGAGATCGGCCAGTGCACTGAGGACACGGAAGGTCTCGGCGTTCTCGACCAGGATGACGCCCCGTGCCTCATCCGTCACGGCGAGATCGATCCCCTTGACGGCCGATGCCCAGATCCCGCCCTCAGGATGAGCGACCGGTCCACGAATCCCGATCTGCCGATCGAGACGATTGACGATCTCCTCGAAGGGCCTGCCGACGATCTCGGCCAGAAGCTCCCGCCGGCGAGAGGTCCAGGCTTTGGTGTGGTCCACGAGCCCGGCAAGCTCGCGGGCGCTCGGCTTCGACCCGTGTTCTGCCAGATCTTCCACGCGCTCCGCCGCGCGAAGCACGAAGGCATACGAGCGCCAGTCGATCCCGGACGGCGGACCTGCCGAGAGGGCCGCCACGACAACCGGCCGCCGCAACTCCTCACGAAGCTCCGCCTGGACGATCTCGGGATCGACGAGACCCAGCCAACCGCGCATGCTCTGATCCACCATAAACGAGTCGACGACCCACCGGCCGAGGTGCCAGGTGTCCTCGACAAGGAGGCCCGTGCTTCTGCAAAGGTCGTCGAGAAGTTCCAGCTCGACGACGATCGGGGAGAAGTCGGGTCCGCTCCTCGACCTCAGCGTCGACCATCGGCGGCGACCTCTGATGCCTTCCCGCAATACCCGCTCGGCCATGGCCGCACGTTCATCGTCGAGGCGTGCGATCGCTCGGTCCGGATCTGGGGGATCTACCGGTACCCGGGTCCGGCGGAGCGGCTTGGGCGGGTAACGGACCCGCCTCAGCTCGATCACCCGGTATCGGATCCCATCGCGCTCCTCGGAGGTCTCAATCCGCAATTGCCAACTGCCCCATTTCGGCATAGCGGGCCCCGTCGACCGGCCGCCGGGTGAAGATTCGCACCGGGGGCGTGAACGGCTCTCCGGCCCGACGTGGGTAGAAGGCGAACTGATGGTCGCACCACTGCAGACGGCCTGCCTCTGCGTTGGTCGGCGTGGCGAGGACGAACTGGACGCGATGTTTGAGTGCGTTCATCACGTCGGCAACGGCATCGATGTTCCGGGAGTCGAGATGTGCCGCGTGCTCGTCCATGATCAGCAGATCGGCCGAGCCTTCCAGACCCATCGCGGCCAGGAGGATCAGCAGTGAGATCTTCGCCCGCTGACCGCTCGAATGTGCAGAGGAGCGATAGGAGCGTTTCGCCTCGCCCCGCATGTGGGCAACCTTGACCTCGATGCCGAACTCGCCTTCGGTCTCTCCGGCGCGAAGTTCGATGTCGCCGTCCATCCCGGCCTGATCGCAGACCTCGCGAAACCTCTTCGCGAGCAGATCCACGACCTGGCGGATGTGCTGGTCGTAGCGTTCGCGCGCCCGCTGGACCTCCGCCAGGACCCTGTCGACATCCTCGCGCCGCCCCTCGAGCAGCTCGGCGACCTCGGCGACCTTGCGCTCCTGGGCTTCGCGGTGGGCGAGGATCAGCTCGGTGCGCACCTCCTGTGGAAATTGGGCCTCGTCCACGAGACGGCCCTCGATCTTCTCTGATTCATGCCGAAGCGTCTCCACGGTCCCGAGATCCCCGATGTCGAGTCCCTCGGGCAGGGGCGGCAGCTCTTCGAGCTCCAGATCGAGTGCCTCCAGACGGCGGTCGTAGCCTTCGACCTGCGGCGCGCTCGCCTTGATCTGCTGGGCGACGACTTCGCGCCGTTTGATCGCGGCCCCGAGCGTGCTCTCGGACTGACCGAGTTGACGATCGGCGCCACCCCTTTCCGTCGTGAGCTCCCCATGGCGCTTTTCGGCCGCCCGCAACTCCTCCTCGGCGACGGTCAATCGCGCGCGCAGGGCGGGGATCTCCGCCGCCGCCGGCACAGCCTGGGCCGCTGCCATCGACCGTCGCCGGGCGTTCTCGACCCCCTCGAGGAGCCGCGGTAGTCGCGCGTCGATCTCCAGGGCACGCCTGCGGGCCGCCTCCAGGCGCTCCGCCCGCGCCCTCCCGCCGAGCACCAGCCGCGACGGCGCCCGATATGCCCCCCAGGTGCGGCCGCTGAGGACCCCGCCCTCGCTGACCCCCGGTCGACCGATCGGTACGTCGACCTCCGCCAGATACGCGCCGAGATCGTCAAGCCCGGTGGCGCCCTCGAGGGCCCCTTCTGGCACTCCCGGTCCGGCGGCGATGATCGGCAGCCGATACTCGAGCTCACGTGCCTTCGCGATCGCGGCGTCGAGTCGCCCGGACTCGACCAAGAGGCCCCAGACCCCGTCACCGAGGAGGGCCTCTGCCGCTATGGCTTGCGGGACTTCGAGTCGCTCGGCCACCACCTCGGACTCGATCCCGATCGCGGCGAGGGCGGCACGAAACTCGTCCAGTCCCGGTGGACGCAACGGTCGCCCTGCCTCCAACGCGACGATCTCCTCCTCGAGTGATCGACGCTCTTCCCCCGCGGAGGACATCTCGTCCCGAAGCTCGTCATATGCCGAGCGCTCCCGCTCGATCAGCTCCGGAACGAGCCCTACCTCACCGAAGAGGCTGCGGGCATCGTCGATCAGATCCCGGCGAGATCGCACGGCGGCGCCGGCATCCGCCTGAGCGCGGGTCGTCGCGAGGAGCGTGGCATGCGCCTCCTCTTCGCGTTCGTGGAACCGGTCGACGTCCGATTCGAGTTCGGCGACCCGGAGTTCAAGTGTCGGGATGGTGCTCTCGAGTTCGCCTTGCTCCTCGCGACTTCGCTCGAGCGCTTTTGCCTGCCCGTCTCGCTCGGTGCCGAGCCTCTTGCGCTCCGCGGTCCTGTCGATGCGGTGGGCGGCGGGCAATCCGACCTCCAGGATCCAGGCGTGCCGCCGTTGTTCCTCGACGAACTGCTCATGAAGGCGGGCCTGGAGCTGCAGCGCCGTGAGCTGCGCGCGTTCCGACCTGAGGCGCTCGTTCACCTCCTCATGCCTGCGCCGAGCATCGGAGAGATCGGCTTTTGCCTGTCTGAATTCGTCGAGGGTCGCACGTTTTCCGGTGAGCTCGAGCACCCGGCGGAGGAGGGCCTCCGGCGAACCCTCGATGGTCTTGTCGGTCTCCCCCTGCTTCACGGAGATCACACCCAACAAGGCCCTCGAGACCCCCGCCCTGGAGAGGAGCTCGGCCCAGGCCCGGGGCTGATACCAGTGACTTCCGACCTCGCCGCGGAGCGAGTTGATCTCGGCGTCCAGGTCGGCTCCGTCTCGACCCCACACCCGAGCACCCGGGAGCAGCGCGAATCGGCGCTTCCCGTCGCGGGTGACCTCACAGACGGCAGTGACGTGAGCGGCGGCCTCGCACCCCCGCCCGGCCGCCGCGAAGGTGCGCCCCTGCGCCCCGGGGCGCTGAGGGTTGGCGAACACGACCTTGACGAGAGCCCTGCTCGCCCGATGCTCGCCGTCTTCCCCGCCGCCGTCATATATGTAGTCGGCCGGCTTCCGGGACAGGTCCGAGACGCCGAACATCAGCTTCAACGCGTCCAGTGAGGTCGTCTTCCCGGAGCCGTTCGGGCCGGTGGCCACATTGATGCCATCGGTCACCAGATCGATCGGGTCCGCCCTCAGCGAGCCCCAGTAATAGACCTGAACCTGCTCAACCTGAGGCATGCTCTCCCTCGAGCTCCTCCGCCCGTCGCTTCAGATAGCGACGCAGCTGGAAGCTTCCGAGCGCCGCCTGGGCGCGCTCATCTGCCTCGACCCCATTGATAACGGCGAGATAGGGGCCGGCGAAGAGCCGGTCGGCTTCCCTGCGGACGAAGCCCGCTCGTCTCAGGCGCCCGAGCACCCGGCCTTCAATGAACCTCGCCTTGTAACCGGGAAACGCCCACAACAGCTCCTCGACCGAGATCGAGGGTTGCTGCTCGGGATGATCCTCCTCGGCCGAGGAGGCGTGGCGCGGAAGGAAGCGCAGGTGGAGATAGAGCGCGGCCACGACGGCAAGCTCGACCGAATTGAGCGAGAAGACGGCCTCGAATCCCTCGACGTCATCGGTCGGGGCCCGCTCGGGACGGGCCAGCCACCTTCCCTCGGTCCCCACCAGATCCAGTCCGACCGCGCCGAGGCGCTCTCGGACCTCGGCGGCAAGATCCTCGTCATCGAGCTCGGGCCACTGCGCCCGCTCGAGCGTTCCCGCCACGAGCATCGCGGCGATCTGCCCGGCCGTCCTCAAAGCTCGGGCCCGACCGTGGTCTTCGACACGCGCCAGACCTCGGAGTCTGCCGGTTCCTCCACACCATCCTGATGGGCCATGTCGGGCAGCCCCCGCCAGCGGGAGTACGCATCCAGCAAGGCGGAGTGCCTCGACACCGACTCGCCCCAGGTTTCACGGACGGTCAGCTCGACGACGGTCGTCGGCGAGCCCAGGGCCACGACCTCGTCGCGGATGATGTCGGCGAGGTCAGGCCTTTCCTCGGGCGGTGACTGGTCCGGGCGGACAGGCGGCGGAAGGGGCGGCGGCGATGCAGATCGTCGACCGGCTGCCTCGAGCAACGCCTCAAACGAGGTGATCGGCGATACCGCGACGACGTATGGCGGCGGAAAGGCGAGCCCCTCCACCAACTCCGAGACCTCCTCCGCCGTCCGTGAGGTGAGGAATTCCCTGACGTCGCTGCGGTCAAAGCGCTGACCGCTTCTCATCCGCTCATCCGCCCGACCCGAGACTGCGTCGATCACCTCCGCAGACATCGTCCCCAGTTTCGCGACCAGATCGAGTGCCTCCTGATCGGCATCCAGAAAGCCCACCGATTCCCGATGCGCGGCGAAGAAGCTCTGATGCTCATCGAGCAGCTCGCGCATGTCGTCGACGTGGATACGGACAAGCTCGGCAGCCTCCAGGAGTGCGGCATCCGAGTGATCGTCAAGGAGTCGGGTCAACTCCTCCCAGTCCCCACGCAGGACCGCCACCGCAGATTGGAATTGCCGCAGGACCGCATCCTCTCCGGCACCTCCGACGCGGGCGAGGGCCATCGCCTTGTTCAGGAAGCGGATCAACGATCGCGGCTGCACCTCCGGGATCGTCATCGCATCCAGGAGGGCGGTGACGACGCGGGCGTCTGGAGTCAGGCGGTAGAAACCGGTCACCCGTTCATGCGCGAGGACGCCGACGAGTTTGAGATCGGACACGAGCGCGGTGACGGAACCGGGCTCGAGCCAGTGCACGATTTCCTGAAGGCGACGAATCTTCCAGCGACCGGCCCCGTCGGCCTGGAGCGTCTTCAGGAGGGCGATCTTGTATCTGGCGCGCGTACGCCCGACGACCAGGGCGAATTGCTCGAGCAGAGGCATCGCGGCGTCGACCGCCGGCAGCGGAGTGAGCTCCTCGGGGACGCACAGCACCGGCGCAGACCCACCGGACGGATCCGGTTGCATCTCCGAGTCGCCGGCATGAGGAATGTCACCCTCCCACCGGGCGTCCCTGATCATGTGTCGAGCCTAGACAATTTTGGGCACTTTTGGGAACGGCCATATCGTCCACTGAGGCACGGACTTCTAGACCTCGGCCCGCCGAAAAGAACCAGACGCGGAGTCGAGGAGAGCCAGCATGCCGACATGTCGGCGTAGATCAGGGTCTTCCGCACGATCACCGGCGGAGCTGCCACCCCCGCCGAAGGCTGGGTCCTCAGCAGAGGATCTTCGCTTTCGGGATGAGCCTTCTTCGCACGCGATCGGTCCCCGATTGACGAGCCCGGCCGCGAACGCTCAGTGCTTCAGCGCCCGCGAGCTCGAGATACCGACGCGGCGCAGAAGGTGGAAATCCAGAAATCCGCCTGCCTCAAGAGCGCCGGCCAGGAGGATTTCTTCGAGGCCGTCCGCCCCCTCCCTCCTCCCCGATGACGAGATTCACCCCGGTATCGTCCGGCCTCACGGTCTCGATCCTGACCAGCGGCCCCTCCGGGTAGCCCCCGCACAGGGTCTCGTAGAAGTTGAACATGACTCGGTCCCGAGCAGCGGCTGCAGAGCGGCCAGCGCATCGGTGAAATCGACGGTCGTACATCAACCATCCCGCCAGTAAGGCAAGGCGGGTCCCCCTGACAGTACACCGGCGCCTACGCCCGATAACCGGTCGTAAATAGACGTCCTATAAGAGCCGTCACGTAGGCCCATCCACGCGGCAAGGGGGTCGATTCCGAGATCCGCGCTACGAAGGAACGTTCGTAGATGTCGCTTCTCCCAGCCGAGGCGATTGCGAATCAGATCGTTTGACCCGGTGATCCACGAGGCGTCCGCGGGAGCCGGAATCGAGCGAATGATCGGGACTCCAGCTTCCGGGGGCTCAGGATGGAAGCCACTGTAGCGCCCCCCTAATCGCTTCTAGAGATTTCGGGTCAATCAGCGCCAAGGAAAGCGTGAGAATGATCATCAAGAGGAAGACAAACAGGAGGACATCCCCCCTGAAGCGAGCGGCGTCAAGGCTCGCGGCCTCACTTCTGCATCGGGCTATCTCGGCAATGCTTTCCTCGATTTGGACTTCGACCAGTTCTTTTTCGAGCGGCTGGCGTGCTATTTCGCCAGTCAGCTTCCGGGCCTCCAGTTCAGTGCGGGCCGTCTCGGCTTCCTTTTGACGGAGCTCCGCAACACGAGAAGCTTCAGGAGGTAAAAGAGGCGTCCGGCGCCAGGGATGCCCGGGCCGCTTCTCGAAGTCCTCTTTCTGTGGCGCCGCCAAGCTCGCCCCCTACCGTTCGTCTCAATACCTCTCCCTAGATGATGCGCAGCACCCCGCGAGGAGAGGAGCAGACTTGCCCGTTCCCAAAGTGGCCCGCTTAACACCGGCTCCCTTGCTGCGGTTCCCGCCGTGCTGATGGAAGGAGTGCCGCAGACCGTCACACCGAACACGACTGCCCCCACGAACAGGACAAGATCGCCCCAACACACGGTTACTTAAATGCATTGCGTCGCGCGAGGTGGATCTTGATTCTCCGTCGCGAGTGCCGGAGATCCCGCGCTGTACAAGGTTGTACATCGGGCCCAACTGATCCTGCGATCCTCTCCCGTATGGAAAGTGCCCAAGAACTACTCCCAGAGGCCAAATACGGGCCCGAGGTCGAACGTGAAGCAACCGCTACGCCACGCAGCATTGCGGTCGCTTTGATTGGAGGTGGTGCTCTCGGGTTGGTGATGTCGGTCGAGCAGCCGGAACTCAGCCTCCGCGAGCGTTTGATCGCAGCCTCGGGCAGCGCTGCCAGCGTCGGCCTGGGGGCGCTCGCGTTGCGCGGGCCCCTCAGTCTTACTGGCCCGGCTCGCAGCGCTCCGACTCGGTTTGCAGTCGCCTGCTACGGAAGCGCTGCGGTGAGCACTGCCATCGGCGGCGGGCACAGAACTCCCGCCTATTTCCCGGCCATTCTCCTTACTGCGCTCGGTGGTGGAGTCGGAGGAAACCTCGCCACCGGTCGCCGTGGCGGCGCCGCCGTTGCGTCTGCCTATCTCGGTGGGTGCGGCCTCACGCTGAAGCCGTGGCGCAACACGCTAGATCGAAAAGATTGGTGGAATGTCGCTGCGGCACTTGGATTCCTCGGCTCTGGGATTGTTGGAGCCATCGCTGGCGACCTCAGCCTGAAGATGCGGGCATTAACCGACTTCGCAGAACGGGAAGGCGAAGCTGCGGGAAGAGCAACAATGGAAGAGAAGGCCGAAAAGGTAACGGACGAGGGGAAACACTTCCTCGAGTTGCTGGGCGAGGTCGATAGAGCCTTCGAGCACTCACCCGAAGTTGGAGAAGCCACCGCGGATCTCGCTACTGCGCTGAGCAGCCTGCGCACCATCCGCACCATTCCTACTTCGGAAGAGCAGAAAAGCCTCGCAACCTGGCCACGTCTGCATGAGATAGCCGATGACTACAACGCCACCGCCGGCAATGTCCAGGTCGAGCTACGGGCCACGACGGAGCCGCCTCCGTCCGCCAGCGCCCCGATCACTGACGCCCTATGCGAATGCGCAACTGCACTGATTCAGAATGCGGCCAACGCACGGCCCGCGGGGGCCTTTCCCGTGAAAGCAGCGGTGACGCTCGACCTCCGCAAGGAGGGTCGACGGAAGGTGCTGCGGATGACCGTCGAGGACAATGCTGGCGGCAGCCCCGTTCCCTCCTCCAAGTGGAGCCGCGGTCTGTTGACGTCTTCGGCAGCCGCAGAGCAACTCGGCGGGGCATTTTCGCTCGAGGCGGGCGAGGCCGGCCTGCGGGCCGTGTTCGAGGTGCCGTATGTCAGCAGTCGGGACGCCGGAGTAGCCCCAACCACGTTCGTACGGCAGGCGAACGAGGGACGCGATGCCTGTCTCCGGGCTCTGCGGCGAGTCACCGCAACCCAGGCAGTGTTCATTGCCCTCTCAACCTCCGAGCGCAAGGCGTTACTCAAGCGTCTGGGCGGAATTGCAGGCCTCTTCGCCGCAGGTGAGTTGGTGCAGCGCCTGCCGGAACGGAGCCGGGCCTCAGCGGCTGCGCCGCTTGGGGTTCTGGCGATGAGTGCCTTTCCGGGACCCGGGCGGCCGCCTCTCGGCGGATGGGCGTGCGTGATGTGCGCACAAGCTAGTTCAAGCGGTCGGCCTAATGCCGGATGGCTCGGGGCAATTTCTGCGACGGCCGGCGCCACCCTGGTCGCTGGACCGGAACGGTTTTCGTCGGCCATGGAGACCACGATTGGGGACCGGACCTTCGCGCTGGTCGGAGCACTCGTTGGTCACAGTGTGTGGCGAGGAATTCTGCGGCTGCGCGGACAGGAGGAAAGGCTTGCCGACGAAGAATGGCAGCGCCAGGCCCTCTCGGACCTTGCGGCACCAGAGCGGCAAAAGCACAATCTGCTGAAGCCAGTGGAAGATGCGATGGGGGGCACACAATGGCGGAGGTTTAAATCCACGGATCTCGGCTCCAAACTCGTAAGGCAGGAAGGGTGCCTGCGAGAGGCTCAGCGAGGACTTGAGCGCCTCTTCCGACAGGGAGACCCGCTGCGCGAGCTACAGCACCAGCTGGCGCGGATGCTGGCGCCCGCGCCCGTTCGGGTGTTCGGCGAATGGCCCAAGCGGACTGTTCCCCAACCGAAGCGAGAGCTGGAGGCGGTCCGCTATCGACTCGGGTTGATCGGCCTCGGCCAGGCGATCGCCGTTCGCATCCGCGACTACCTACCGACCTCGTTTCTTCTTCCTGAGCAACTTCAGGAACTTCAAATCCACGTCGAGGTGATCGACGATGAGCCGAATTCGGAATTGACGCGGTTTACGATCGTTCAAGTCCCGTTTAAGGCCTCGGAGCATGACCGGATCGACACGATCGTTGCGGATGCTTCGCGAAGGGCCGGTGGAAAGACGGGCCGGAAGGTCGGCAACACTTTTGAGGTGTACGTCCACAACACGGCGCTCAGGTGATGAACATGGCGAAACCATATGACCTCACCATACTGGTGCATGACTACGACCCAATGGCGGTTCGGGAGCGCCGCGAACAGCTTGAACAGGCGCTTCCCGAAGCCGTAATCCTCCCCTTCAATCGCCGCGAGAGACTGCTCGCGGCGATCGCCGAGATGGACCCCGTTCCGGACCTGGGACCTTGGCCGCTGGCGCTGATCGATCTCCAGGGGGAGGAATCGGAAGCAAGAGGTGAACACCTGCTGGCGACGATCAATGAGAACCCTGACCTGAAGGACCGCGTCGCCCTAATTGCCTTCACCCGCTACGGGTTTGAGAACCGGGACGACGCCTTGCGTGCCATGGGCACGCGGGCGGTGCTAAGTCCGCTCAACCTGGAGAAACAGGAGGGCCTCAGCTCCGAACTCGAGCTACTTGCACGAGGCTCAAGGAATTTTGCCCACCTTGGCGAACCCCCGTCCAGCAGGCACGATGAAGAGGTGGTTCGCCAGCTGGGGCGCCTCTTTCCAGAACTCCAGGACAAGAGGCTCGACGAGAGGGAAGGCTGGGAGCGAGCGCGCGAAATCCTCCACGTCTGTCGTCTCGATTTCGAAGGCTATGACGATGTCGCGATCCAGGCAGCGGCGGGTCTTTCTCGGCGCCAGTTCGACAAGCTGCGCGACCAACTGACGGCAAATCCTGCCGCCCGCGCCGCGAACATCGTCTCAGCCGGAGGCAAGAAGCCAAACCTGGGCAAGGTGATCGAATTCCTGCGGCCGCATCTCGACGAGACGCCGCTAATCTGGGACGTGACGGTGGAGCGTGACCGCCTCAGCGGAACTGGTCGGATCGAGTGGGTGAGGGATCGCGTTGCCGATCGCTATCCCCCGGGAGAAGAACTCGACAAGCGCGACGATGCCTGGATCCCGCCCCTGTACCTTCGGGCCTTGCGCCGCTTCCTCGCAATCTACGACAGTCTCCCGAAGAAGTCCCCTAGTCCACGCAAGGGCAGATACGACCCCGTCAAAGAGGCGCTAGCTCAACTCGCCGTCGAGATGGAAATGACTCGTGACCAGGCTAAGCACTACGTCACCCACGCCGTGCTATGCCTCGAAGACGCCGAATACGAGCGTTCAGAGCTTGACCCCGCCTAAGCCCCGACAGGCGGCCGCCCGGGCTGGGATCATCGTCCTACTTCTAGGCTTCGGAGCGATGGCCTTGCTCTCGGCCACCGCTCGCTGGGACACGGGCCGCAGCATGTGGCACTACCGGGCAGCAACCTGGGGAGACGTTCTCCTCGTCCCGGGCATATGCGCAATCCTTGCAGCTGGGTTGTTCGATGCCCGCATCCCGCGGTTGAATTCGGAGCGGCTCTGGGCTAGCACCGGAGCTGCAGTCTTCGCGATTTCCGGAGCCTTGGTTCAGGCGAGCTGGCTCGCCTCGTCTAAGCCGATCCTGAACTGGACGCTACCTGAACCCCACAGGTTCTCGTTTCCCGGCTGGTACCACGCGATCTACTTAACCCTGCTTTCCGGTGCAATCGGGGCGGCGGGCCTGGTGCTCGGAAGGCGAGTCCGAGTTGCCCGACCGGCGGTCAGGGAGTACGTTTCGCGATCTCCCGCTACCGCGGCCCTGGTGGGTTTCGGCGTCTCCTTTGGCCTTGTCCTCTACCTCGACAGCGTCGATTCACTCGACACCTCGGCGGGCCAAGGCTCAGCACTGGGAGCGCTGGGAGCAGCCATCGCCACGCTGGCTCTAACGCTCATTGTGCTCGGCCCAAAAAGGAGCCTTCGGCCCGTGGCCGGAGGGTCACTCGTCGTCCTGATTGTCTTTGCCGGGACCCTCTTGACGCACGGGCTCCCTGCGTGAGCCCGGAGATCGCCAGCTACTCGCTGCGTCACACAAGAAGCAGGTCCTCCACGCTTTCTTCGATAGGAACGCGACCTATTGAACCTGCGAGCTCCGGATTACGAACCCGCCCAAGCCCGCCCGATAGCCCACCCTTATGCGGACCGCAGATCTGTTTGCGCTCGGCGATCGAGCAGATTGCGGTTAGTCCGCCACACCGGGGGAGAAATCCGCGCGCCGCGAGCAAGGCCTACGACTGATGATCGGGTTGCGGCGTACGGATGATCCGCAAGTTGGAGACCCCGCCCTGATTGATGCAGTCTCGGGCCAGATCCTCGACCTGCTCGTGAAAGTCGGCATCCGAACCGATCGCGCTGGCCGAGGTTTCGACCGGCGAGTACCGATGCAGAGGAGTCGAGGCGCTGTCGTAGGTGAAGCCGTGGTTGTCCTTCGTCAGGATCGAGAGTGGCTGATCTCCAGCCCAGTCGATCCCGACTCGTAGGTCGTACTCGTCACGATCGGTCGCCTCTGCGGTCGCCCGGACGAGGGCCATGAAATCCGCGACCGCACACTCGATGGCGGCGGACTCAATCTGCCATCCCTCGAAATATCCGTCACTGCTCGACCGATGTCCGCCGACCGCCGCCGCGAGGCTCACCGAGCCGTCGTGATGGATGCTCACCCACGCCTCCCTCCACATCTGCTGCTCACTCGTAGCGGTGTTCACGGCAACCCAGCGACGTAGCCCAGGGCGCGGGTTGAGCACATCCACGTTTTCCAGCGGATGGATTCCGCCGCGCCCGGCGTACCGCAAGGCCAGCGTCTTCGACGTCTCCAGGACGGCCCTCGCCTCATCACGGGTCAGGCGATCACCGATCCTAGCGACCCGCGGATGGCCGACCGCGACGAGCCACGCGCGCCTTTCGGCGTCGCGTCCGGCCAACGCCTCGGTGAACAGCGCGTCCAAGGCCTCGGTGGCGTGACGGCGCTCGTCGAATCTAGCCCGGTACATGGCCTCGATCTGGCGCTCCTTCATCCACACCGTGTCGGCGTCGTTACGGATCGGTGCACCGAAGTAGTCGTTTCGGTAGATCAGATGCGGACCGTCGACACTCGAGGGCACCTCGACAACGATGGCCCTACTTCCTCCGGCCCCGAGCCGGTGCACCTTCAGACCAAACACGGGCGGCGAGATGGCGGTGATCGCGGCACTGCGCAGGGCGCGCTCGTGGACCTCATCGAACTTGCCTACGTCGACGCGCCCGGTCGCTGCCTTCTGCGTCTCGCGCACGCCGTAGACGATCACGCCTCCGGCTCCATTGGCCATGGCGGCGATGTCCTTGGGGAAATCGGTCTGAGACAGTCCCTTCATCGGAGGTAGCTCGGACTTCCAGTCGAGCTCATCCGTCTCCGTCACGCCCTCGGCAACCGCGCTGTCGAGGAGCTCGTCGGTCATCGGTCCCGGTTCGATCCCGAGTGCGCGGTGGAGCGCGGTGAAAGGCATGCTCGAAGCCTAGGGTCGAGCGCTTCGGCTGTCGAGATCACCTCGTCCTTCGACGAGCCGCCTTCTTCCGAGGAGGTCGAGCCCCCCATGGACTTACCCCTCACGCTCCATATCGATGCCGAAGAGCGGCGCGAGTTCGGCCATCATCGCCTCGAAGCTTGCCTCGATCGCCGGCAGGCGGACATTGATGTCTGCCACCGGTCTATCTCCCTCAAGCCAGGCGGCGAGGTCCCGGTGGCGATAGGGGCCGTCGGCCTTTCGGCCCAGGAGGCCCGCCATCGACTCGCCCCGATCGACATAGGCCAGGAGTGCCTCGTACTCGCCTGGGTCCAGAGCCTGCAGTGGCGCCACTCGCCCATCCTCGAAGGATCTGCACTTCTCGGCGTCGCGACTGCGGTCGAGATATTCCCAGAGCGTCCCGGTCTGCCAGAGCCGCCCGGCAGAGACCACCACCGGGATGATCCGCACGACTTCGTCGATCTCGACGCCAGGGAGGTTGGCGCTACCGTCCAGGAGCGCCCCGACCGCGACGCCCAGCTGGTCGATCTTCTTGACCAGAAGCTTTTTGAACTCATTGGTGACGTCGAGCGGATCACCACTCAGGAGCGGCTCGGCACCGACCCGACGCGCATTGACCTCGAACAGCACCAGGCTCTGGCCGTCGAAGACGGCGACGTCGCTGGTCTTCTTACCACCACCTTTGCCGTACCGCTGCTCACCGAGTACGACAGCCGGTGGAGCCACGGCACCACCCGCCAGGGAGAGGCAGTAGGACTCGAAGACCTGCCCGGCGTAGGCGGTGTAGCGCTGGACGTGATCGCCACGTCCAGCGGCGCGCGAAGCGTCCTGGGCCTGCGCCACCCGCATCATCCGGTAGTGGAAGCCCTCACCCAGCCAGTTCAGCATCCAGGGACGGCCGAGCAGAAGCAGACCCTCCTCATCTGAAAGCCGCAGGAACGGCCTGGAGTTGAACGGCCGCAGCTCCCAGATCAGCCGCTCGCCGCCGGCACCAAGGTCAGAGAACTCGGCGCGGAACTCCGCCCGGGTCGCCGCGAGCCCGGACAGCGCGGGCTCGCGCCGTTCGCCGCCGAGACCGGCGCGGGAGAGCAGATCGTCGAGCACCTCGCCGCGGACGTGAGGATGATCCTCGGGATCCCAAGCGTTGGCCACCGCCCCGAGCGCGAATCCGAGCGCCGATTGCTCTTCGGCCGAGAGGCCACTGCGCAGGGTCCACTGCTCGAGTGGCACGTGGTCGGGGGAGGTGAGTAGCTCGGGGTCCTCGGTGGCAAGTCGGTAAAGCTCGCGGGGCCGGACAATCTCCTCCATCCAGGTCGGCCGGGAGTGATAGTTGCCCACCTGCAGCTCGAAGGCGAGAAGTTCTTCGCGGTGGCTGCCACCGCGCGCGATTCCGCGTTGCGTGACGGAGTTGGCGGCGATTATCGCGTCGCTCAGCGCGTCCCGCTCGCCGGTGGACATGGGCTCGAGGATCGACGCTTCCCTGGCCTCCTCAATCACAATCCGTATCAGGGTGTAGAGGGGCTGGGGTCCGAAGATCACCGATCTCGGCTCGAGCGCGATGATCGCCCGGAATCGGTCGACGATCGCGCCCGGTCCGAAGAGCCATTCGGCGACCGCGAGTTGACCGCCGGGATCGGCGGCCGCTGCCTCGACCCTCCCCGCCAACATCGCGAGGATCACCATCGATGGCTCGAACGGCAGTGTCGCGGCGATTCGCCGCAGGCCATCCAGGCTGGTGGACGCCCGGTCGAGTTGCTCCTCGACGATGAGAACGCCGACCTGGTCGAGCTCGCTTGGGGTTCCCCGGGCCCGTAGGTGCGGGCGCCGCCGGGTCGGATCCGCATTTTGTGGTCCGATCGGTGGCTTCTTATTCTCGGCGCGAGCCTTCGCTCGTCGCGCGCGTGCCCATGCCTTCTTGTTGCGGTTTCGCTTCGAGCTGATCTCTCGAGCATTGCCCAGGGCAGCGATGCCGAAGTTAAGGCTGGGCTGTGGATCGGTGTTACCGACGGATGGGGACCGGTCAACAGCTGAAAGGCAACCGGCTCGAGCCGAATGGAGTGGTTGACGGCGCAGGTAACCAGACGGGCCGCACGCCTTCGCCTTGGCCACAATCTGTGATCCAAGGCGAAGCGGCAATTAGAGTCGCTATGTGTACTCGGAGCAGTTCCGTCTCCTCCGGTTCGAGAAGATCTCGAACGATCGGCCGCGCGAGAAACCGTGGAGCCCGGCTCGACGGTTGGGGAGCGACAGATCGGAGGCCCGCCCCGCGGGCACGCGAGGCAAGGGACCGAGCAGCTCCCATCGGCACGGTGACCAGGCCATACCGCGCAGGGCCGTCGACACGAAGACCCGCTTCGACGGCGTCTACGCGCGCCACCAGCTCCGCTGTGCGCTCGGCGTCGGCGGGGCACTTTGCAACTGCAAACCCCGCTACTTCGGGGTCGTCTGGGACCGCGCCCGGCGCCGTCACCGCAAGACCGCCTATTCCTGCCTCGCCACCGAGGCCCGCGATGCCCGCCGCGACCTGCTTGAAGCGGTGCGCCTGGGCAAGCTGCCGCGCCATTCGGGGGTCCGTTTCGACGAGGCACGCGAGAGGTTCCTGACGGCGGTGACGGAAGGGGTGGCACTGAACAAGCGCGGCCGCGCCTACAAGCCGAAGGCACGCAAGAGCCTCCAGGAAGGCCTCTCCCGCGTCCCCGACTCGATCGCTCGCAAATCCATCGATCGCATCACCGGCGGTGATGTTCAGGACCTCGTCGACGAACTCAAGCGCGCCGGGCTCTCAGCATCGCGGATAGTGGGAATCGTCAACGCGATCCGCTCGTTCTACACCTGGGCGCAGCTTCATGAACTGGCGCGCGAGAGCCCGGCCGAGAGGGTGAGGTTGCCGGTCAGGGCGGAGAACCCACGCGAACGGATCGCGACCCCCGCCGAGTTCGCGCACCTGCTCAGGGCGCTCCGTCAGCAGACGCCCGCCGAGCGCGAACAGAAGAAGGCGCGCCCGCTGCGCGAGGCCCTCCGCGACTCGGTGCCCTTCGCGCTGGCCGGGTACGCCACCGCCCGTTACCAGGAGATCCAGATCCTCGACTGGACCAAGGTCGACTTCAAACTCGGCGGCCTCGAGCTGGCCGCCGACGAGGAAGCCCGAAAGCCCGGGGGATCCTGGCGGATCTCGCCAATGGTCGCGCCGCTGCGGAAGATGTTGCGCGAAGAGTGGATCGCGCAGGGTCGGCCCAGGAAGGGAAAGGTCTGCCCGCCCCAGGCGATCCGGAAGACGGGTCTGGTGGCGCTGAACTCCCTGCAGCGCCGGGCCCAGAAGCGCTGGCGCGAACTGAAGCTGGAGCCCATCGGCCTCCAAGACGCCCGCCACACGGCGGCCACCTGGCTCGACCACGCCGGCGTCAGCCCCAAGGTCTCTTCCGAAATCATGGGCCACAAGACGCCCACCTACCGGGCACCGGGCGCCGCCCGCATCACCCAGGACCGTTACACGCACATGCTGCCGGGCGAGTTGGAGCGCGCCCGGGAACTTGTGGACGCGTTCTTGGCCGAGCGCGCCGGATAGGACGCAGCGCCCGCCCCGCGGTAGTACACCGGGTCGGCAAGACGTTCGTCACCGGCTCATCGCCGGCCCGCGTTCCTCGCCGCGGCACACTCGGCGCTCGAATCGTTCGCGGAAGCCTCGCCCAGAACTTCGCAGAGATTTCGTTCCCTATGCCGTTCCCTACTGTTACGAGTGCCTGGAGATTTGGCTTTCTAGAGCCTTGGGTCAGGCCCTGCTTCCGGCGAGTGAATGGTCTCCAAAACCGGCGATTCCAGGTTCGAGTCCTGGCTGCCCCGTAACGCGATCCCAGGCGAGAAGCCAAATTTCGGCTCCGGCTAGTGACCTGAGGCACTCCGGTGTTGATTTCCGTTCTCCGCCGCATTTGGCTCTGGAAAGCGGCGGACACGAGTGATTAGCGACTTGGACCTCCTCCTCATCGAGCCGGAATGCGATCTGTGAAGCCGTGTCCTCGTCCGGGTGGAACTGATCCGTCTTCGCCCGGAACTCCAGACGGATCTGAGGTCCTTCTAACCGAGCCTCGCCGCCGAGGCGGGTTTTGATCTCGCGAAGATGCCTGTGCTCCGCGGCGCGATCTATGTTGGCGGTGGCCCAAAGTTCGAGTAGTGACTGTCCCCTTAGGAGCGGCGTTCGATCGGCAGGGCGCGAACTCGCAAATGCCGACGGTTCAGGCTGACGATCGCGCCGCGTAAGAGGTCCTCCTCCACCAAGGGCAAGTTGGCGGCGAGCAGCTCGGCCTGCTCAAGCGGACGCATGTGATCGGCGGAACGGAGCAAGACAACCGACGGGGCTCCCGCCCCACCCAAAGCGAGCATCGCGGCGAAATCGGAGTCGGCCGTGAGTAGCACCCGTTCCGTATCTACGGCCGCCCGCATGATCTCAGGGTCCGATGCGGTCACGAGTCCGATCTCGACCACGTGGGTCGTGTCGTGGCCTGCATCCTTCAGTCGCCGCGCTACCTCGGGCGAGAGGTTCGCGTCGAGCAGCAGCTTCACGCTGAGGTTGCTACTTGGAGCTCTCGCTCCTGCGCGTCGGTCGCCGCGTACTCCAGCGCGGCGAGCACATCCTCGCGCTCCAGGTACGGATAGTCGCCGAGCACCTCATCGACGCTCGCACCGGCGGCCATCTGTCCGAGGACGGCGCTGACGGTAACCCGCGTATCTCGGATACAAGGCATCCCCCGCATGCGATTGGAATCGACGGTGATTCGATCGAGCGCCATAGATCAAGAGTAGCCGAGCCCACGCTGGGCAACGTGAGTCCAGCAGCGTCCCTCCGTATTTCACGCCGGGTTCGTTCCCTTTTCCGTTCCCTTGAGCCGATTGAGGGCAATATTTGGCCCTGTAGGGCGCCCCCCGGGCTGCCCCGCTCACACGGAAGAGCCCTGAAGAGTCCTGCCCCTCGCATCAACGCGAGAGGACCGTGCAGGCGCTGACTCCCGGGGCCCCGTAGACGTGGGTGAGGCCGACCTTCGGGTCGTTGGGCACCTGGCGGTCGCCGGCGCGGCCGCGTAGCTGTTCGACCACCTCGACCACCTGCCTCAGTCCCGAAGCGCCGATCGGCTCACCGTTCGCGATGCAGCCGCCGTCGGTGTTGATCGGCAGGCGGCCGTCGATCTCGGTCGCACCTTCGGCGATCAGGCGCTCTTGGTCGCCGTGCTCGCAGAGGCCGGTCTCGGCCATGTGCATGACCTCAGCGCCCGACTCGGTGTCTTGCAGCTGCGCGACGTCGATGTCTTCGGGGCCGATTCCGGCCTCCTCGAAGGCGGCACGAGCTGCTTCGGTCGTCGGCGGCACACCATCCTCGATCGGGATGGAGGGGCTGAGGACCTCGAAGGAGCCGAACTTACGGGTGCGGAAGGCGACCGAGCGGAGGTAGACCGGATCCACGGGCATCGAACGCGCTCGCTCACCCTTGGCCAGGACGAGGGCCGCCGCGCCCTCGCCGGGTGAGCAGAACATGTACTGGGTGAGCGGATCGCTGATCATCCTCGAGGCGGCGACCTCCTCCGCCGAGAGCTTCTGTCGACGCCACGCCTTCTCGTTCAGCGCGCCGTTGGAGAAGGCCTTCGACGCCACCTTGGCGAGGGTCGCGTCGGAGATGCCGTGCAACTCCATGTAGCGCTGGATCTTCATCGCGAAGAACTGCGTGGTCATCATCAGACCGGTCTCTCCGTACCAGGACCCGATGCCCCAGTCTTCGGGCATCAAGTTGAACGCGCCGGCGGGGTGCTTGTCGAAGCCGACGACCAAGGCCAGCTCGGCCGACTCGGCGAGGACCATCGCGTGTGCGGTCGTCAGCGCCGAGCCGCCGGTCGCACAGCCGTTGGTGACGTTGATGAACGGGATGCCGGTCAGGCCGAGGAGCGAGACCGAGGTATCGGCGTTGCCCGCGGCTTCCGACCCGCCGGCGGCGAATTCGATGTCCTCCCAGGTCACCCCCGCGTCGGTACAGGCTTCGCGGGCGGCGATCGCCGCCATCTCGAGCCCGGTGACGCCGGGGTGGCGCCCGAACGGGTGTAGGCCGGTGCCGATGATCGCGACGTCTTCGCCCATCACTCGCTCCCTTCGGTGGGTGGCTCGACCGGGGCGAAGGCGAAGGTCCGCGCCTCCTCCCCGTCGGGGCCGAGGGCCGGGATCAGGGTCAGCCCCATCGCCATCCCGATCCGCAGCCCGTCCGGATCGGCGGTGGTGAGGATCGACTCCACCCGGCACTCCCCCGGCAGCTCGATGTAACCGACCCCGTAGGGCTCGAACTCCTCGGGTCCGGTGTAGGGCGGCGTCTTCGGCCGGAAGCGCTGCACGGTCCAGGTCCAGAGCGCGCCCCGAGGTGCGAGCAGGTGCTCCTCGCCAGCGGCGTGGGCGCAATGGGCGCAGGCCTGCTGCCGCGGGAAGGTGACCGTGCCGCAGTTGCGGCACCGCGACCCGACCAGGCGCGGCCCGTCGGCGGTCTCGACGAAGAGGCCCTCGGCGATCGGCGGAGGCTCAGCCACGACCGACCGATCCCGACGCCTGTACGCCCCCGTCGACGCGCTGGTCGCGCAGCAGCGATCGCCGCACCTTGCCGCTGTCTTCGCGGATCGGCTCGTTCACGAAGTCGTAGCTCGCCGGGATCTTGTACCGGCTGAGGCGCTCGCCGAGGTAAGCGGACAGCTCGTCGGGATCGAGCGCCGCGGTCGCCCGGACGATCGCGTGCACCCGCTGGCCCAGGTCCTCGTCGGGAAGGCCGACGACCACGGCTTCGAGGATGGCCGGGTGCGATTCGATCGCCACCTCGACCTCCGCCGGATAGATGTTCGCGCCGCCGCGCAGGATCAGGTCCGAGCGCTTGTCGGCCAGGTAGAGGAAGCCCTCCGGGTCGAGCCATCCCATGTCACCGAGCGATTCCCAACCCCCCTCGATGCGCTTCGACTCCGCGCCGAGATAACGGTAGGTAGGCGTCCCCTCCGGGTCTTTACGCATGAAGAGCTCGCCCACCTCGCCGGGCGCGAGCTCGGCGCCGTCGTCACCGAAGATCCTCAGTTCGCCCGCCACCGGGCGCCCCACCGACCCCGGGTGCAGGCGCCATTCGGCGCCGCTGATCACCGTGTTCGCGACCTGCTCGGTCCCGCCGTAGATCTCGTAGATCGCCTCGTCGCCGAAGCGCTCCATCCAGTCTTCCTTCAACCAGTGGGGACAGGCCGAGGCCGTGTGCATGACGGTCTCCAGGCTCGACACGTCCACCCCCGCCGCCTCCTCGTCGGCCAGCCGCGAGATCCGCATCATCATCGTCGGCACGGCGTAGAGGTAGGTGGCCCGGTAACGCTCGATCTGCTCGAGCGTCCGTCGCGGATCGAACCGCGTGCTGAGGACGACGTGGTTGCGCCGCAGCAGGCCGAACATCGTGAAGAGGAAGGGTCCGTTGTGGTAGAGCGGGCCGGGCACGACGATCGAGCTGTCGGTCGGCAGCCGGGTCAGCCTGCGGAGACCCTCGTCGTCGGGGTCGACCAGCGCCGGGGACGCGGAGACGATGACCTTCGGCCGGCCGGTGCTCCCGCCCGAGGTCGGCGCCTTCCACTCCGCCGCCACCGCCTCGGCGAAGGCGCTCGGCACCTCGGCTTCGGGCGCCGCGCCCTCCACCTCTCCCGGTCGCAGGACCGGCACCGGCAGGGAGCGCGGGTCGTCGTCCTCGACCACGACTACCGCGGGCCGCGCCAGCCCGAGGATCGCCTCCAGCTCGGCGGGGGCCAATCGATTCGAGAGCGGCTGCGGCGTCGCGGCGAGCATCAGCGCGCCGATCGTCGCCGCGATGAAATCGTGGCCGTTGGGAAGCAGCACGCTCACGATGTCCCCCGCCTCGACGCCGCGGTGCTCGAGCGCCCGCGCGTAGCCGACCGCGTGGGCCACCAGCTCCGCCCGCGTCCGCGTCACCTCGTCGACGGTCAGAGCCGGCGAGTCCGGCGCGCCTTGGGCGGCGGCGACCAGCGCCGCGGGCATCGGCACCAGCGTCATTTGGTGAACCGGTTTCGCCGAACGGCGAGTTTTCCAACTGTTTGGTGTCGACGTTGGCGAAGCGTCCACAGGTTCAGCGCTCGACTCAACTTCATCCCTCTCCTAGGTTCCGGGTGGCCGGATCGTCGCCGACCGGTGAGGGGTGCGGGAGGGGCAAAGCGAGCCGTTTCGCCCGCCGATCGTTGACGGAATGTAAAACCGGCCTCAGTGCTCCTGGGACCCGGGCCAGCTCGATCGGCGACCGGCCTCCGATCAGTCGCGTTCGGGACGTCCTGAGGCAGGGCACAGCGTCGGACGGATCCAAGCGCTGAAGGCGA
>JAFDWD010000936.1 GCA_018268695.1 Actinomycetota bacterium
CTGCTCGAGGCGCACGCCGACATTCACGTCGCCGGCGAGGCGGACGACGTGGCGGGCGCCCGCCAGGCGGTGGTCGACTTCTCCCCCGACGTCCTCGTACTCGACGTCAACATGCCGGACGGGCTCGGGGTCGACCTCGTCGCCGGCCTCCGCCAGGACCATCCCGACACCCAGGTCGTCCTGCTGACGATGGAGCGCGACATCAGCCTCGCCCGCCGCGCCCTCGACGACGGCGCGCTCGGATACCTCTTCAAGGACGCCGCCCACCTCGAGCTGGTCGAGGCGGTGCGCGCCGCCGCCAAAGGCGAGCGCTACGTCCCCGCCGCGGTCTCCGCCGGGCTCTCCCGCGACCCCGACGACGGCGCCCCCCAGGCGCTCTCCCCGCGTGAGACCGACGTCCTGCGCCTGATGGCCCTCGGCCACACCAACCGCGAGATCGGCGAGCAGCTCGACCTCAGCGTCCGCACGGTGGAGACCCACCGCGCCCACATCCAGCAGAAGCTCGGCCTGACGACCCGCCCCGAGCTGACCCGCTACGCGCTCGAGAACAACCTGATCGACGTCTGAGCTCGGCTCGGCTCCGGCAAGGGACGCAAGGCGTTGGGGTATGAAAACGGTGGAGAAAGTCCGCCGCCGTTGAGAGAGACGTGCGCAAGACGCCACGGACTCCACGCTTCCGGGCCCTCCTGAACCGTCACCGAAGGCCACGGAAGGAGACCGGAGGCGCATCTCGGACGGCGCCCACACACCGCGTTGTGGGAATCCCCGGATGGAGGCCCGGGGCGCCGTTCATAGCGTCGGGCGGGCAATGACCGCACTTGAACTCGCACGTTGGCAATTCGGGATAACCACCCTCTACCACTTCATCTTCGTGCCGGTGACGATCGGCTTGGCGCTCTGCGTCGCGATCTTCCAGACGCGTTGGTATCAGACCGGGGAGGAGCACTGGCTGCGGTCGACCCGGTTCTGGGGGAAGCTGATGCTGATCTCCTTCGCCCTCGGCGTCGCCACCGGGATCGTGCAGGAGTTCCAGTTCGGTATGAACTGGTCGAACTACTCGCGCTTCGTCGGGGACATCTTCGGCGCGCCGCTGGCGATGGAGGGGCTTGCCGCCTTCTTCGTCGAGTCGACCTTCCTCGGCCTCTGGATCTTCGGCTGGGGGAGGCTGTCGAAAAAGGTGCACCTCGCCTGCGGCTGGGCGGTCTCCGGATCGACGGCGCTGTCGGCGTACTTCATCCTCGCCGCCAACTCCTGGATGCAGCATCCGGTCGGCTACAAGATGGCCGACGGCAAAGCCGAGCTGACGAACATCGCCTCGGTCCTCTTCAACAACACGGCGCTCTACGCCTTCGCCCACACGATGCTGGCCGCCGTCCTGACCGCCGGGATGATCCTGATCGCGGTCTCCGCCTGGCACCTGCGCCAGGGCCGCGAGACGAAGGTCTTCGGCGGGGCGATGAAGATCGCGCTGCCCATGGTCACCCTCGCCGCGATCGCGACCGTGATCGTCGGCCACTTCGACGGGATCCTGATGACCGAACAGCAGCCGATGAAGATGGCCGCCGCCGACGCGACCTTCAATACCGAGAAGGGCGCGGGCCTCTCCCTCTTCGCCACCGGTGACTTCAAGTCGAACCCGGAAGGCCTCAACCGCAACATCGAGATCCCCAACCTCCTTTCCTGGATCACCACCGGCTACCCGCAGGGCGAAATCAAGGGGATCAACGACCTCAACCGCGAATACCAACGCAAGTACGGCCCCGGCAACTACACGCCGATCGTCGCGATCGCCTACTGGACCTGGCGGGCGATGCTCGGCTGCGCCTTCGCCATGCTGGCCTTCGCCGCCTGGGGCTGGTGGCTGCAGCGGAAAGGGAAGCTGCGCGACTCGAAGTGGTTCCTGCGCCTTGCCGTGCCCGCCGTCGGGCTGCCGTTCATCGCGAGCGCCTCGGGCTGGATGTTCACCGAGATGGGGCGCCAGCCCTGGGTCGTCTTCGGCCTGCTGAAGACCGACGTCGCCAACTCCCCGGCGGTCGGCCCGGCGGAGGTCTGGATCACCCTGGTCGGCTTCACCCTGCTCTACGGGGTGCTGGCCGTGATCGCCGGACGCGTCTTCCTGAAAGCCGTGCGCAAAGGGCCGGTCGAGGCCGGCAAAGCCGAGGACCCGGGCCAGGAGCTGGCCCTGGCCTACTGAGAAAGGGGACCGCCGATGCGCGACTACACCGCCCTGCAGGTCATCTGGTTCGTCCTCATCTCGATCCTCTGGCTCGGCTACTTCGTGCTCGAGGGGTTCGACTTCGGCGTCGGCATGCTGATCCGCGCGGTCGGCCGCACCGACGCCGAGAAGCGCGCCGTGATCCACACCATCGGCCCGGTCTGGGACGGCAACGAGGTCTGGCTCCTGGTCGCCGGCGGCGCCACCTTCGCGGCCTTCCCGCAGTGGTACGCGACGCTCTTCTCCGGCTTCTACCTGGCGCTCTTCCTGATCCTGGTCGCGCTGATCGTCCGCAACGTCTCCTTCGAGTTCTGGGGCAAGCACGACTCGCCCGGCTGGCGGCGCGGTTGGGAGTGGGCGATGATGATCGGCAGTGCCGCGCCCGCCCTGCTCTGGGGCGTCGGCTGGGCGAACATCGTCCACGGCGTGCCGATCGA
>JAFDWD010000937.1 GCA_018268695.1 Actinomycetota bacterium
CGTCTCCATCGCCCGGATCTGCATCGGCGAGGTGTGGGTGCGCAGCAGCACGTCGGGGTGCGACTGGATGTAGAAGGTGTCCTGGAGCTGCCGGGCCGGGTGGCCGACCGGGTGGTTCAGGGCGGTGAAGTTGTAGTAGTCATGCTCGATCTCGGGGCCTTCGGCGACCTCGTAGCCGAGCCCGACCATGATGTCCTCGATCAGCCGCGTGGTCCGGGTGATCAGGTGCTGGTGGCCGAGCGGCCGGGGCGGCGCGCCGGGCATCGTCACGTCGACCCGGTCGGCGACGAGCTTCGCGTCGAGCTCGGCCGCGTCGAGACGCTCGGCGCTCCCCTCGATCAGCGCCTCGAGCTCCTTGCGCGCCTTGTTGGCGGCACCGCCGACCGGGCCCCGTTCCTCCGGCGGCAGCTGGGCGATCCCGCGCAGGATCTGGGTCAGCTCGGCTTTGCGGCCGAGGTACTTGACCCGCAGCTCCTCCAGCGCGGCGCTGGTGGAGGCGTCGACGATCGCCTCCGTCGCCTCGACCCGGATGTTCTCGATCTGCTCAAGCACTGGCGGAAACCTCGCTCATCCGCGCGCACGCTACAGCCGCCGCCGCGGCGACGTTCAGTGACTCGGCGCCTCCGTGCAGGGGAATCGTGGCGTTCGCGTCGCAGAAAGCGACCACCTCGGGGCGCAAACCGTCGCGCTCGGAGCCGAGGCAGACCGTTCCGGCGCCGGCCAACGCCGCCAGTCCCTCGCCCCCGTGGGCGAGGAGGGCGACCCGCCGACCGGGGGTCTCCTCGACCCCGGCGACGACCACCGGCGGGTGGGCGAAGAGCGATCCCATGCTCGCCCGGGTGGCCTTCGGGCCGTAGGGGTCGGCGCAGCCGGGACCGAGGGCGACGGTCGCGTCGAGGAGCGCGTGGGCGGTGCGGACGATCGTGCCGACGTTGCCGGGGTCGCCGACCCCGTCGAGGTAGACGCAGGGTGCGGTGAGCGTGGCGGGCTCCGGGTGCGGCCAGACGGCGATGACCCGGGTGCCGGACCCGAGCGAGGAGACCGAGTCGAGCAGATCGGTGTGGACGACCTCGACCGGGTACGCGGCGCCGGGCCCCGAGTCGGTGCCGTGGAGGCCGGTGCCTCCGGCGACGAGCACGAACTTCGGCGTCGCGCCCGCGGCGAGCCCGGCCTCGAACAGGTCCTCGCCCTCGGTCGCGAACAGTCCCTGCCGCTTCCGGTGCTTTTGCACCTGCAGCTTCCGCACCAGCTTCAGCTTCTCGTTGTCCTTGCTTTCGATCATCTCGCTCACAAATCGGTCCTCAAACGCAAAACGGGCCGCAAATTTGCGGCCCGCCCGGAAGAGTGAAAAGTGTCAGCCTGCGCTCAGGCGGCCGCACCCTCCCGTGCTATCTCCACAAATCGGCGGAACCCCTCTGGGTCCGAGACGGCGATCTCGGCCAGCATCTTGCGGTTCACCTGGACCTCGGCCTGGCTCAGGCCGTGCATCAGTTCGGAGTAGCTCATGCCCTCCTGCCGCGCGGCGGCGTTGATGCGGGTGATCCAAAGCCGGCGGAAGGTCCGCTTCTTGTTGCGCCGGTCGCGGTAGGCGTACATGCCCGACCGCTGCACCTGCTCTTTGGCGAACCGATAGGAAGAATGCTTGCGCCCGAAGTAGCCCTTCGCTTCCTTCAGCACCTTGCGGCGCTTCTTGCGCGCGTGGACGCTGCGCTTGACCCGGCTCACTTGCCGCCTCCGAGGAGCTTCCGCACGTTCGGCACGTCGACTTTGGCGATCGCCGCGGGCCGGCCCATGGCGCGCTTACGCTTCGGCGACTTTTTCTCGAGGATGTGGCTCGAGTACGCGTGCCGACCCCGGATCTTGCCGGTGGCCGACTTCTTGAAGCGCTTCTTGGCGCCCGAATGGGTTTTCATCTTCGGCATACGGGTCCGACATTGAAGCAGACGCGGGGCCGCGGGCGTCTCCTTCATCAGACATCCGCAACACATCTGTGACGCATCCACGATCGGTCCGGGTATTCTCCCGCCGCGATGCGCATCGTCTACGTCATCGGCACCCGCCCCAATTTCGTCAAGACGGCCCCGGTGATCGCGGCCATGCGGGCCCGCGTGCCGGAGGGTCGGCACGCGATCGTCCATACCGGCCAGCACTACGACCGGCTGATGTCGGAGGTCTTCCTCGAGGAGCTCGGCGTGCCCGCCCCCGACCACATGCTGGAGGTCGGCTCCGGTACCCA
>JAFDWD010000938.1 GCA_018268695.1 Actinomycetota bacterium
AGGGCGATGGGTCTCTTCGGCAAGCACGATGACGAGAGCGGCGTGTCGGCGTCGGACCCGGGGGCGGGCGAGGAGATCGCCCGCCTGCGCTCGCTCCCGCTCGCCCGGCTGGCCGCGGAGGTGATGGAGAAGGGGTTCACCTAGGACGGCCCAGGTGCGCCGGGGCGGCCGGGCACGATCGAGGCGCCCGGGCTCTCGGCGGAGCGGGTGCGCCTTCCAGACGTGGCCCGTGCCGTCGCTCCGGTCTTCGCGCAGACGAGCGATGCAGGCGAGCAGCTCGCGATCTCGGACCTCCTCGCCGAAGGCATCCATGCACTTGAGCTGGCAGGCCTCGTGATGGTCACCTGGCGCGGCGGCACCGAAGACATCCGCGCCACCCGTAGGGGCAGGGAGGCTCAGTCCTCGGGGGAGGTGGAGTCCGTGGTCGGCCGGGTGCTGGGCTGACATCGGTCGGCCGACCCGGCCACTCGTCAGCGCGTCGAGGCTTCCGCCTCAGCCGTCCACGGCAAGCACATATGCCACGGTCGAGGAGGTGACCGAACTCGCTTGGAGCAGTTTCGCGGTCACCAGGCAGCGGATCGCCACGTTGCCGCTTCCGCCGCTTCCGGTGTAGGGCATTTCGCCGTCGAGCAGCAGCGCGCGGCCGGGCTCGAGGCCGTTGGCGTCCTGGTGCGGCGGGATCTCCGGGGTGATTTCGAGGGTCTGCCCGCTGAGGGTGACTTCCGGGTTGAACGCGCCGGAGGACGGAACGCCGGGGACCGAAGGCCAGCCGTGCAGCGACACCTGCCACTGGAAGCTGAGCGGTGCGCGCCGGCTGTAGCCCGGCGGCAGGCATTTGAAGACGAACTTCTTGTCGGGGCCTACCTGCAGCGGATTCGACGGGCTGGTGGCGGGATCGACCCTGACCGGGGTGGGGTCGTCGACCTCGATTCGCGCCGGCCCGTTGGGCTTGGGTGCGTTCTGTGGCACGAATACGACGTTGCTGTCGGCCGAATTGCCCCCGGCTTCGTTGACCGCGGTGACGCGGCAGAAGATCTTGTGCAGCTCGAGGGGGGCGGTGATCTTCAGCGTCTGCTTGGAACTGGGGATCCGCACGTCGCGGGTCTGCCCACGCCGGACCGTGTTCGCCGGGACCATCTTGTACCAGGCGAAACGGAACGTCTTGGGGTAATGGATCCACACTCCCGTCTGGCAGAACTGGGTGGCGCCGAAGCCGACGTTGGGCGTGATCCTCGGTTGGTTGTGCAACGTGTGGGCCGTCCGGGTGAAGCTCGATGCGAGCACCGGCTTGGTCGCCACGTTTGCCACCGCAGGCGCGTCGGCTGACGCCGAGCCCGCCGAGTTGGTCGCGGTGACGGTGCACTTGATGGACACGCTGAGCGGTTCCAGGTCCGGGACGACGTAGGTGGGTTCGGTGCCGACCTTGACCGTGACGGAGGTCGCCCGCGGCGGGTGCGCGCCCGGGACCAGTTGCGAGGTCGTCTGCGTCCACAGGTAGGAGAGGTTCGGATTGCCGCTCCAGGATCCGGGGTTGCAGGTGAGGGTCTGACCGGCGCTCGCGGTCCCGGAGATCGAGGGTGCCACGGTGTTCGTCGGAGCCGGAAGCGGCGGCGGTGCGGGTTCGCCGTATTCGATCGTCGCCTGGATCGGGACGACCTGACCGTTGTCTTCGGTGGTCGCGACCGTCTGCGATGAACCTTCGGCGGCGAACGGCGTCGCGAAGAAGCGGATGCCGTCCACCCCGGCGACTCCGGGCTCGATCGGCGTGTTTCCGTCGTCGACGGGCTGCAGGGCGATCCTCGATCCGGCCGCGATCGGGGTGCTGTCGCCGGGGAATGGCCCGTTGACCGCATCGACTCCCGTCGCGCTCGTCACCGCCACCGGGCCGATGGTCGCGACCGCACGCAGATTCGTCCCCGCCGCGTCGATCGGCGCGAGGACCCGCAGCACGAACTGCTTCCCGGTCGCCACGCCGGCGCTGAGGAAGCTCCATGACGTGATGTAACCCGTCTGCGTGGCCGCGACCGTGTAGTGGCCGCTCGCGTCGCCTTGGAAGACCGGGATGTTCTGCCCGATGAAATCGGCGGTCGAGAGTGGATCGGGCACGAGGCTGGTGTCGCCGACGACCACCGTCGCGGCCTGCGCGCCAGGCGCGGCGAACAGTCCCAGAAGGAGAACCACGAGAGCGAGCCTGCGAGCCGTCATCGATTAAGCCCCGTGATCGGACCTCGAACCCATCGGTCGAGGCGGGTTGAGAGTTAACGCAACGTATCCGAACCAAACCTCGCGGTGCAAGAGAGAAATGCGCGGCGAGATCAACGCAAGAGGCGATGGATAGCGGACGTTGACCGATGTGGGATCGCGTGAGACGGTGGACTGCTAACGGCACGCAGTTGCTGCGCGCGCCGACCCGAGCATCCGGCCCCAGGAGGCCCACATGAAACGACTGAAGCTCCGCAGGCCCTCGCCGGCGATGGTGGTAGCGCTGGTGGCACTGGTCCTCTCGCTGGCCGGATCGGCCTTCGCCGCCGTGAAGATCGGCACCAAGTCACTGCAGAACAGCGCGGTGACGACGAAGAAACTCAAGAACCGCGCGGTCACCGCGGCGAAGCTGGCCGAAGGCTCCGTATCCAACGCCAAGCTGGCGGAAGGCGCGGTGTCCACGAGCAAAGTGGCGGAAGGCGCGATCACCACCGGCAAGTTGGCCGAAGGGGCGGTCAGCGCACAGAAGCTCGCCCCGGGGGAGCGGTCCGAAGGCTTCGTCACCTCCCAACTGGGCCAGACCGCGCTGGGCGCGGGGACGAGCACCACGATCGCATCGCTCAACCTGCCGGCGGGCGGAAGCTACGTCATCTCCGCCTCGGCCGAACTCGGCAACAACGCCGCCACCGCGAACGTCCTGAACTGCCAGCTCCGCGAAAACGGCACGGTGATCGCGGGCGGCGCGGCCAACCTCGCACCGCTCGCGATCTTCAGCCAGGAGACGGCGCTGGTCGGCGCCTCCGGCGGCGGCACGGTGACGCTCGCCTGCGAACCCGAAAAGGGCGCCCAGGCTCGCAACCGGGTGATGACGGCGGTGCGGGTCGGAAGCCTGAGCAGGCAATGATCAGCCCCTCCGCGACGGGGGACGTTGCCCCGTCGCGGAGGGATCGGTCAGCGGGAGACGTGGAAGCACGCCACGTCGTACTGCGACTTTTCGCTGTAGTGCTGACCGCCGGTACCGCCGTTTTCGCTGTTGATTTCGGGCTCGTTGAACGGTGACCCGGGCGAGGACGAGGCGTGGCCGGGGGTCGTTCCACCTTCGGCCTCGATCGTCTGGCACGACTGGCTTGGTGGGCCGGTGCCGCTCGGGTTCCCGCCGCCGGCAAGGGCCGCCGGGGCCAGTATCCCGAGGGCGAGCAGGCCGACAACCACTGGTATGAGCAACCTGTTCATGGTTCTCCTTCCCTGGGCGCTCGAAGGTCATACGGGGGAAGCACAGGGCGGGGTTCAGTCGTGCGGACTAAAGATCTGCTGAGAGCGAAAGGCGGCTTCAGCGTCGCTCGACGTCACCGAGTCGCTGCCCGGGCTGAGAGACTTGGGGCGATGACGGCCCCGTCACTGCCTTTCGACCCGATCGAGGAGGCGCGTCGCCATTGGGCGAAGCGCTGGCCGGGGGATGCCGCGGACGAGATGGTCGCGGTGACCTCGGTGATGCGGGTGCACCAGATTCTGATGGCGCGGCTGAACGAGCTGTTGGAGCCGTTCGGGTTGACGTTTCCTCGGTATGAGGCGCTGATGTTGTTGCACTTCTCGAAACGGGGGTCGTTGCCGCTAGGAAAGATCGGGGAGCGGCTGCAGGTGCATCGGACGAGCGTCACCAACACGATCGACGGGCTCGAAAAGCTGAAGCTGGTGCAACGGGTGCCGCATGAGAGCGATCGGCGTGCGGTGCTGGCGGAGATCACCCCGGCGGGGCGGAAGGTGGCCGAGGAGGCGACCGAGACGCTGAACCGGGCGCACTTCGCCACCGAGCCGCTCTCCGACGGGGACCTGGCGAGCCTCGCCGGGATCCTCCAGAGCCTGCGCGCCGGGGCGGGTGACTTTCCGGGCTGAGGGGGGGTTGTGCGGGTGTTGTGCCGGCGGTTGGTGGCCGTCCGAGGGGCGGTGTCCTGGGCGTCTCATGGAGGTCCTGGCAGGCTGTGACCTCCATGAGACGCCCAGGACGTGAGGGAGTGCGGTGTTCCTCCGAGGGTCCGTGCGTGAGAGGCCACACCTCGGCCGGTCCGTGACGAAGACGCCGGGAACTCCACGCTCCCTTGCGCCTTCGGTCTCCTTGCGTGGCCTTCGGTGACGGTTCCGTCATACCCCGGGGAGCGCGGGCGACCTTGGTGAACCTATTGATAACGCAGGTCGCCCGCGTCCGGTCGGTGTCGGGAAAGGCGCACGGAAGCGTGGGGTTCGTGGCGTCTCGTGCAGGTCTCCCGGGACGGCGTCGCACTTTCTCCTCACCTCTCATACCCCGGCCGTCTCGGCCACGGCCACAGCCGGCGAGGGCCGTGGCCGAGACGGCCGCGCTCGCCGCAGGCCCTTGCGTCCCTCGCCGACGCGCCGGCGGGCCCCACCTCCTCTTCCCATCCAGCAATTTATGTGGTATTCCTACTATCCATGTCCCGCGTAACTGCTGATGCCTCTCGCAGCGCCGCCTCGGCGCAGGGATCCGACGAGCTCCCTCTCCGCTTCGTCACCGCCGCCTCGTTGTTCGACGGGCACGACGCGGCGATCAACGTGATGCGGCGCCTGATCCAGGACTCCGGCGCCGAGGTCGTGCACCTCGGGCACAACCGCAGCGTCCGGGACGTGGTGCGGGCGGCGATCCAGGAGGA
>JAFDWD010000939.1 GCA_018268695.1 Actinomycetota bacterium
AGCGGTGGACGATCTCCTCGTCCTCGATCGAGGCGTTCAGGATCGGGTGGCGCTGAAGCGCCGCCACGACCTCGCGGGCGACGAAGGCGAGGTAGGTGAGGTTGACGCCGCGGTCGGCCATCGGCGGCCGCAGCTCGGCGCGACGCGCGGCGACCCGGCCGAAGTCGACCTCGACGACCGTCGTGCAGTGCGCGGCGGTGCGGCGGGACTCGACCATGTGCGCCGCGATCTGCCTGCGCATCGCCGACATCGGCTCCCGACGGGTCGGCCCAAACAGGTCGTCCCCACCCTGCACGCTTGTCTCGCTATGCGAGACAAGCGTGCGAGGTTCGGGGGGGTCGGGGTTGTAGGGGGACTCGGTGTGGAGGGGGCGGTCCTTCTTCTTTTCGAGGAAGGCGACGAGGTCGGCTTTGCGCACACGTCCGCCGATGCCGTGGCCTTCGACCTGTTCGAGGTCGATCTGGTTGTCGGCGGCCATCCGTCGCACGATCGGCGAGTAGACCCTTGACTTGCTCGGGTCGCCCACCTCGAGCTCCGCCAGCACCGTGCCGACCTCGACCGTCTCGCCGGGCTCGACCACGATCCGGGAGAGCACGCCCGAAGCCGGCGACGGGATCTCGACGTCGACCTTGTCGGTGCTGACGTCGCAGACCGGCTGGTCGGCTTCGACCCGGTCGCCGGGACGCACGCGCCACTCGACGATCGTGCCCTCGGCGACCGAGATCCCCATCTGCGGCATCGCGATCTCCACGGTCCGCGTGCCCTCCTTGACGTCAGTAGGCGAGGAGCTCACGGCAGGCCTCCTTCATGTCGTCAAGCTGGGGCAGGGCCTCCGCCTCGAGCGGTGGGCTGAACGGGATCGGCACGTCGGGAGCGGTCAGCCGCCGGATCGGGGCGTCGAGGTCCTCGAAGGCCTCCGCCCCGATCAGCGCCGCCACCTCCGCGCCGACCCCGCAGGCGCGGGTCGCCTCGTGGGCGATCAGCACCTTGCCGGTCTTCCGCGCACTCGCCAGGATCGCCTCGGTGTCGAGCGGACAGAGCGTCCGCAGGTCGGGCACCTCGATGTCCTCGTCGAGCGCCTCGGCCGCGGCCAGCGCCAGCGGCACCGAGGACCCGTAGGCGATC
>JAFDWD010000093.1 GCA_018268695.1 Actinomycetota bacterium
AAGCCTTTGCCGGCGCCGAGGTGGAACTCGGCTTCGGTCGCGACCTGGACGTCGTTGCCGATCCGCACCTTCGTCCCAAGATCCCCTTCGAGCGCCTCGCCGAGCTTGAAGGTCCCTTCCCAGTCGGGGAGGTTGCGGGCGCTCGACACAGTGCCGGCCTTCTCGTCGACATCGCCCGGGGAGCCGACCCCGACGCCTTCCAGCGCCGAGCTCTCGACCCCGGCGGCCTGAGCCGCCTCCTGGAGCGCTTCGGCCATCGCCGCGGCGACGTCCTTCGGCCCGCCCTCGGTCGGGGTCGGCCGCCGCGCTTCGCCCTTCACCTCGCCTGCGGTGTCGATCACCGCGGTCTGGATCTTGGTGCCGCCGAGGTCGATGCCGCCGCGCAGGTCGCTCATGGCCGCAAGTCTATGTACGGTGAGCCGATGGCGCAGACGGGGTGGCGGGTCTGGTGGGCGAAGCGGCGTTGGTATGAGCGCAATCACCGGCTCTCGCGTCGGCTGCGCATCGACCGGCACGCCGCCCGCGGCGGCTTCTTCGTCCGCTATCCGGTCGAGGGGGAGATCCTCGAGGCGCTCGACGAAGGCCGCCTGCGGATCGGAGAAGGGACGCTGCTCGAGCCCGGCTGCTGGCTGACGCTTGCGCCCGACGCCGAGATCGAGATCGGCGAGGGCTGCTTCCTCAACCGCGGCACGATGATCGCCGCGCACAAGAGCGTGAAGATCGGCGACCACGTCATGTTCGCCAACGGCTGCTTCGTCGGCGACGCCGACCACCGCTTCGACGACCCCGAGCTGCCCGTCACCTGGCAGGGCTTCACCTCCAAGGGCCCGGTGGTGATCGGCGACAACTGCTGGTTCGGCGTCCACTGCGCAGTGTCCGGTGGGGTGACGGTGGGGGAGCGGTGCGTGATCGGCTCGAACTCCGTCGTCAACCGCGACCTCCCGGCCCGCACCATCTGCGCCGGCGCCCCGGCGAAGCCGATCAAGCCGATCGAGTATCAGGAGCCCTGAGGCTCGGCCTCGTAGCGCTCGCGGGGCGTGCCGAACGCCTTCGCCAGCACGATCGAGAGCTCGTAGAGGACCACCAGCGGCGCCATCTCCAGGAGCATCGAGATCGGATCGACGCCAGGCAGCGCCGCCGCGACCACGGCGCAGACCAGATAGGCGTAGCGCCGGTTCTTCGTCAGCTGCTCCACCTTGACGATCCCCAGGCGCGTGACCGCGAGGATCCCGACCGGCACCTGGAAGACGATCCCGGTCGCCAGCAGGGTCATCGAGAAGAAGCCGTAGTACTCCTTCGCCTGGACCTGGACGTTGAACTGGGCGTCGTTGAAGTTGAGGAGGAAGCTGGTGGCGGCCGGGAGGACGAGGAAATAGCCGAAGGCGACGCCGGCGACGAAGAGCACCGGGATCATCAGCAGGAGGGGCAGGATCAGACGCTGCTGTTGCCGGGAGAAGGCGGGGAGGACGAAGGCGTAGAGCTGGTAGAGGACGAACGGCAGCGCCAGGATGATCGCCCCGTAGGCGCTGACCGTCAGGGTCGTCGTGAACGGCTCGGTGACGCCGAAAGTGATCAGCTTTTCGTGGCCCGCCGGGAGCGGGGCGCTCGCGATTTCGAGCAGCAGGTGGCTCTGCCAGAAGCAGAGCGCCAGCGCCACCCCGAAGATGGCAAGGCAGACGATCAGCCGTGCGCGCAGCTCGTCGAGATGCTCGACGAGGCTCATCTGATCCTCGAATGACGCGGGTCTGATGCGGCGCACGGCTGATCTCCTCGTGGTGGCGTGGGGGACGTCTAGTTGGCGTGGCTGTCGGCGGATCGCTCCTCCGATTCACCGGCGATCGAGCCTTTGAACTCGCGGATGCCTTTGCCGAGCGAGTGCCCGAGGTCCGGGAGCTTTTTCGGCCCGAAGACGACCAGCGCCACGATCAGGACGAGGAGGATCTCCAGCGGTCCGACGTTCGGCATCATTTGAGGAACCCGGTGCCTTCCACTGCCTTGAGGATTTCGGCAGCGGTCGCGGTGGTCTGGAACGGACCCTTTTCCGGCGAGATGCTGGTCGGCGCCGCTTTCACGAGCAGGCCGGCGACGGACGCGTGACGCGCCTCGACGGCCCAGATCGAGAGGGCGGCGGAGATGTAGGCGGGGCTGGAGATGTTCAGCGCCTGGCCGCCGTAGGCCTTGACCCCGGTGTTCTCGAGGACCATCGCGGTCGGCAGCCATTTCGCCTTGCTGGTGGCGTCGCCGAAGTCGACGCTCGGGGCCTTGGTGGCCTTCGAGCCGAGGGCCTTCTTGAGGAAGGCGACGTGGGCGTTCTCGTCGGCGGTGACCGCCTTGAGGAAGGCCGACTCCTGGGCTCCGCTCGCGACCTTGTTCTTCGTCGCCTCGTTGTAGAAGGCGGCCTCGAGGTACTCGAGCGTGAGGGCGTAGTTGAGGATGCCGATGTCGCCCTTGCCGAAGCTCGCGGGCGGGCGGCCCATGCCCTTGGCGGCCATCGCGCCGGCCGGGGTGAGCGCGGCGAGGAGGGCACCCGAGCCCATCATCGCGGCACCGCCGAGGCCGGCCTTCTTCAGGAACGAGCGGCGGCTGTCGCCCTCGTCGAGGCCTTCGATCGCGTTGTGATGCGTTTCCGCGAGGGCGTCGCTCTGGTCGAACTCGCTCAACAGCTTGTGGGAACTCATTCGCATGCCTCCTGTGGGGGTGTGGTGAATGCCGTTGGCTGCTTCTTGCGAGGAGGGGGCGCGAACGGATCAAAATTGGTTCGGATACGCATTCCGATGCGCTCCGTAACCAATGGCGCGAAGGTGCCTATAATCCGCTCTACGGCCGTGACCCTTGGAGGCATGGACCTGATGAATCTGGAATCACCTTCCCCCGGCGACACCGTCACCACCAGCGCTGCCGCCCGCGTCCTGCGCGGCGTCGACGAGCTGCGCGCCGCCCTGGCCCCGGCCCGGCGCGAAGGCCGTGCGATCGGCCTCGTCCCGACGATGGGGTTCCTGCACGAGGGCCACATCTCACTGCTGCGGGCCGCCCGCGCCGAGAACGACGTGGTCGTGATGAGCCTCTTCGTCAACCCGACCCAGTTCGGCCCGAACGAGGACCTCGACCGCTATCCGCGCGACGAGGAGCGCGACCTGCGTCTGGCGAGCGAGGCGGGGGTCGACATCGTCTTCGCCCCCGAGGTGGCGGAGCTCTACCCCGACGGCGCCGCGACCGCGGTCGAGGTGACCGGCAACCTCACCTCGGTCCTCGACGGCGACCCGGAGCGTCGCGGCCCCGGCCACTTCCGCGGCGTCACCACGATCGTCGCCAAGCTCTTCAACATCGTCGGCCCCGATGTCGCCTACTTCGGCCAGAAGGATGCCCAGCAGGCGGCGGTGATCAAGCGGATGGTGCGCGACCTCGACTTCCCGTTGGAGGTGCGCGTGATGCCGACGGTGCGCGAGGAGGACGGCCTCGCGATGAGCAGCCGCAACGTCTACCTGGAGCCCGCCGATCGCGTCCGCGCCGTCGCCCTCTCTCGGGCGCTGGCCGTCTGCGAGCAGCAGGCGATCGCCCACGATTCGCTTGACGCCGGCCTCGACGCCGCCCGCGTCGAGCTGGCCGCGGCGGCGATCGAGCCCGAGTACCTCGAGGCCCGCGACGCCGAGACCCTGGAGCCGGCCGAAGGGCTGACCGGCCGTCCGATCCTCGTCGCGGTCGCCGCCAAGGTCGGCGGCGCCCGCCTCATCGACAACGTCGTCATCCACCCGCATATGGGTAAAGCCCGATAAAGGAGAGCGCACGCGTGCAACGGCAGATGCTGAAGTCGAAGATCCACCGCGCAACGGTGACCGACTGCGACGTCGACTACATCGGCTCGATCACGATCGACACCGAGCTGATGGCCGGAGCCGATCTGCTGACCAACGAGCAGGTCCACGTCTGGGACGTCGACAACGGTGAGCGCTTCGTCACCTACGTGATCGACGGCGAGGCCGGCTCCGGCGCGATGCAGGTGAACGGCGCCGCCGCCCACCTGGTCGAGCCCGGCCACCTGATCATCGTCGCTTCCTTCGGCGCCTACGACGAGGCCGATCTCGAGAAGTACGAGCCGACGGTCGTCCACGTCGACGCCGACAACAAACCGATCGCAATCGACAACCGTCCGGAGGTGTTGGTCGCATGAGCTCTGGAGTCCGTTCCCACACCGTCCCGCAGGCCGACCGCGTCGCGGTCACCCTGCCGCGGCTCGCCGAGATGAAGGAGAACGGCGAACCGATCGTGATGGTCACCGCCTACGACTATCCCTCGGCGACGGTCGCCGAGGCGGCGGGGGTCGACCTCGTCCTGGTCGGCGACTCGGCCGCCAACGTTGTGCTCGGCTACGACCGCACCGATCTCGTCTCGATGGACGAGATGATCATGCTCGGCAAAGCGGTGCGGCGCGGGCTGCGCACGCCGATGATGATCGCCGACATGCCGATGGGCTCCTACGAGGCGAGCGACGAGCTGGCCGTGCTCTC
>JAFDWD010000940.1 GCA_018268695.1 Actinomycetota bacterium
CGGCTCGATGTAGGTCGCGGTGGCGAACTCCGGGTCGGTCATGATCGTCGCCGGTTTCGAGTTGACTAGGACGACTTCGTAGCCCTCCTCGAGCAGCACCTTGCAGGCCTGGACGCCGGAGTAGTCGAACTCGGCGGCCTGGCCGATCACGATCGGCCCGGAGCCGATCAGCAGGATCTTCTGGATGTCGTCGCGGCGCGGCATCAGGCGGGGTCTCCCGCCAGGGAGAGGAAGCGGTCGAAGAGGTGGCGCGCGTCGTGCGGCCCCGGGCCCGCCTCCGGGTGGTACTGGACGGTGGCACCGGCGACGTCTTTCAGGATCAATCCCTCCACCGTTCGGTCGTACAGGTTCAACTGGCTCAGCTCGGCGACGCCAAAATCGGTGTCCCAGCGGACCGGCTCGTCGCCGTCGATCCTCGGCTCCCCGCCCGGGCCCTCGACCGCGAAGCCGTGGTTCTGGGAGGTGATGTCGATCCGCCCGGTCTCCAGGTCCTTGACCGGGTGGTTGGCGCCGCGGTGGCCGAAGGGCAGCTTGTAGGTCTGCAGGCCGACCGCGCGGCAGAGCAGCTGGTGGCCGAGGCAGATGCCGAAGACCGGCTTCTTGCCGATCACTCCGCGCACCGTGTCGACGACATAGTCGAGCGCCGCCGGATCGCCGGGGCCGTTGGCGAGGAAGACGATGTCGGGCTCCTCGGCGAGCACCTGTTGCGGAGTCGAATCACATGGGACGAGCGTCAGCTTGGCTCCGTGCTCGCGCAGCTGGCGGACGATCGAGAGCTTGATCCCGGTGTCGATGCCGACCACGTGCGGCCCGTCGCCGTCGAAGCGGACGATTTCCGGCGGCGTCACCGTGCGCGCCAGGTCGGCGCCCGCCATCGAAGGCTCGGCGGCGATCCGTTCGCGCGCCTCGGGCTCGGGGACCGAGGTCGGGAAGATGCCGCCGCGCATCGCGCCGCGGTCGCGCAGGTGGCGGACCAGGGCGCGCGTGTCGATTCCGCTGATCCCAGGGGTGCCGGTCATGTCGAGCCAGTCGAGCCAGCCGCCCTCGGCGGTGGCGGCGTCCTCGCGGTTCTTCGCGTCGCGCATGACGACCCCGCGGGCGTGGACGGCTTCGGACTCCATCGCCGCGCCGGAAACGCCGTAGTTGCCGATCAGCGGGTAGGTGAAGACGATGATCTGGCCCGCGTAGGAGGGGTCGGTCACCGACTCCTGGTAGCCGGTCATCGCGGTGTTGAACACCACCTCGCCGATCGTCTGGCCGGGGTGGCCGACGAGGTCGCCGTCAAAGCGCAGCCCGTCCTCGAGCAGCAGGTACGCGCTCATCGAACCGTTCCTTTTGCCGGACAGGTCGAAGAAAGGAACAGCTGGCTGATCATGCAACCCCCAGGGAGAAGGAACGAAGTCGAAAGGCGACCTGGCCGGCGGCGACGGTGACCAGGACGCGCCCGGTCAGCGCGCGGCCCTCGGCCCAGGAGTTGGAGGAGCGGCTCTCGTAGCCGTCCTCGCCGACCGTCCACTCGGCGGCGAGGTCGCAGAGGGCGACGTTGGCCTCGGCGCCGACC
>JAFDWD010000941.1 GCA_018268695.1 Actinomycetota bacterium
CATCGCCGTTTTGTTGCCCTTGCGGATGCCCTCGAGGGCGTAGTGGATCGTGAAGCTGGAGGAGACCAGGATGGCCGTGTTCATCCCCGCGACCGCGACCGGCAGTTCGAACGGATGGGGCGGCCAGGCCGCCGGGTTGACGACCACGCGCAGGAAGAAGTACGAGGCGAAGAACGACCCGAACAGCATGACCTCGGAGACGATGAACAGCAGGATGCCGAGGACCTGTTTGTCGATCCGCGAGCTGACATTGGCCTCCGGCGGACCGTGGTGGTCGTGCCCGGTGGCGTGGCCACCGGCGCTGTGCGGAAGCGGTACGGACGCGCTCTCCATCAGTGCTCACCCCCCTCTGCCACGACCGAGGCAAAGGCCGCGGGCGCGCGACCGGACTCGACGTGGGTGACCGGCTTGTCGGTGATCTCACGGACCCGGCCGAGCAGGTCGCTCTGCAGCCAGCGGGACTGCTCGCCGGCGAAGGTAGAGATCAAGATCTCATCGATCCGGTAGTGCTCGATCGCCTTGCGGACGGCCTCGAAGGGATCGTCGCTCGAAATCGGCAGGCCCGTCGCGTCGATGTCCGAGCGGTAGAGCTCGGCGAGCGTGGCGGCGAGGTCGGCGACGACCTGCTCCTCGGCGACCTCCTGGCTGCGCGGGCTGACGATCGTGTAGCGATGGGGGCGGGTCGCGGCGCGCTCCTTGAGCCTCGCGACGAGGTCCGGCGCGTTGACGGTCTTCGTCGCGACCACGAGCACATGGCTGAGGTCGAGGCGGATCGCGTCCTCTTCGACCCGCACCGGGATGTGGGTGAACTTCACCGCCGGTTCGGCGATCTCGCGGCTGACCTCGACGAGGTCTTTACGGGCGATGCCGTAGCGGGTGTCGTAGAGGGCCGAGTAGAGGACCTCCGACGGACGGTTGGCGCGGATCGCGTCATCAAGGGCGAGCTGAGGGGCCGGGTCGAGGACCTCGCCGACCGAGTCGATTCCGAAGGCGGCGAACAGCGACATCGTCACCTCGACCCGGGCGCGGGCCGAAGCGTAGAGGTCATCGCGATCGATCTTCGTGCCGATCGTGGGCTGGTTCTGTGGCGCGGCCACGATGACCTGGGACACGGTCCCGGCCTCTGTGCGCTCGCGCACCGCCTGCAGCAGCTTGCGGCCGCCCGCGACCTCGTTCAGGAAGACGAGCAGTGGACGCTTCTGGGCAGACTCGGCGGCGACGTCGCTCACGAGCCCACCATGGTCTGTCGGGTCGCCGGGACCTCGGCGCCTTCACCGGGCATGATCGCGTGACGGGCGCCGGGGATGCCGTACTCGTACGGGCCGCCGACGACGCGCGGGATCTCGTCGAAGTTGAAGACCGGCGGCGGCGAGGACACCAGCCACTCGATCGACTTGCCGCCCCAGGGGTTGTCCGGAGCCTTCGGAC
>JAFDWD010000942.1 GCA_018268695.1 Actinomycetota bacterium
CAGGCGAAGGCGGACGAAGGCTCCCTCCGGCGCGAGGCGGTCCATCGAAGCTGCGGCAGCGCGGCCGCCGCACTCGACTGGCGCTTCAGGGCGCACGTCCTCGGGCGTATCGATGCCGATGAGACGAACGTAGAGGAGGTCGCCGGCGGCGAGCCGGACGCGCAGGGTGTCACCGTCGACGGCGTACTCGATTCGGCCGGACCTGAGGTGCTCGCCATCGGCTTCGGCTTCGGCGCGGCCGCCGCATGCGACCACGGCGAGAGCTACCGAGGCAACCGCGACGGACAGGAGCGCCCGCATCAGCAGGCGCCCCTTGAATGCTTTGCGATCTCTCCTGCCGCCCAGTCTGCGGCAGCCGCCAGCACCTCGCCGTGGCAGGGACCCGGCGCGCACCAGCATCCGAGCGTCTTGCCCTTCAACGCCGCCAGCTTCTCCAGCGGGACCTCGCCGGCCCGGATGCGCTTCCAGAGATCGCTTCGGTAGGACTCGATCGCTTCCTCCACCGAGTTCGCCTTGGTCACCGTCGCCAGATCGCTGGGCTTATGGGAAAACGGATTGCTCCACTCTCCGCTCTCTCCACTCTCCGGATCCTTGCCCCTGCCGATATAGACGTCGTAGCTCTCGCGCATGCAGTGGACCACCTTCGTCTCCACATCGTGCCGGACCCTCGGCTCGTCCACCGACTCGCAAATCCAGTCGCGCACTTCGCTGGCTTCGATTGCGCTCTCGACCCAGCTGACGCCTCGGTGACGGCGCCGCCGCTGGCGCTCGACGCCGGCGACGATGACCGGATCGCCGACTTCCCGGTGCGCGCACCTGACTGGTAGGTCCTCCTCCTGGTCCGCGCCGAGCCGGCCGATGACATAGACGTCTTTGACGACCGGGTTGCTTGCCGGCCCGCTCTCGGTCACAACTTTGAACAAGCAGACCCGCACGCCTCTACTCGTCTTGTCGAGTTCCGGCGTAGCGCTCACTCGCCCGATCACTTCCGCTCTGGCTTCGGATTTCAACTCGGTCATCGCGATGGCTCCTTTCGCTCGCCCGCGAGGGCTTGTGCTTACTTGCCACCGAGCAAGCCCGGGATAGGCGACGCGCGCACCGAGCGAAGCGAGGGGAAGGGAGCGAAGCGACCTTGCGCGCGGTGCCGCCCGGGCTACGATCGATCAGCAAGTGAGCACGTCCCTCCGTTGTCCTGGGGCCAGCGGCCGCTCCGCCGAAGCTCCGGCTGCGTGACCACAAAAAAGACCCGGCGCCGCGAAGCGCCGGGCCCTTTGCCTCCGAGTCGGCTCAGAACGGAATCGGCTCCTCTTCCTCCGCCTTCGCCTCGGCCTCCGCGGCGTCGTCGCTGTGGGAGTCTGCGGACAGCTCCTCCTGTGCGCCTTGGTCGCTTTTCTCGCCCTCCGGTTTCGGACCGAGAAACTGGACGGTGTTGGCGATGATCTGCACGGCCTGGCGGTTTTTGCCGCTACCGTCTTTGACTTCCCACTCGCGCCAGTCGAGCCGGCCTTCGATCGCGATCGGTCGGCCTTTGGACAGGTACTTCGCGCAGTTCTCGGCGTGGACTCCGAACACGATCACGTCGAAATAGTTCGGCTTGTCCTTCCACTCGCCGGTGTTGCCGTCCTTGCGGCGGCTATTGACGGCGAGCCGCAGTTCTGCGATGGCGGTTCCGCCCTCCGTGTGCCTCATCTCCGGGTCGCGGGTGAGGTTGCCGGTGAGGACGACGACGTTGACGTTGCTAGCCATGATTGCCTCCTAACGAGGTGGTTCGATTGACGAACCCAGGTAGGGCGCGCGACCGACTGCCCCGAGCGAGCCGAAGGCGAGGGAGCCCCAGAGGGGCCGAGGGGCGGGCGGCGTGTGCCACCCTGCGGTGAGGAAACGGGCCACCTCGCCGGGGGCAACACCTGACTCGCTACGACGCCGGCACATCTCCGGTGGACCAACGCAAGCCGTAGTGACACTTGATCGCGCGGCCGTAGTCGAGGTCGACGATTTCGATCGGCAGCTCATCGGCTTCGTCGCGACCGATGCGGACCGCTGCCTCCTCCCCATCGGTCAGAGCGCTCATGAACCCGAGCGCACTTGCGGCATCGGAATAATCGGGCCGTAGCCGAACCCGTCCCGCTCCGAGCCCCGTAACTGCCACCCACTGGCAAATCGAATCCGGGTACTCGAGACAGACCTTCAGCGAGTGGCCCTCGGGGGTCGCGTCCTCCGGCCGAACCCGGTGAGCGCCCGCGAGGTCGGATAGGGCTATTGCCCTTTCCCGGGCGCGATCAGGCGATGAGGGCGGCTCCGGGATAGACTCGACGAGCACGTTTCTGAGCCGCCCTGCTTCGGCAGCCGTCACCGCCAGTGCGGCGATCGATCGCTCCTTCGCGCTCGCCCGGATCGCTTTCGCGACCGCTTCCTCTTCCGCTGGCGCCCACGCGGTTGGTGCCGGCGTTATTCCCGTGACTGAATGCGGCTCGAAGCCGTAACCGGTCTCGTGCCCGATCACCGTGGCGAAGTAGCCAGAATCGTCACCGGCGAAGCTCCGATATCTCGTTACCGTGACGGTGTAGGTGTTGCGAACGAGGTGATCCTTAGCGTCGTGGCCGCCGCCTACGGGCTCATTCCCGTTGCTGGCGCTCGCGGCCTGGCCTTTCGTGCCCTCGGCCGGACCGCGGCAGCAGCCCGAACTTCGTTCCGGTCCGTCGACGAGGCCGTCGAGAGTCCGCGCGTGGGCGTCGAGGGTCCGGGCATGTTGCCGCAGGGTCTTCGCGTCCGGGACGCCGCGCGAACCGTCGCCGGCTTCCTCGAGCTCGGCGACGACTCGATCGCAGACCGGCGACCGACGGCCAAACCGAGCGACGAAGTAACGCAGCCGTCCTAGCGCCTCTCCGACGATGTCAGCACGCCGAAGCGGATCATCGACGCAGGCTGCGAAAGCCAAGGTGACGCCGACGCCGCGGGCGATTTCGGCCGCCAAGGTGGGGACTCGGCCGTGGAGAAGCAGGTTGATGGCGATGGGATCAAGGCCATTGACGTCCATCGTGGGACCTCCAAATTTGATGAACGCGCTGGCCGCCGGGACGGGCCCAGCGCGTGGGTCAGTAGCGGAAACGGGTGGTCGACTACCGCCGCGCCAGTTGGTTCTTGACCTCGCGGACTTCGCGACGCCGCTCCGCCGGATCGGACTTCTCCAGCTTCTTCATGCGGTCGATTTCGGCGTCGGCGTCACCGAAGGTCTGCGGGGGCGAGAAGCTGGTCCCGGTTTGCGTTGCCAGCCAGCGGAGATAACGAAGCTGTCGATCGGTAGGTGGGTCGTGCGGGGACCGAAACCTTGGCGTCGTCATGGCAGAAACTCCTTCGCTGTTGGTGCTCCCGCCCGCTGCGAGAGCCGATGCCCCCGAGCCGCACGCGAAGCGTGCGAAAATCCGGGGGCGGCGAGCGCGGTCATGACTGTGATGAGGGCCGCCCATGAAGGCGACCCTCGGATGTCAGCTCGCTACTCGGGCTTCCGGGTACGGTGCGGCCGGACCTCCTTGATCTCCGTCGCCAGGAGCTTTTCGATCTCGCCAGCGACGGGCGTGCGCCAGCCGATGTAGTCCCCGTTCGGCACCTCCTCAGCGTCGGTGAGGATCCCGGCCAGCAGCGCTTCGGCGAGAACCTCGATCACCTCCAACGGGTCGTTGGTCCCGAGCGCCCGGCGCAGCAGCTCGGTGGTGCTCTGCGCTTCGTCGGCGTAGGTGACCTTTTCGCGCCTGCCGCCATTTTTCAGAGGCTTGACCTCGAGGTCCTGCAACTGGTCGGAGACGAGGCGGAGGCCACGTCCGGCAAGCTTCGGGTTGTCGGAGATCAGCTGGACCGCGACCGCTCGCGAGCGCGCGAGCGCGTACTTCTTGCGCCGGGCGGCAGTTCGCTTTTTCAGCAGCGCCCGTTTCAGGGCGTCGTTGAAGCTGCGGGCGATTGCCCTGCGCTTTCTCTTCCTGGCCTGCGGAGTTTCCTCGCCGATCTGCTTCTGCTGTTCGCGGATCTTCTTCTGCTCGTCCTTGCGCTTGGCCTTCTCCTCCTCCTCGGCTCTGGCACGAGCCGCGATTTCCTTCTCGCGGCACTCAAGGGCGCGCTCGACGAGATCCGCGGCAAAGGCAATGTCGGTGACGTGGCCGTACGTGGTGCTGTAGCGGCGGCGATCAGACTGGTACTCGACCAGGCAGCCGTGAGCGCGTGCCGCGTCGACCTCGGCCTCGCCGAACCGGATGGTCGGGTCCTGGTGCTGCCGATAGCTCGGTTCGACTGCGTTGATGCGCTCCACAAGCTGGGAACGCTTCGCTTTGTCTTTGACGACCTCGCTGAGCTGGAAGCCGCGGATGCTGATCATCGTTGGGCCGTTTTTGACCTCAGCCTCGCCGGCAGCCGAGAACAGTTCACCGAACCGCTCGTTGAAGGCGTTGCCGGAGACCTCGCTGCGCTTGGCCACCTCGCAGATCAGCGCGGCGATCTCCGGCGAAACCGCGGCGATCTTCCGGAGCTTCGGCTCTGCCGAAATCGGAACGTCGCCGGCGCCGATGTAGCGCTGGACCTCCTCGGGGAGCTCGAGCAGGCGAAGGCGCTCGCCGACCCACGCTTTCGTCTTTCCTGCGCGCGCCGCGATCTGCGTGTTCGAGGTGAGCCCGAACTCCTCGGCGAAGGCCTTCAGGTCACGCGCGGTCTCGATCGGGTTGAGGTCGACTCGGTGGTGGTTCTCGATGAACGCCTCGGCCCGGGGGCTCCCGGTGCTGAGCGCGACAGGAACCTTCTTGCGGCCGGCGATCTTGGCCGCCCTCCAGCGTCGCTCGCCGGCGACAAGCTCGAAGCGCCCCTTCTCTTTCTGACGGACGCGCAGAGGCTGGACGACGCCGTCGACTTCGATCGTTTTGGCCAGCTGAGCAAGCCCGGCCTCGTCGAAGTGCTGACGCGCATTGGACCCCGGGTCGATCTTGTCGATGTCGACTTCCGGCGTGCGGATCTCGGTGGTGGGCATGGACTTTGCCTCCTTGCTGTTGGCCCCGCCCGATGCGGGAGCCGGTGCCCCCGGACCGCACGCGCAGCGTGCGAAAATCCGGGGGCCGGCGAGCGCATCGACGCTAGGCTCCCCGCTCGGCATCCGCCGCCGATGAGATCCAATCCGGGTCGAGCCGGTCCCAGAACTTGTAGCCGACGCCCCAAACGTTGACGACGATGCCGTGTACGCCGGCGCGTTGGAACTTCAGGCGCAGCCGGCTCGCGTGGCTGTCGAGGGTCCGGGTCTTCGTGTCGGCGTCGTGGCCCCAAACCGACTTGAGGAGCTGTGCCTTCGTCCAAACGCGTTCGGGGTCTTGGGCGAGCGCGATCAGCAGCGCGAACTCCTTCTGCGCGAGGCGAATCTGCCGATCTTCGACGCCGACCCGACGCGCGGCAGCGTCGATGACGATCTGGCCGCGGATCAGCTTCTCGACGGTCTTGGGGGCAACCGGAAGCGTGGTTTGCGAGCCGCTGTTGAGGTCGCCGCGGCAGGCGTGCTTCCAAGTCGGGTCGTCGTGGCGGCGAACGCGAACTTCCCAGTTGCCGTACTCGCTGAGGCGCGCTTCGAGCTCGCCAGCCTGGGTTTCCACCGCGACTTTCGTGAAGCGGCCCGGGTCAAACTGCGGCTCCAGCGCCGGTCGCTCTTTCACCAATGAGGCCATTTGGGCACCTCCGAGACTCGTTGACGGTTGTCGTCGAGCCGGAGAGGCGGCGGCCGTCGGTGCCGAAACCCGACGCGGAGCGGAGGGCGCGAAGCGAGGTCCGAGAGGAAGCGAGGACCTTGGAGGCAGCGGCGGCCGCCGGCAGGCTCGCGGCGGCAACCGTCAACGAGAAGAGGCGCGTGCTGCGCCCGATCGCGCATGGAGCACGGACAGCTATCGTGGAGACCGACGCGTTAGCCGCTGGGGCGACCGCCCAACGAGCATCACATCCTGTAGCTCAAGCCCGACGGACCCCTTACGGCGTCGGCGCAAGCATGACGAGCGCATCATCGAGCGAAATCCTGCGATAAGTCTCGATGGCGAGACCATCGACGCGGATCGCGGTGCGTCGCGTGTTCGCGAGCTCAAGAGCCGGGGCGGCCTCGCAACGGCGAGCTTCCGTGCGGACGGGCCAGCTGCGAGCTCGTAAATCGGGGTCAGGATGGCTCGCATCGGAGCGAGCGCCGAGACCAGCGTATCGGCGGTCAGGGTCGAGGACGAGACGGACGTTAGCCTCAGTGCGGGAGTGGAGGCCGGCGATCTCGACGTCGGGTTCGGCGACCCGGCCACCGGCGCTGTAGGCAAGCGCCGTAAGGATGCGGTCACGAGCGGCGGCCGGCTCCTTGAACTCGTGCTCGACCTCGACCGGCGGTGCGTCAGGGACGAGCAGGCGCGTGATCGCCCGGTCGTTGATCGCGTCCAGGACGAGGCGGGAGTCCGCTGGTA
>JAFDWD010000943.1 GCA_018268695.1 Actinomycetota bacterium
ATCAGAAGCGCTGGAAGGTACCGACGCATCTACCAGGCCTCCGCCGCCGGCTCGCGCGGTCCGGGGCCCTCGTCGGCATCGGTGTCACCGTCGTCGTCCCCGCCCCGCCGTCGTCGCAGCCAGAGGACCAGCGCGGCGCCGCCGAGGACGATCACGATCGCGGCCACGATGAACGGCACCTTCGAGGTCCCGGCGCTGCCGACCCACCAGAGCGTCCCGTGCAGGGTGGTCTTCGTCCCGTCCACCTTCATCGGGATCTCGTAGGTGAAGATCTTCGTTTTCTGGGACTTGTCCTTGACCTGCGGAGGCAGCTGGTTCGGGATCATCCAGTGCATCCGGTGGTCGTGCCAGATGAAGGTCCCGGAGTCGTCGACCGTCTTCCATTTCGGCGGCGCCTCCGGGTCGGCGCTCTTCGGCACCATGACGTCGGTCTGGAAGCGGCTGTCGTTCAGGTAATAGGCGGGCGAGCGTTCGTTCACCTGCACGGTCCCGTCTTTCTCGATCCGCGCATAGGGCTCGCCGCGGTAGCCGTCGAGGACGACTTCGTGGCCCTGCATGTCCTTCAGCTGCAGGTAGCTGTCGTAGTCGAGAACTTCGAACGAGACCCCGCTGGGCAGCGGCGGCTGGATCGAGTTGATTTCCGACCGGAAGTTCGGGTTGCCCCCGTGGGCGAGGGCCTGGGCGGGTGCCAGCGCCGAGCCGAGGACCAGCGCGACGACCAGCAGCGCCCGGATGGCACTCCTCATCGTTTCTCCTTGGATTGCGATTTGGCGCGCGCCGAACCGCTCAGGAGCGTGCTCGGGCGCTAGAGGACGCGGAGCGCGAGCGGCGGTGCGCGGCCGGCCGCGGCACCGGCCAGCGGCACGGGACGCGGGAGCGCGAGGCGACGGGGACGCGGGGCGGGCGCGGGGCGCCCGTAGGAGGCCGTGGCAGGACGGTGGCGGGCGGCGGCCCAGCGGATCGCGGCGCGGGCGCCGCGCAGCGCGGCGGCGATCACGAGCCCGCAGGCGAACGAGAGCGGCACCGCCCACCAGCCGCCGTCGCCGAAGACGCCACCGAAGCCGCCCGGGTGACCACTGGAGAGCATGCCCTCGAGCAGCTCCTGGCAAGAGTAGATCGCGAGGATCGCGGCGCCGGTCGTCAACGCCAGTCGCAGGAAGCTCCGCCGGGGCGTCCCGTCCTCGTCGGCCCCCTCGCGCCAGGCGCTCGCCAGGCGGGCGAGGAAGAGGCCGACGACGATCGCCACCGACATCCCGATCGGCACCGCCAGCGCGCCCAGGTACTGATGGCCCTGCTTCTCCAGCTCCTGCCCCGTCCCGCCGCCGAAGGCGAGCAGATAACGCAGCTGGTGGACCGTCAGCACCGCGGCCGGCATCAGTGCAGCGGCCCGCAGGCGCGGCGACAGAAGCCTGTTCATCTGACCAGACACGACCCCCCACTCTATGGTCTTGACAGAGACGTCACTTTCCCCAAGGAGGAGCGGAGATGATCACCAAGCTCGATTTCGTCGGAATCCCGTCGACCGATGCCGATCGCTCGAGGGCCTTCTACGTCGACACACTCGGCCTACGCCCGGACCCGAAGAGCCAATACGAGTTCTGGGCCGGCGATACCTGCTTCGGCATCTGGGAGCCGGCGAAAATGGGGTTCGAGTTCGCGCCGCAGAAAAACGCCCATCCGGCCCTGCACGTCGACGACGTCGCCACCGCCC
>JAFDWD010000944.1 GCA_018268695.1 Actinomycetota bacterium
ATGCAGTTGGCGCATCACCCCGGCGGCCGAGTGACCGCGGTCGTAAGAGAGCGCCGCCATCTCGCGCACCATGTCTTCTTCGAAGGGGAAGCCCGGCGAGCCGATGACCTTGAAGGTGCGCACGGCGCGTTCGATGACCTGGGCACGCCCCTTGGGCGGGTTGCCGAGCAGGATGCCGAAGGTTTTGAGGCTGGGCTGGCCGCTGCGGCGGTTGCCGGTGGTCGACATGATCGAGACCATCGAGCGGAGGCGCGGCGAGTGATCGATCGCGAGCTGCTGGACGATCATCCCGCCCATCGAGGCGCCGACCACGTGGGCCTGGTCGATCCCGAGGTGGTCGAGGAGGCCGACCGCGTCATCGGCCATGTCCCCCAGCAGGTACGGCGCGGTGGCGCGTCGCCCGATCAGCAGGTCCGCCCTGCTCGGCACGCCGGCCCAGTCGAGCTTGGTGGAGCGGCCGATGTCGCGGTTGTCGAAGCGGATGACGCGGTAGCCGCGCTCGGCCATCAGGCGGCAGAGGCCCTCCTGCCAGGCGATCATCTGCGTCGCCAGGCCCATCACCAGGAGGAGCGGCTCGCCCTCGGGCTCCCCCATCTCCTGGTAGCAGAGCTCGAGCCCGTTGGCGGGCGCGATCTGCTCTTCACCGAACGAATACATTCGCGGGATTCTACCGAGGACTGGCCGGCCGGCCAAAAGCTCGCTGCGGTAGAAGGTCACACATGAAGACGGCGATCATCTCCGACCTGCACCTGGGCGTCACCAGCGGCGGCGACGTCCTGCGCGACCCCGAGATCCGCGCGGTCCTGCTCGAGGAGCTGCGCGGGGCCGAGCGCCTGGTCCTCCTCGGCGACATCGTCGAGCTGCGCGAGCGCCCGCTCGGCGCGGCCCTGGAGCACGCCCTTCCGTTTTTCGCCGAGCTCGGGGCCGCGGTCGGCGACATCGAGGTCATCCTCACGCCCGGCAACCACGACGCGCGCTTCGCCGAACCCCTGCTCGACCGCCTCTCGCTAGAAGAGGCGCCGTTGCCGCTGGACGCGACCGAAGGTCCCACCCCGGGCCCGACCGCGGCGATCGCCGCCGCCCTCTCCCCCGCCCGGCTGCGGATCGCCTACCCCGGCGTCTGGCTGCGCGACGACGTCTACGCGACCCACGGCCACTACATGGACCTGCACCTGCGGCTGCCCCGCGCCGAGTGCGTGATCCTCGCCGGCGTCAGCCGCGTCAGCGGTCCGCTCCTTCCCGACCGCGCGGCGCCCGCCGACTACGAGCGCATCGTCCGCCCCCTCTACGGCCTCGCCTTCGGCGCCGCGCAGGGACGATCCCGCCGCCTGAAGGCCGAGCTCGGTCCCTCCGAGGCGGCCTGGGAGCTGATCGCCGGGGACCGCCCCGACCGCACGCGGACGCGCCGCCTCAAGGCACGCGCCGCCCGCGCCGCCTTCCCGCTCGCCGTGGCCGGCGTGAACCGCCTCTTCCGCGCCGACTTCGAGTCGGAGATCTCGGGCGAGATGATCTTCCGCACCGGGGTCGAGGGCGCGGCCGAGCTGGCGCGCCGCCTCGGCGTCGACCGCGGCCACGTGATCACCGGCCACACCCACCGCGGCGGTCCGCGCGAGGGCGAAGCCTCCTGGCCCCTCCCCGGCGGCGGCCAACTGCACAACACCGGCAACTGGGTCTTCTCCACCCCGCTCCACAACCCGGGGCGACCGCCGAACTCCTACTGGCCGGGGACGGTCACCTGGCTGGAGGACGCCGGACCGCCGCGGCAGGTGGAGCTGCTCCGCGACCGCGAGCACCACGACATGGTCGAGCTGGCCGCCCGGGCCCGCGGCCTCGACCGCGCACCCGTCGGTTGACGGGCCGAAAACCGGACTATCTGACGGGTTTTCGGCCCGTCAACGTCGGAGCCAGTCGGCGATGATCGAACCGATCTCGGGGCCGGCGTCCTCCTGGAGGAAGTGGCCGGCGTCGGCGATCGGGATCGGCGGCGGGAAGTTCAGCTGGGACGCGACCCGTTCGCCGGTCGAGAAGGGCAGCACCGGGTCGTCCTCGCCCCAGAGGACGAGGGTCGGGCGCTCGTCCTCGCGGAGGGCGTCGGCGACGCGTTTGCCCTCGGCGGCGCCAGGCGCATCGGGCTCGGTCGGGAGGATCAGCGGGAAGGCGCGCGCGCCGGCCTTCGACGCGGCGTCCACGTACGGAGCCTCGTAGGCGGCGATCACCTCGGCGCCGGGGTCGTGCTTGCAACCGCCCCGCACCAGCATCCCGACCGGCACCTCCTCGGCGGTCCGCACGAACTCTCGGAAGGCGAGCCAGGTCTCGCTCATCCGCTGGTGCCCGGTGAACGGCCCGGTCTCCATGATCACCAGCCGGTCGAAGCGGTCGGCGTGCTCGACCGCCAGCCGTAGCCCGATCGGCCCGCCCCAGTCGTGGACGACCGCGGTCGCCCCGCGCAGGTCGAGGCGCCCCAGCAGCTCCGCCATCAGCTCGACGTGGCGGTCGTAGGTGTAGAAGCCGACGTCGGTCGGCTTGTCTGAGCGGCCGAAGCCGACGAAGTCCGGGGCGATGCAGCGGAAGCCGGCGTCCCGGACCGGCGGGATCACCTTGCGCCAGAGGAACGACCAGGTCGGCTCGCCGTGGAAGAAGACCACCGGCGGCCCCTCGCCCTCGTCGACGTACGCGAGCCGCAGCCCGTCCACCTCCTCGTAATGGGCGTCGAAGGGATAGTCGGGCAGCCCGACCAGTCGATCCTCCGGCGTCCGTGAGACCCCCGCCTTCACGTCCATGGAGCGAGCCTAGCCGGGGATGGCTCGGCCGGCTAGGGGTACGCGCCTGGTTTGGCTTCGCGGGGCCCACGCGGGACCCGGCGAAAGGGAAAAGCTTTCACGTGATCGGCATTCCCTACTTTGTCGCTCGACTTTGTGCTACGGTGCCGTCCTTCCATTGCTTAGTTAGTTAGTCGAAAAAGGAAGGAACAACCTAGATGCGGAACGCTCGCACCACCCGGCGGCGCAGCGTGACGGTAGGCCTGGCGGCCGCCCTCACCCTGTTGGTCGCACTGATCGTTGCCGGCTGCGGTGGCGGTGGCAGCAGCTCCTCCGGCAGCACGTCCGGCGGCGGCGAAGAATCGAGCGGAGGCTCCTCGGGAGGCGCCAAGCTCAGCGTGGTCGGTTACTCCACCCCGGAATCGGTCTACGCCGAAGCGCTCGAGCCTGCCTTCGAGAAAACCCCGGAAGGCAAAGGCGTCACCTTCAGCAACTCGTTCGGCGCCTCCGGCGACCAGAGTCGCGCGGTGGCCGCGGGCCAGCCCGCCTCGGTCGTCCACTTCTCGGTCAGCTCCGACATGGAACGGCTGGTCGAAGAAGGCGAAATCGTCTCCAAAGGCTGGGAAAAAGAGCCCTACGGCGGTTACGCGACCAACTCGGTCGTCGTGATCCTGGTCGAAAAAGGCAACCCGCTCGGCATCAAATCCTTCAAGGACCTGGAGGAGAACGAAGAAGCCGAAGTGATCACGCCGAACCCGTTCAGCTCCGGCTCGGCCCGCTGGAACATCATGGCCGTCTACGGCTCGGCGATCGAAGAAGGCGCCAACGAAGCCGAAGCGCTGGAAGCGGTGAAGACGGTGCTCGAAAAGACCACCGCCCAGCCGGGCAGCGGTCGCGACGCCTTCTCCGCCTTCTCCCAGGGCGAGGGCAACGTGCTCCTCACCTACGAGAACGAAGCGATCAAGGCCGAAAAAGAAGGCGAAGACGTCGAATACGTCATCCCGCCCTACACGATCCAGATCGAAACCCCGATCGCCGTCACCGAGGAAGCGCCCGAGCCACAGGCCGAAGACTTCCTCAAGTGGATGTGGTCGGACGAAGGCCAGGAAATCTGGGCGGAAAACGGCTACCGGCCGGTCAACCCCAAGCTGGTCGACCCGAAAGAGTTCCCGGCGCCCGAAAAAGGCCTCTTCAAGATCGCCAAATTCGGCGGCTGGGGCAAAGTCAAGGACGAATTCTTCGACGAAGAAGAAGGATCCGTCGCCAAGATCGAGCAGGAACTCGGCGTCTCCACCTCCGGCTGATCGATGGAGGCCCACGCCGCACAAGCACCAGTCGCACCGCCCCGGGCACGGCACTTCCGCCTGCCCGGGGTCGGCGCGGGCCTCGGCCGGGGCTACGTCGTCCTCTGGCTGAGCATCATCGTGCTGCTGCCGCTGGCGGCGATGACGGACCAAGCGCTCAGCGAAGGCCTCGGCCAGTTCTGGGACCAGGTCACCTCGCCGGCGGCGCTCGACTCGCTGAAGCTGATCCTCATCTGCTCGCTGATCGTGGTCGCGATCAACGCCGTCTTCGGCACGATCGTCGCCTGGCTCCTCGTCCGTGACAACTTCCCCGGCAAGGCGATCGTCAACGCGATCATCGACCTGCCCTTCGCGCTGCCGACGATCGTCGCCAGCCTCATCCTGATCCAGCTCTGGGGCAAGAACTCACCCGTAGGGATCGACTTCGCACTGACGCGCATGGCGATCGTCGTCGCCCTCTGCTTCGTCACCCTCCCCTTCGTGGTCCGCGCGGTGCAGCCGCTGCTGATCGAGATGGACCGCGACATGGAGGAGGCGGCCGCCTCGCTCGGCGCCGGGGGCTCCACCATCTTCCGCCGCATCATCTTCCCCAACCTCCTCCCCGGCCTCGCCGCCGGCGTCGCCCTGGCGTTCGCCCGGGCGCTCGGCGAGTACGGCTCGGTGCTGCTCTTCGCGGGTGGCAAATCCGACACCACCGTCACCTCGATCCTGATCGGCCAGAAGATCGAACAGGGCAACGAAGTCGGCGCCGC
>JAFDWD010000945.1 GCA_018268695.1 Actinomycetota bacterium
ACGATCAACGTCTACCTGGCGGAGAACGTGCTGATCGACGCCGGACGGCGCTGGGACCGGCGGCGGATCTTCAGCGACCTGGTCGGCGTCGAGATCGCCGAAGTCGCCCTCACCCACGTCCACCCCGACCACCAGGGCTGTGCCAAGTGGGTGTGCGAGTCGCGCAAGGTGCCGCTCGCCTGCCACGCCGACGACGTCGACGCGATGGAGGGACGTGCGCCGGTCGGCTCGGGCAAGGCCCTCCTGCCCCGCATCTACGACAAAATCTGGACCGGCCCCCCGCACAAGGTCGACCGGGTGCTGAACGAGGGCGACGAGGTCGCGGGCTTTCGCGTCGTCCACGCCCCCGGCCACGCGGCCGGCGAGGTGATCTTCTTCCGCGACTCCGACCGGGTGGCGATCTGCGGCGACGTCGTTCGCAACATGAGCTACCTGACCCTGATGCCCGGCGTCCGCGAGCCGCCCGACGAGATGACCTACGACCCGGCCGAGAACCGCCGCTCGATCCGCAAACTGGCGGCCCTGGAGCCCACCCTCATCCTCCCTGGCCACGGCCCCGCGATCACCGACATGGACGAATTCACCAGCTTCGTCGCCGCGCTCCCCGTGGACTGAGCGCAAAACCGCCGCTACGATCGCGGCATGGACACTCCCCTCGCACCAGAGCAAGGCGTCGACTCCCCCGACAACGCGCGCGAACTAGCGATCCAGCGCCTCAAGATGAAACAAGACTTCAAAGGCGTCCTCGCCGGAGGCCTATTCGCCGTCGTGGTCACCGTCGTCATCTGGGCCCTCGGCGAAGGCGGCTACTTCTGGCCGGTCTGGGTGATGCTCGGCGCCGCCATCGGCATCATCGCCCAAGGCTGGAAGGCCTACGGCCCCAGCAACCGCATCACCGAGGAGGACGTGCAGCGGGAGATGAACCGGGGGGCGTAGTTCCGGGCCGGCGTTGTTTCGGAGGGGGCGCAGTCCGAGTTTGGTGCCCTGGAACGCGCTGTCGACTTTGACCACACCAGGGAGGCTGTCGCATAAACCACGGGCTCCGTCCGCCCCGCCGGCGAGCATCGGGGCCATGGCCCAGAAC
>JAFDWD010000946.1 GCA_018268695.1 Actinomycetota bacterium
AGGCGTTGATGCTCGACCAGAGCAAGATCGGCAAAGTCGTGGCGGAGCAGATGGAAGCGATCGAGGCCGATTACGGCGACGACTGCGAGATCGGCGACGTCTGCACCATCGTCGAGGTGATCGGGCCACACGGCTCCCACGTCCGCGTCCGTTCCTCGGACATGCGCCCCCACAGCGGGCTCGGGCTGATCCGGATGGCCGAACAGGCGATGCTCGGCAACCTCGGCGGGAACTAGCGCAGGGCCAGCTCGGCCAACAGCGCGTCGACGACCTCCGGCGCGAACTGCGTGCCGGAATTGGCGCGCAGCTCCGCTTCGGCCGCCGCGATGCTCATCGCCTTGCGGTAGCTGCGGTCCGAGGTCATCGCGTGGAAGGCGTCGCAGGTGGAGATCACCATCGCCCCGCGCGGGATCGTGGGTCCCACCAGGCCGTCCGGGTAACCGCGCCCGTCGTGGCGCTCGTGGGCCGAGCGGACCAGCGGCGCGACCGGGGCGAGGAAGGGGATGCGCTCGAGCATGCGGGCGCCGATCGCGGTGTGCTCGTTCATCCGCTCCCGCTCCTCGTCGGTGAGGGGGCCGGGCTTGCGGATGATCTCGGAAGGGATGCTGATCTTGCCGACGTCGTGGAGGAGGGCGCCGTAACGGAGGCGGTCGAGCTCGACCCCCGCGATGCCCATGCGTTCGCCCACCCGGACGGCCAGGCCCGACACCTCCTCGGCGTGGCTGGCGGTGTAGGCGTCCTGCAGCTCGACCGCGTCGGAGATCAGGCCGATCGTGGTCAGGAAGGCGGCCTCGAGTTCGCCGACCAGCAGGCAGCGGTGGATCGCGGCGCCGATCTGGCCGGCGACGACGTGCGCGAGCAGCAGGTCCTCCTCGCCGAACGCTCCGCGCTCGCGCTGTTCGAGGTTCAGCACGCCCCAGTTCGTCTCGGCGACGACGATCGGGAGCGACAGCTGCGAGCCCGGGTCCTTGCCGTCGGCCCGCCCCAGGTAGTCGGGGTCGAGGGTGGTGTCGTTGACCATCGCCGGGCGGCCGGTGCGGGCGACGCGGCCGTTGACCCCGACCTCGACCCGCTGCCCGTGGGCGAGGAGATTCTCGACCTCGGGCGCCGAGGGGCCTTCCAAGGCGACGACGCGGAGTATCCCGTCGGGATCCAGCCGCTGGACCACGGCCAGGTAGTAGTCGAAGGATTCGTGCAGGGTGTGGACCGCCTCGGCGGCGACGTTCTCGACCGATCCGGCGCGGGAAAGCGCGGTGGCAAGCCGACTGGCGACCAGCAGGCGGCCTCCCTGACGGGACTGCGGGGACTCGGTCCCCGCGACCGGCATGTCGCTCGTCTTCGGCTCCACTACCCATCTCTTATCGGCGCCTGACGACAACCCTTGACCGCTCTCTATGCTCGGGGGTATGCCTGACGGCGCTGCGGACATAGTCGTGATGAAGTTCGGCGGGACCTCGGTCGCCGGGGCGGAGCAGATCAAACGCGCCGCCGGACGCATCGTGGCCGCGCGTGAGCGCGGCAAACGGGTGGTGGCGGTGCTGTCGGCGCGCTGCAAGACGACCGACGAGCTGGTCGCCGCGGCACACGAGATCTCCGAGCGCCCGGTGGCCCGGGAGATGGACATGCTGCTCTCCACCGGCGAGCGGATCTCCTGCGCGCTCTGCGCGATGGCGATCCACGACATGGGCCACGAGGCGATCTCGCTGACCGGCTCCCAGGCGGGGATCGTCACCGATTCGTCCCACACCAAAGCGCGGATCATCGACGTGCGCGCCGACCGCATCCGCCAGGCGCTCGAGCAGGATCGGATCGTGCTGGTCGCCGGCTTCCAGGGTGTCTCGACCGACAGTCGCGACGTCACCACCCTGGGACGCGGCGGCTCCGA
>JAFDWD010000947.1 GCA_018268695.1 Actinomycetota bacterium
CTCCTGCGGGGCGAGCCCGACCGCGGTCCGCGCCTCGCCGTAGTCGGCGATCGCGTTGTGGCCGAAAACGTGGATTTCCCCGCCGGTCGGCTGCGCGAGGCCGGTCGTGCAGTGGATCAGCGTCGACTTCCCCGCCCCGTTGGGGCCCAGCAGGCCGAAGAAGTCCCCCGGCTCGATCGCGATCGAGACCCCCCGCAGCGCCTCAACCCCGTTGGGGTAGCGTTTCTGCAGGTCGACGATCTCGAGTGCTTTCTCGGACGAGGCAAACATAGGGCGTCCACGCTACCGAGTCGCCGCACTCAGCCGATCCGGCGGCGGGGCGGCCCGATATAAGTGGGGCGTGGCCGACCGCTCCCCGCTCCTCGTCGTCGACGCACCCTCGATGCTCTTCCGCGCCTTCTACGCGCTGCCGAAGACGATCACCGGGCCCGACGACCAGCCGGTCAACGCGCTGCTGGGGACGGCGAACCTCGTCCTCCGCGAGGTCGAGCTGCATGAGCCGCGCGCCGTCGTCCTCTGCTTCGGCCCCGACGCGGCTGCCTACCGGACCGAGCTCTACCCGCCCTACCACGCCGAGCGCGACGACGCGATGCCCGACGAGCTGCCGGACCAGTTCGAGGCGGCGGGCCCCTTCTTCGAGGCCTTCGGCTGGACCGTGGCGACGAGCGCCGACCTCGAGGCCGACGACCTGCTCGGCACCCTGGCGCGCCGCGAGGCCGAGGCGGGCGGCCGGGCGCTGATCATGACCGGGGACCGCGACATGTACCAATGCGCGGCGCCGGGGATCACCGTCCTCTACGTGCGGACCGGCAACAAAGGCTCCGAAGAAGTCGACCCCGACGGGGTGCGCGAGCGCTACGGCATCGACCCCGAGCAGGTCCCCGACTTCATCGCCCTGCGCGGCGACCCCGCCGACGGACTGCCGGGCGCCAAGGGCGTCGGCCCGAAGAAAGCCGCCGAGCTGCTGAAGGAGCACGGCTCCCTCGAGGCGATCCTCGACGCGGCGATCCGCGAGCGTCGCCCCGCCCTCCGCGCCGCGCTGCTCGAAGGCCGCGAGGAACTGCTGGCCTTCAAAGACATCGCGACCCTGCGCGACGCCGGCGTCGACCCACCCCCGGATCGCGAGACCGACTACGAAGGCGCAGCAAAAGCCGCCCTCGAACTGGGGATGCGGAAATTGGCGGAGAGGTTGATCGAGACGGGGTTGAAGGGGTAGGAAGGACGGCGTTGTGCCGGCGAGGGCGGCCGTCCGAGTGGCGTCCTGGGCGTCTCATCGCGGTCCTGGCTGCCTGTGACCGCGATGAGACGCCCAGGACGTGAGGGTTCCGTTCGGAAGTGCGGGGGATTCGAACGGTCAGGGATCTGCCGTGTTCCTGATCCGCCTATACGACGGATCTCGAACACCGCGGGAGCACGGTAGGACTTGCGGTGTTCGAAAGCTCGGCTATTCCGAGCTTAGGAACAGCGCAGATTCCTGACCGTTCGGGGCCCGGCGTACGAACCGGTCCCAGCCGCTTCCCCCACATCCTCCGGCCGTCTCGCGTCCCTTTGCCTCGGGTGTCTAGGCCTCGGGCGGGGGCGCCGGCTCTTCGGCCACTTCCGCGGCTTCGGCTTCTTCGCCGAGGAGGACGAAGAGGCTCCAGGCGGAGACCACGGTCCAGACACCCTCGAGGAGGACGAAGCCGATCTGGCCTTCGACCACCGCGAGGACGGTGAGGATGGCCGCGCCGACGACGTTCAGGGTGAGGTAGCGCCGCGAGTCGGTCGGCATGTTGCCGAGCTGGCTGCCGGCGAAGGCGCCGAGGATGATCAGCGCGCCGATGATCTGGATGACCTGGGCCACCCGCCGAGAGTAGAGCGCCGGGGCGTCGCCGTGCCGGCCGGTTAGGTTGGACGGATGGCGAACGAGGGACTCCCCTGGCGCGGGCCCGGCGCCGATCGGCCGGCCCTGCCCCTGCCGCCCGGCCCGATGCCGCTCTGGCGGGACGGCGGCCTGCGCAAGCATTGGCGCTACGTCGGCTTCTACGGTGAGGGGCTGATGTTGTGCGCGGCGCGCGCCGAGGTCGGGCCGACCGGCCAGTGCTTCTGGGCGCTCTGGGACCGTGAGCGCGCCACCGAGCTGGACCACACCTCGCTGCGACCGGGCAGCCGCGAGGTGGTCCTCGACGGCCCCCGGCTGGTGATCGACGCCCCCGGGCTCCACGCCGACCTGCGCCTCGGCGAGGCCGAGCCGATCGAATCGATCTGCCCGAGCGGGGGCGGCGCCGGCTGGGGCTGGACCCGCAAGCGCGCGGGAGTGCCGATCGAGGGGGTCGTCGAGACGCCCGGCCTACGGACGCCGGTCGCGGGGTTCGGCGTCGACGACGAATCGGCCGGCTACCAGGACCGCCACACGAGCTGGCATTGGTCGGCCGGGGTCGGGACGGCCGCGGACGGCCGCGCCGTCGCCTGGAATCTGGTCGAGGGCATCAACGACCTGCCCGCGCGCAGCGAGCGCGCGATCTGGATCGACGGCGTCCCCCGGGAGCCGGCGCCGGTGACGTTCGACGGCCTCGACGGCGTCCGCTTCGCCGCGGGCTCACGCCTCGACTTCCACCCCGGCGCCGAGCGCGCCCGCGGCGACAACTTCCTTCTCGTCCGCTCGACCTACAGACACCGCTTCGGCACCTTCACCGGCTCCCTCGACGGAATCGAGCTGGCCGAGGGCCGCGGCGTCATGGAGTCCCACGACGCACTCTGGTGAACGTCACCAGGTGTCGACCGGCCGGGGACGCTCGGCCGGTGCGGCGGGGCCAGCGGCGCGCAGCGTCCGGGCGATCACGTCGCGAGTCTCCGCCGGGTCGATCACGTCGTCGATCTCGAACAGCGTCGCCGCGTTGATCGCCTTCGCGTTCTCTTCGGCCGCCGTGGTCAGCTCGCGCACCCGGCGCTCGCGCTCCTCGGTGTCGGCGATCTCCTCCAACTCCTTGCGCAGGGCCAGCCGCACCGCGCCTTCGAGCCCCATCGGGCCGAGATGGGCGCCCGGCCAGGCGACCGTGAGGAGCGGCTCGTGGAGGCTGCCGCCCGCCATCGCCTGCGCGCCCAGGCCGTAGCCGCGACGCATCACCACCGCGATCAGCGGCACCCGCAGCGCCGCCCCGGCGACGAGCAGCCGCGACGCGTGGCGCACCAGCCCGGTCGCCTCGGCCTCCGGGCCGACCATGTAGCCCGGCGTGTCGAGCAGCGAGACGACCGGCAGCCCGAACGCGTCGCAAAGGGAGAGGAAGCGGGCCGCCTTGTCGGAGGCCTCGCTGGTCAGCGCGCCCGCCATGTGGCGCGAGTCGTTGGCGATGAAGCCGAGCGGCCGGCCCTCGATCCGCGCCAACGCGGTCACCAGCTCCGGGGCGAAGCGCTCGCGCAGGAAGGTGACCGACCCGACGTCGACGAGCGTCTCGATCACCGGCCCGACGGCGAAGGCGCGCCGCGCCCGCTCGGGGACGATCTGACGCAGCGCCGTCTGGTCGGGCGCCGCGCCCGCCGGGGTCGCTCCCTGGAAGTAGCCGAGCAGCCGCTTGGCGATCGCCGTCGCCTCGGCCTCGTCGGCGGCGACCGCATCGACGACCCCGCCGCGGGCCTGCGTCTCCAGCGGTCCCACGTCGTCGGGATCGACCCGGCCGAGGCCGCCGCCCTCGATCATCGCCGGGCCGCCCATGCCGAGCGAGGACCCCGCGGTGGCGACGATCAGGTCCGAGCAGCCCGCCAGCACCGCGTTGCCCGCGAAGCAGCGGCCGGCGACGATCGCGATCCGCGGCACCAGGCCCGAGAGCCGCGCCCAGAGCGCGAAGGCGCGGGTGTCGAGCGCCGAGACCACCGGATAGTCGGTGTCCCCCGGGCGCCCGCCGCCGCCCTCGGCGAAGAGCACCGCGGGCAGGCGCATCCGCTCGATCAGCTCGAACAGC
>JAFDWD010000948.1 GCA_018268695.1 Actinomycetota bacterium
GACGGCGCGGCCACCGCGGGTGCGCATCCGGGCGCGGTAACCGTGGGTCTTGGCCCGCTTCCGCTTCTTCGGCTGATAAGTGCGCTCCATCGCCGGCGGGAGTATAGGGACACGGGAGAAATCTTTTCCCCGCCAATTGCGGGCGGTCGGGTTCCCCCAGCAAATGACGGCGCTATCGTCGCCGCCCCCCGTGCCTGACGACTCCCACACGACCGACATCGAAAGCCTCTGGCGAACGACCCAGGAAAGGCTGGCGAAATCGGTCCCGGAGTCGACCTACAGGCTATGGCTGGAGCCGCTCGAGGCCGTCGGCGCCGACGAGGAGACGCTCTATCTGAAAGCCCCGGAGGGCATCCGGGCCTGGGCCGAGCGTCGCTACTCCGCCCTGATCGCCGCCGCCCTTGCCGAGCTGGGCACGAACTTGCAGCAGGTCAGCTTCGCGACCCCGCGCGAGACGGCTGAGACGGCCGCCCCGGGCCCGGAGCTGAATCCCAGCTACACCTTCGAGCGCTTCGTCATCGGTCCCGGAAACCGCCTCGCCCACGGCGCCGCGCTGGCCGTGGCCGAGGCACCGTCGGAGGCCTACAACCCGCTTTTCCTCCACGGACCTCCCGGCCTCGGCAAGACGCATCTGTTGGCGGCGATCGCCAATTACCTGCACGACAACGCACCGGGCTTGAGCGTCCGGTACACCACCGCCGAGTCGTTCACCAACGAGTTCGTCGGCGCCCTGCGCACCACCGGCGCCGAGGCCTTCAAGTCGCGCTATCGCGACATCGACGTGCTCCTGATCGACGACGTGCAGTTCCTCGAGGGCAAGCCCGCCACCGAAGAGGAGTTCTTCCACACCTTCAACGCGCTGTACGAGTCCGGCAGCCAGCTCGTCCTCAGCGCCGACCGCATCCCGAGCGAACTCTCGACCCTCGCCACCCGCCTGCGCGACCGCTTCGAGTGGGGTCTGACGGTCCCCGTGGAACCGCCCAACCTCGCCACCCGCGTCACCGTCCTGCGTCGCCTGGTGGAGGAGGCCGGGATCGAGATCGCCGACTCCGGCGCGATCGCCGAGCTCGCCAACCGCATCGACGCCAACGTGCGCCAGCTCCACGGCGCGTTGACCAGGGTGATCGCCCATGCGTCCCTCCTCGCCAAGCCGCTCAGCTCCGAGTTGATCGCCGAGGTCATCCCGAAAGCGGCGACACGCACCGCCCAGGCCACCTCGGTCGAGGAGATCCAGCAGCAGGTCGCCGAACGCTTCGGCATCTCCCGCGCCGAGCTGATCGGGACCAGTCGCGCCGCCACCCCCTTGCGCGCTCGTCAGGTCGCGATCTACCTCACCCGTGAGCTCACCGATCTCTCGCTGCCCCAGATCGGCAGGCTCTACGGCGGCCGCGATCACACCACCGTGCTGAACAGCCTGCGGCGCATCGAAGCGCGCCTCGACGAGGACGAGGAGCTGACCGAGAAGGTCGCCGAGTTACGCACAGCAATCCACAACCCGGCCGCCGGCTGATCGGACAACGAGCCCTGGTCGCCGCCGCCACTGCAAGAATCCACGGCCGTCCACAGGCGCATCCCCAGGCCGATTCCCGCTTGACACCGCCGAATAGTCTTCGTCCCACCTCTTTTCAACAGCTCCTAAACCAACTCAACAAGGCAATCACTTGA
>JAFDWD010000949.1 GCA_018268695.1 Actinomycetota bacterium
ACGTCGTGTTGCATACCGCGACCGCGATCCCTTCGGTGCCCGAGGGGGCGGTGCCCGAGACGGTGACCGAGGTCGAGCCGGTACCCGAGTACGGCCCCGCCGGCGAGAGGCTCACGGTTGCGAACGCGCTGGACACGCCGATCGCGAGAATCGCCGCCATCGTGGTGGCGATTACGGCAAGGCTCCGCCTGAGCCTCTTATGGTTCCTCTTTGACATAGGAGATAGTCCCTTCTGTGTCGTTGTCGGATGCCGACGTGGCTGAACCCCACGTCGGCATCCCTTTCCTCTCCAGGAGCCGTGGCGCCCGAAGCACCCGAGCGATTTGTCTGTATTGCTCGGGCTATCTCGCGTGGCAATCTAGCAGAGATTAGGGTACCCTAATTAGGCATTCCTAACTGCACGCTGCTAGCCTGACGGCATGAGCTCGTCTGACGCCGCGCCCCACGACACGCAGACCATCAACATGGGCGGGCACGGCGTCCCGGTCGGCATGGGATCGGCCGCCGCCGCCGAGCTGATGGCGCAGCTGCCCCCGCTGGTGGAGACGCCGGAGGCGCGCAAGCGCAGCGCGGCGGAGGAGGCGCGGACGATCCTCGCGGCGAACGTGACCGGGGCGTTGGCGACCCTCAGCGCCGAGGGCGACCCGTGGGCCTCGATCGTCAACTACGGCGTGCTCGCCGACGGCAGCCCGGTCTTCTCGCTCTCCACCCTCGCCCAGCACGGCCGCAACCTGAAGCGGGAGCAGCGGGCGAGCCTGGCGGTGTCGGAATCGGTTCCGCCGGCCCGCGATCCCGCCGACACCGGCCGCGTCACGGTGGCAGGTGTCGCCGAAGAGCCCACCGGCGAGCGACTCGACGAAGCGCGGCGGGTCTACGAGGCGGCGATCGCCTCGGCGGCGATCTTCGGCGACTTCGTCGACTTCACCTGGTGGGTGCTGAAGGTCGAGCGCGTGCGTTGGGTCGGCGGCTTCGGCCGGATGGACTCGGTCGGCCCGGATTCCTTCGCCGCCGCCGAGGCGGACCCGGTCGCGCCGACCGCGCCCGCGGCGATCGCCCATCTGAACGCCGACCACGCCGACTCCCTCCTGCTGATCGCCCGGACACTCAGCGGACACACCGACGCGGAAGGGGCGACCTGCGTCGCCGCCGACCGCTACGGCCTCGACCTCGAGCTGGTCACCCCCCGCGGTCGGACCGGCGCCAGGGTCGGCTTCGAGGAGGCGATCACCGAGCCGGACGGCCTGCGCGCGGCGACGGTGGCGATGGTCTCCCGCGCCCGCGATCTGGCCGCCTGACACCGCCGCGGCGGCAGCCGCGCCCGGCCACGATCGGAGGTCGACCCCCCACCCGGGCTGTCGATGAACAAACGGGTACCGAGAACCGGTAGAACTCCCTTCGTTTCGCTAAACCGCCATCCCCCAGC
>JAFDWD010000094.1 GCA_018268695.1 Actinomycetota bacterium
CCACGAGACGCTCGACCGGATGTCGGCGTTCGCCGAGCGCGTCCGCGACGGCGAGTGGCGCGGCCACACCGGCAAGGCGATCAAGAACGTCGTCAACATCGGCATCGGCGGCTCCGACCTCGGCCCGGTGATGGCCTACGAGGCCCTCCGTCACTACTCGCACCGCGAGATGACCTTCCGCTTCGTGTCCAACATCGACGGCACCGACTTCGTCGAGGCGACGCGCGACCTCGACCCGCAGGAGACGCTCTTCATCGTCTCCTCGAAGACCTTCACCACGCTGGAGACGATGACCAACGCGCACTCGGCCCGCGAGTGGTCGCTGGCCGGGCTCGGCGGGGAGGAGGAGGCGGTGGCGAAGCACTTCGTCGCGGTCTCCACCAACGCCGAGGGCGTCGCCGGGTTCGGGATCGACACCGACAACATGTTCGGCTTCTGGGACTGGGTCGGCGGTCGCTACTCGATGGACTCGGCGATCGGGCTCTCGACGATGCTGGCGATCGGCCCGGCGCGCTTCGAGGAGATGCTGGCGGGCTTCCACGCGATGGACGAGCACTTCAAGGAGACCCCGTCGGGCGGCAACCTGCCGATGATCATGGGCCTCCTCAGCGTCTGGTACGGGGACTTCTTCGGCGCCGAAACCTGCGGCGTCTTCCCCTACGACCAGTACCTCCACCGCTTCCCCGCCTACCTGCAGCAGCTGACGATGGAGTCCAACGGCAAGCACGTGACCCTCGCCGGGGAGCACGTCGACTACGACACCGGGGCGATCTTCTGGGGTGAGCCGGGGACCAACGGCCAGCACAGCTTCTACCAGCTGATCCACCAGGGCACGCGCCTGATCCCGGCCGACTTCATCGGCTTCGCCCACTCCCTGAACGAGCTCGGCGACCACCACGACAAGCTGATGTCGAACGTCTTCGCCCAGGGCGAGGCGCTGGCCTTCGGCAAGACCGCCGAGCAGGTGCGCGAGGAGGGGACCCCGGAGGCGGTCGTGCCGCACCGGGTGATGGAGGGCAACCGCCCGTCCAACACGATCCTCGCCGAGCGGCTCGACCCGCAGACCCTCGGCAGCCTGGTCGCCCTCTACGAGCACAGCGTCTTCACCCAGGGCGCGGTGTGGGGGATCGACAGCTTCGACCAGTGGGGGGTCGAGCTCGGCAAGGAACTGGCGAAGGCGATCATCCCCGAGCTGGAGGCCGGCGAGGAGCCGAAGCTTCACCACGACAGCTCGACCAATGCGCTGATCCGGCGCTATCGAAACATGCGTCGAGGGATTTAATTCATCACAGACGGGGGCCGACGCGGGGAGTAGCGTTGCGTTCATGGCGTTTTCCGGCGCTCTCCCCTTGGCCGCGTCGGCAACCACCAACCTGTTCGCCGCGCGCGAGCAGATGGCGTTCACCCTCGCCTTCCACATCGTCCTCGCCTGTCTCGGGGTCGCGCTGCCGGCGACGATCCTGATCGCCAACTGGATCGGGCTGAAAAAGAACGACAAGGACGCGATGGAGCTGGCCCACCGCTGGTCGAAGGCGATGGCGGTCACCTTCGCCGTCGGCGCCGTCACCGGCACCGTCCTCTCGTTCGAGTTCGGCCTGCTCTGGCCGCACTTCATGGAACGCTTCGGCGCCGCGTTCGGGATCGCCTTCGGCATCGAGGGGCTCTTCTTCTTCCTCGAGGCGATCTTCCTGGCGATCTTCATCTACGGCTGGAAGCGCCTGCCGGGCTGGCTCCACTGGTGGTCCGGGGTGCCGATGTTCATCTGCGGGATCGGCGGCGCCTTCTCCGTCGTCGCCGCCAACTCCTGGATGAACCAGCCGCAGGGCTTCACCCTCGACGCCGCGGGAAAGGTCACCGACGTCGAACCCTTCAAGGTCATCTTCAACCCGGCGACGCCCTACGAGGTGCCGCACATGATCCTCGCCGCCTACATGGTGGTCGGCTTCCTCGTCGCCTCGATCTACGCGGTCGGGATGCTGAAAGGGCGCCGTGACCGGCTGCACCGGCTCGGCCTGATCATCCCGCTGACGATCGCCTGCATCGCGACCCCGCTGCAGCTCCTGGTCGGCGACACCGCGGCGCGCGAAGTCGCCCACGACCAGCCGGCGAAGTTCGCGGCGATGGAGTGCATCCAGGACACCGGTGGCCACCAGACCGAGTACCTCGGCGGCATCTGCACCTCCGACGGGGTCAAGTTCGCGATCCCGATCCCGGAGCTCGACTCGATCCTCGTCGGCTTCAGCCCCGACACCAAGGTGACCGGTCTGAACTCGATCCCCGACGACGAACGGCCGCCGGTAAACACCTTCATCCACCTCGCCTTCGACGCGATGGTCGGGATCGGGACGGCGCTGATGTTTCTGGCGCTTTGGCTCGCCTGGCTCGTCTACAAGAAGCGCGAGATCCCGACCGGCAACTGGTTCCTGAAAGCGGTCTCGGTCTCCGGGGTCGGAGCGATCCTGGCGCTCTGGTCGGGCTGGATCGTGACCGAGGTCGGGCGCCAGCCGTGGATCGTCAACGGCTACATGAAAACCTCGGAAGCGGTGACCGACGCGAACGGCATCTGGGGCGCCTTCATCTTCACCCTGCTGCTCTACACGGCGATCGGGACGATCGCCGTGCTGGTCCTGCGGCGGATGTCGCGACGCTGGCGCGAGGGCGGCGAGGGCGCGGCCGAGGACTCGGCGGCCCCCTACTCGCCGATCAGCGACCGTGAGGTCGGGGTATGACCGGGGTGGGCGCGTGAGCACGGCGGCGGCGGTCATCCTCTGGGTCGGCGCGACCTTCTACGCGATCTTCGGCGGCGCCGACTTCGGCGGCGGCTTCTGGGACCTGATCGCGGGCAACGCGGAGAAGGGCGAGCGGCCCAGGCACACGATCCAGAACTCGCTGACCCCCGTCTGGGAGGCCAACCACGTCTGGCTGATCTTCATCCTGGTGGTGCTCTGGACCGCCTTCCCGAGCGTCTTCAGCGCGATCTTCACGACCCTCTACGTGCCGCTGGTGCTGGCGGTCCTGGGGATCGTCCTGCGCGGCTCCGGCTTCGCCTTCCGCAAGTCGTTGGAAGGGCTCTCGGAGCGCCGCGCCGCGGGCGCGACCTTCGCCCTCTCCTCGGTGATCACCCCGTTCTTCATGGGCACCGTGGTCGGCGCGATCGCGATCGGCAACGTCCCCGC
>JAFDWD010000950.1 GCA_018268695.1 Actinomycetota bacterium
GAGCTTGCCGAGCAGTTTTTTCGAGTGCTTGTAGGCGCAGTGCTCGGACCAGAGCAGGCTGAACATCGCGAGCTCGACGACGTTCGGCTCGCGCCCCATCTTCTCGACGATCAGCTCGTACTCGGAGTCGGTGAGGCCGAGCTCGCGGTGGGCGCTCATGCGTACTTCTCCAGCGCTTCGAAGACCTTGCGTCCGTCGGTCGACCCCGTCAGCGGGTCGACCGCGTGCTCCGGATGTGGCATCAGTCCCACGACATTCCCGGCCTCGTTGCGCACTCCGGCGATGTTCCGTGACGATCCGTTGACGTTGTGCCCGTCCGCGTAGCGATAGGCGACCTGGCCGTCGGCCTCCAGCCGGTCGAGCATCTCCTCCGGCGCGTAGAACCGACCTTCCCCGTGCTTCAGGGGGATCGAGAGCACGTTGCCCTCGTCGTCGATCAGGTCCGCCTGCCTGCAGATGAAGCGCAGCTCCTGGTTGCGTAGCAGCGCCCCCGGCAGCAGCCCCGCCTCGCACAACACCTGGAAGCCGTTGCAGATCCCCAGCACCGGGCCGCCCGCCGCGGCCAGCTCGGCGACCGCCTCCATCGCCGGCGAGAAGCGCGCGATCGCGCCTGCCCGCAGGTAGTCGCCGTAGGAGAAGCCGCCGGGGACGACGACGCCGTCGACCCCCGAGAGGTCACGCTCTTCGTGCCAGATCAGGCGCGCCTCGTCACCCACCACCTGGCAGGCATTCAGCGCGTCGCGCTCGTCACACGACCCCGGGAACTGGAGGACGCCCCAGATCACAGGGGCTGGATCTCGTAGTCCTCGATCAGCGGGTTCGCGAGCAGCTTCTCGCAGAGCTCGCCGAGCCGCTCGGGATCCTCGGCCTCGAGCTCGACCATCCGCCCGACGTGGACGTTGCCGATGCCCTCGAAGCCGAGCGCCGGCAGCGCCCGCTCGACCGCCTTGCCCTGGGGGTCGAGGATGCCCTCCTTGGGGCGGATCAGAACGCGTGCCTTCAAAAGCTCTCTCCCGTGATTCGCTCGTATGCCTCGATGTATTTCGCCCGCGTCTGCTCGACCAC
>JAFDWD010000951.1 GCA_018268695.1 Actinomycetota bacterium
ACCCTGGTCCACGAACTGATCGAAGACGTGCTGCAGCTACAGGGGCCGATGCAGCCCCACCAGGTGATCTCGCTGGAAGACTTCCCCGGCGAAATCAGCTTCGCCGAAGCCTCCCACTACGACCACGTCCACATCGGCTACCGCCCGGTCGAAGGGAACAATCCGCTCGAAGCAGGTTACGAAGCGCTGCTGAAACCGAACCAGTGGCAGCATCTGATCAACCGCCTCGGCAAGATCGAAAACCCGACGGTGCCGATCGAACCGTCGAAGTACTCGCTGCCCGACAAGCCGAAGCACCAGAACTCCGCCGAAGCGATCCTCGGTGGCGGCCACCCGCGCGGCGAAGACTGATCGCCGCGCCCCGACTAGGCTCGAGGCCCTGAGCCCGTTCTTCGGATTCACGCAGTTCGACTTCGCCGGCACCCTGCCGCTGGCCGACGGTCGCTACCTGGCCCAACGCGAGGACGGCGAGGGCGACAGCGTGCTCGTGGTGCAGACGCTCGCCGCCCCGCCCCGTCCGGGTCGCCGGCGACGCAAGCCCCGCGATGCCGGGGCCGCCGCCACCCCGTCCGAGGTGCCCGTCGTCCGCGCCACCTCGATCCGCGCCTTCGAGCCCTTCGACGGCCCCGCGGAGGCGGCCGCGTGGCTCGCCGGGGCCATCGCCGACGAGGATTCGATCGACGCCGTCGTCGCCACCGGCATCGCGCTCCTGAACGACGCCCTCCACGCCCACGCGTTGGCGGTCGCCGATCCCTACCCCGCCGCTCTCGCGCCGGAGCGCGCCGTCGCCGTGCGGCTCGGCTACGGCAGCGGCAAGGAGACCGCGGAGGGCACCTTCAGCGAGGCGCGCGAGGTCGACGTGGGGGCGATCGGCGGCTCGGCGCGGCGCCGGCGCCAGGAAGAGGTGCGCCCGCAGGAACGGGTCGCGGCGCTGCTCCGCGGGCGCGAGCGGCCCGAGGCCTGCGAGGCGCTCCTCTTACGCGCCCGCGCCGACCTCGACGCGGGGCGCAGCCGCGAGGCGGCGCTGCAGTCGCGGATCGGCATCGAAGCGCTGTTGTTCGAACTCCGCGAGGCGCTCGACGACCCCGATCACGCCCGCGACATCAAAGCCCTGGAGGAGCGCCGGCCGGCCGTCGAGGCGGCCGCCGAACAGGCGCTGCGCGGCGACCTGGCGGCGGAAGCCGAGCGGTCGGTACGCGAGGCGCTCGAGCTCGCCGAGCGCATCCTGCGGCGGCGACGGCTGCTTACCGAATGAGGGTCAGCCCGGCGACGACCTCGTCGGCCAGGCTGGCGGCGATGTGATGGGCCTCGGCCAGCTCGATCCCGTCGAGTGAGGGCACGCCGATCACGGTGAGGCCGGCGGCGCGGGCCGCGGTCACCCCGGTCGGCGAGTCCTCCAGGGCGATCACGCTCGGCCCCGGCTCGACCCCGAGGAGTCGACATCCCTCCAGGTAGGGATCGGGAGCCGGCTTCGGTGCCGCCACGTCGTGGCCGCTGACGATGGCGTCGAAGATGTCCTCGAAACCGACGATCTCCAGGGAGCGGACCACGAAGTCGAGCGGCGAGTTGGAGACCAGGCCGATCGGCGTCCCCTGCGCTTTCAGGCTTTCGAGCAGATCGCGGGCTCCGACCATCTCCTCCACCCCGCGCTCGAGCTCGGCGACGACCAGCTCGTTCAGCTCCTCGATCAAGGTGCCGAGCTGGCCCGGCCGGTCGAGCCACCCTTCCAGCAGGCCGCCGGCGATGTCGGCCGAGGTGCCGACCAGTTCGCGCTTGTGTTCGGCGGTGAAGGCGATGCCGTGAGTGTCGAAAAGATCCTCCTCCGCCCGCGTCCACACCGACTCGGTGTCGAGGAGGAGGCCGTCGTTGTCGAAGAGGACCGCGTCGGGTCGCTGGGGGGAATGCATGGCGCGCATGATGTCAACCCGACGGCGTCAACCCGGCGGCGGCGGAACCCGGTAGCGTCGCCGGCATGCCCTTCCACATCGAGGTCGCCACCGGCAAGCAGCACGCCCGCTCGTTCAACCTGACCGAGGAGGAGCTCGGGCGCACGGTGCTCGACCCGTGGCTCTCCGGCCGCCCGATCCTGCTCGGCGACCGCAAGTGGACCCGCGACGACGAGTCGCGCCTGAGGATCCTCGAAGGCCCGGAGATGTCGATGCAGGACCTCGCCTTCAGTCGCGGCTGGTCGAACGCCGAGCGCGCCTCCACCGACGTGACGGCCACCGTGCTCGAGGCCGCCACCGAGGGCCGGCGCGCCGAGCGCGGCCCGCCGACGATCGTCCTCCACTCCGACTCGCCGGTGCAGACGGTGGCCGAGATCCTCTCCGGCCACCAGACCGAGACGGTGTCGCCCGAGGCGGCGCAGGAGCGGATCGCCGGCCGCGACCCGAAGGTCGCGGCCGTGATCCTGGTCGTCCAGCGGGACTAGGAGAAGTCCACCACGGTGCCGCGCGGGATGACCAGCACCGGGTAGTTCGCCGCCTCGACCGCGTAGTCGCTGGCGGCGCTGAGGACGACTTTGCCCTCCGGGGCCTCTTTGCGCGAGCCGACCACGAGGAGGTCGAGCTTGCCCGAGCCGTGCTCGGCCACCGTCGCCCCCAGGGCACCCGCGAGGCTCTCCGCGGTCTGGCGCGCGGCCGGATCCCCCTCGTCGATGACGCCGACCGTGCCCACCGAGACCTCGCCCCCCGACCACATCCCGGCGGGCGCGACGGCGATCGCCGAGCTCCCCCCGAGCAGCAGTTTGTGGGCCGAGATCCCCGGCTTCACCAGGCCTTTGGCGGTCCGGTATTAGGAGCCGAAGACGAGCACGTCGGCGTGGTCCTGTTCGACCAGTTCGCCGAGGCCGACGCTGGTCGCGGGGTTGATCACGACGTACTTCGGCATGTCCGGCGTGCCGACCGACTCGGCACCGCGGGCCAACAGCTCTTCGGCGGCCTGCTGGTCGAGCGATTCGCCGAAGGAGTGCCGGACGTAGGCGAGCGAGA
>JAFDWD010000952.1 GCA_018268695.1 Actinomycetota bacterium
CCGAGGAGATCGCCGCCCAGGTCGGCTTCCCGCTGCTGGTGCGGCCGAGCTACGTGCTCGGCGGCCGGGCGATGGAGATCTGCTACTCGACCGAGGACCTGCGGACCTACCTCGACAAGCACGTCAAGGCCGACCAGGAGCACCCGCTGCTGCTCGACCGTTTCCTCGAGAACGCGATCGAGGTCGACGTCGACGCGCTCGGCGACGGTGACTCGGTCCACGTCGCCGGGATCATGCAGCACGTCGAGGAGGCCGGCGTCCACTCCGGCGACTCGGCCTGCGTGATCCCGCCGCTCTCGCTCGGCGAGGAGATGCTTGCCGAGATCCGCGAGACGACGGAGCGCCTGGCGCTGGAGCTCGGCGTGATCGGCCTGATCAACATCCAGTACGCGATCGCCGACGGCAAGCTCTACGTGATCGAGGCGAACCCGCGCGCCTCGCGCACGGTGCCCTTCGTCTCCAAGGCGATCGGGATGCCGCTGGCGAAGGTCGCGGCGCGGCTGATGCTGGGGGAGAAGCTCGCCGACATGGACCTGCCGACGGGGCTGCCCGAGCACGTCAGCGTGAAGGAGGCGGTGCTGCCGTTCGCGCGCTTCGCCGGGGCCGATTCGGTGCTCGGGCCGGAGATGAAGTCGACCGGCGAGGTGATGGGCGTCGCCGCCGACTTCCCGACCGCCTTCGGCAAGGCCCAGGCCGCCGCCGGGGTGATCCTGCCGCGCGAGGGCACGGTCTTCATCACGGTGACCGACACCGACAAGGCCGCCGCCACCCAGCTCGCGGCGCGCCTGCACGACGTCGGCTTCGAGATCGTCGCCACCGGCGGCACGGCCTTGGCGATCGAGCGGATGGGCGTCCCCGTGCGGCGGATCAACAAGCTGAACGAGGGGTCCCCGCACGTCCTCGATCTGATCCGCAAGCGCGAATGCGACCTCGTCATCAACACCCCGAGCGGGAGCGGGGCGAGGGCAGACGGATACGAGATCCGCACGGCGGCGGTCAAGCACGGGATCCCCTCGATCACGACGATGACGGCGGCGACGGCGGCGGTCCGGGCGATCGCCTCGGGCGGTGGGATCGACGACGAAGTGCGCTCGCTCCAGGAGATCCACCAGGCGGCGCAGGAGGCGGCGAGCCACCCGTGAGCGCCCCGTTCGGACGCAGGCTCTGCGAGGTCGCCGCGAACCGGGACTCGGGTGGCTACCGGGTCGTCTCGGTGGTCGCCCGCGCGGGGCCCGAGCCGCGGGCGGGCCAGTTCTACATGCTCGCCGCGGCCGAGGGCTGGGGCGCGCGCGACGGCCGCGCCTTCCTACCGCGGGCGATCTCGGTCGCGGAGACGATCCCCGCGGCCGGTGGTGGCGTGCGGCTCGACTTCCTGCTCGACGCGGTCGGGCCGGGGACGGAGCGGCTCGGCGCGCTGGGCGAGGGCGAAGGGATCTGGATCACCGGTCCGCTCGGCAACTCCTTCGCCTCGCCGCGCGAGGTGACAGGCGACGCCGCCGGCGCGGTGCTGGTCGGTGGCGGGGTGGGGGTCGCGCCGCTCGCCCTCCTGCGCAAGCGCTTCAGCGAGCGCGGCGTGCCGCATCGCGTCCTGCTCGGCTTCCGCGACCGCGCGCACACCGGCGGCCTCGACCTCTTCTGCGGCTCCTCAGGGGCGCTCTGCCCCGAGGTGAGGTTGGCGACCGAGGATGGCCACGCGGGCGTCCAGGGGCGCGTCACGGACCTCCTGCTGCCGATCCTGGTCGGAGACGACGCGGCGTCCGGCGTCGTCTACACCTGCGGGCCGCCGGCGATGCTGGAGGCGGTGCGGGCGCTCTGCGCCGAGCACGGGGTCGCGGTCGAGCTGGCGCTCGAGTCGCCGATGGCCTGCGGCTTCGGTGCCTGCTTCGGCTGCGCGGTACCGAAGCCCGGCGGCGGCTACCTGCGCCTCTGCGTCGACGGGCCGGTCCTGCGCGGGGACGAGGTCGAGGAGGTGAGCCACGCGTATGCCTGAGCTCTGTGGGATCGAGCTGGAGCATCCGGTCATCAACGCCTCCGGGACCTACGACGCGATCGCCGCGCGCAAGGTGTTCGGCGACGCCCTCCTGGACGACTTCCCCTTCGCGGCCTTCGTCTCGAAGACGATCACGCCGGAGCCGCGCTCCGGCAATGCCCCCCGGCGGATCTGGGAGACGCCGAGCGGGATGA
>JAFDWD010000953.1 GCA_018268695.1 Actinomycetota bacterium
CGGGCGATGGCCGAGCACTACCTCGACTACCTCTACAGCTTCCCCGGCGGCTGCTTCTGGGGCGCCACCGCGAGCGAGTTCGACGACCGCCCTGGCCCGGTCCGCGACGCGATCGCCGCCTCGCTTGACGCCTGGATGGCGGAGCTGGTCCGTCAGGCGGACGCGGCCGGGATCGCCGATCCCGACCGCTACGCCTTCGAGCTCTACGCCGTCGTCATGGCCGCCAACGCGCGCTGGCGGCTGACCGGCGACCGCCGCACCTTCGACCTCGCCCGGGCCGCGCTGACCCGCCTCGACGCCGAACTGCCGACCTAGGGGTTGGCGTGGTTCACCTTCTCCGGCGCGATCTTCACGATCACCCGTTCTTCGCCCGGTTGGCGGAAGGGATATGAGTCGGCGTCGAGGTAGCGCTTGGCCAGCGCGTCGATGTCGTCGTCGGCGCCGTCGTTGGTGATCTCGACGACCTTGCCTTGGATGATCAGGTTCTCGTAGGGGTTCTCCTGGTCGGTGATCGAGATCGCCACCCGCTCGTCGCGGTGCACGTTGTTCGTCTTCACCCGGCCCTCTGCCGTGTTGAAGGTCACGAGGTCGCCGTCGAGGGCGATCCAGACGGCCGACACCTGCGGCGAGCCGTCCTTGTTCACGGTCGCCACGTGGGCGAAGTCTTTGTTTTCGAAGAGGTGCTTAGCCTCGTCGGGGATCACAGCCATTGAGTCCTCCTGATCGTGAGTTAGTGTCTCTGTCAACTACTTCTACTACGCGGCGAGGGCTCGGGGATGAAAAGTTCGGCACGGGTATCGGTGCGGCTGCGGCCGCGGGGCCGGGGTGACGCCCTGCTCGGCTTCGAGGATGGGGTGCTGCGGGCGCGGGTCTCGGCGCCGCCGACCGACGGCCGGGCCAATCGCGCGCTCTGCAAGCTGATCGCGGCCCGGGTCGGCGTCGCGCCCTCGCGGGTGAGCGTCGTCCACGGGGCGAAGTCCCGCGACAAGGTCGTCGAGGTCGAGTCCGTCAGCGCCGAGGAGCTGACCGAGCGGCTCACCGACTGAGCGCATGGCCGACGACCTGCCGACCCTGCTCTTCACCGGCCCGGACCACTTCGAGGAGTGGCTGGAGGCCAATGCCGCCGTCTCCGAGGGCGTCTGGCTGAAGATCGCGAAGAAAGGCGCCCCGGAGCCCTCCATCACCTACGCCGAGGCGCTCGAGCTTTCCCTCTGCTTCGGCTGGATCGACAGCCAGAAGCGCGGCCTCGACGACACCCACTTCCTCCAGCGCTTCACCCCCCGCCGCCCCCGCGGCCGCTGGTCGAAGATCAACCGCGAAAAGTGCGAAGCCCTGGAGGCGGCCGGCTCTCTGCGTCCAGCGGGCGCCGCCGAGGGCGCCGCCGCGAAGGCCGACGGCCGCTGGGATGCCGCCTACGAGAGCGCCCGCACGGCCCAGGTCCCACCCGATCTACAGGCGGAACTGGACGCGAATCAGAAGGCCGCGGCCGCCTTCGCCGAGCTCGACGGCGCCAACCGCTACGCGATCCTCTACCGCCTCCAGGACGCGAAAAAGCCCGAGACCCGCGCCCGCCGCCTGGCCAAATTCATCGCCATGCTGGAGCGCGGCGAAAAGCTCCACGGGTAGATCTGTCTAACCTCGTCTGGTGGACACGCAACGTCTCGACGAGGTTCTCGCCGCCGCCGGCGAGCCGAAGTACCGCGCCTCCCAGGTCTGGGAGTGGGTCGCGCGCGGGGTTTCGGGCTACGACGAGATGACGAATCTGCCCGCCGCGCTGCGGGGCCGGTTGGAGGCGGACCTGCCGCTGTCGACGCTCTCGGTGCGGGCCGAGGCGCGCTCCGACGACGGTACCGTGAAGACGCTCTTCGACACCGCCGATGGGCGACCGCTCGAGGCGGTCCTGATGCGTTATCGCGACGGGAGGCGCTCGGTCTGCGTCTCCTCGCAGTCGGGCTGCCCGTTGACCTGCACCTTCTGCGCGACGGGCAAGATGAAGTTCGGCCGCAACCTGACCGCGGACGAGATCCTCGACCAGACGCTGCACTTCCGCCGGGTCGAACCGATCGA
>JAFDWD010000954.1 GCA_018268695.1 Actinomycetota bacterium
AGCAGGGTCGCGTAGCTGACGCGGCGGTCCGTCTCGCAGAAGGTCCGCTCGATCAGGCCCGCCTTGACCAGGCGGTCGACGAGCTTGGTGAGCCCACCGCGGGTGATCACGAGGGCCTCGGCCAGCTCCCCCATCTTCATCCGCTCTCCGTCCGCCGCGGCGATCGCGGCGAGCATCTCGAACCAGGCGAGGGGCGGCAGCTCCGCCTGCGCGAGCGCCTCCTGCAGTCGGCCGCTGACCGCCGCATGCGTGCGGGCGAGGGAGCGCCAGGCCTCGTGGTGCGGGGAGCAGGTCCCGAGCGGATTCCCCTTGCTCGGACCCGCCGCACCCTGGGAGATGGTGCGTTCGGTACCGATGGTGGACGTATCAGACATGGCCTGATGATGACACATGACACTTGTCTGGTCAATAGTTGCTCTCTCAAGTATTTTTGCTAATATCGTTTCTGCGTCAATCATTGACTTCGAAAAGACCCCCGACGCAGACAAACGAAAGGCGAGCACCCAGATGAGCACCGACACCATCAACCAGAAGGTCCCGACCGGCACCTGGACCGTCGACCCGGTCCACTCCTCGGTCGCGTTCTCCGTCACCCACAACAACGTCGCCACCTACCGCAGCAAGTTCGACCGCTACGAGGCGACCCTGACCGGCGGCGACGAGGCCAAGCTGGTCGGCACCGTCGACGTGGAGTCGATCGACATCGACGAGCCGCAGCTCAAGGGCCACCTGATGTCGCCTGAATTCTTCGACACCGAGCAGCACCCGAAGCTGAAGTTCGCCTCCACCCGCTTCGACGTCGCCGACGATGGCAGCGTCCGCCTCTCCGGCGAGCTCGAGATCAAGGGCAACGTCCGCGAGGTCGAGGCGACCGGTCGCTTCGGCGAGATCGGTGGCGACCTCGGCGGCAACCCCCGCGTCGCCCTCTCCGTCTCCACCGCGGTCGACCGGCGTGACTTCGGCATCGATTTCAACGCCGACCTGCCGAGCGGCGGCACGGTCCTCGAGTGGGAGGTCGCCATCAACGTCGACCTCGAGCTCGTCCCCCAGGAGGCCTAGTCATGAGGGTCCTGGGCATATCCGGAAGCCTGCGCCGGGACTCCTACAACTCCGCCCTGCTGCGGGCAGCCGCCGAGCGGCTGCCCGGCGGGGTCGAGTTCGTCAGCTTCGACCGGCTGGCGGAGATCCCGGCCTACGACGGCGACCTCGAGGAGGGCGAGACGCCCGCCGCCGTCGCCGACCTACGCGCCGCGATGCGCGAGGCCGACGCGGTCCTCGTCGCGACGCCGGAGTACAACAGCTCGATCCCGGGCGCGCTGAAGAACGCCCTCGACTGGGCCTCGCGGCCCGCCGGCGAGAGCGCTCTGATGGGCACGCCCGCCGCGGTGATCGGCGCCTCCACCGGCATGTTCGGCGCGGTCTGGGCGCAGGCGGAGACCCGCAAGGTGCTCGGCGCCCTCGGCGGCCGGGTACTGGAGCGCGAATTCCCCTTCCCCCGGGCG
>JAFDWD010000955.1 GCA_018268695.1 Actinomycetota bacterium
GATCGAACAAGGTGAAGATCTCGTAGTCGACCACCTTCAGGACGACCACCAGCGCGAGAACCAGACCGGCGAGCACGGCCAGGATCCGCCGGCCGGTAACCGGCAGGAAGACCGCGATCAAGACCAAGACCAGACCCTCGATCGGGACCCTGAGGAACGCCGTAGAGCCGAAGGTGCCCGGCTCGTCAGGGGCGACGAGCGCCGCCCACACGACGGCGAAGGAAAGGACCGTCAGCAGGATGGCGACGACAGCCCGTATCCGGCCGCGACCGGGACTCGCCGGCGGACCGCCCGCCGGCGCCGGGTCCAGGCCGGCTCGGGGTCGAGGGGCGTCCCGACGCCGGAGTTCCGACAGCCACCACGTGTCCCGGCCGAAGGACTCGGCGAGCAGCACCAGCGCGACCGCGAGCGCGGCCTCCGCCAAGGGCGTCGGTAGCACCTGCGCGGCCGCCGCCGTCAGGACGATTCCCTGGATCGCGCACACGACCTTGCGCCAGTAGCGGGGCGGCAGCGGCTCGCGCAGCCACGGGAAGACGTAACCGGCCGCGAGGAAGGCGTAGCGTGCCGCGCCGATCGCGAGCACCCAGGTGCCGACGAAGCGGGCGACGTAGACGCTCAGGACCGCGATCAGGAACGCGTCCACCTCCCCGTCGAGGCGGCCGCCCAGCACCGACGTGGTGCCGGTGCGTCGGGCGATCTGCCCGTCGACCGCGTCGAGGACGAGCGCGACCGACGCGAGCGAGACCAGCAGCGCGACCGGCACGGGCCCGGCGAACGAATCGACGACCAGCGCCGCGACTCCGATCGAGAGCGCCGCCCGGGTGAGCGTCACCCAGTCGGCCGGCCCGAGGCGGTCGCCGCCCCAGTAGGGGCGAGCGCGCGCCAGCGCCAGGCTCGTGAAGCCCGCGGCGGCGAGCCCGACCGCCCAGCCGGCGGTCCCGAGGCCGTCGCGATCGAGGCCGGCGGTGACGGCGAGGCCCGCGATCAGCAACGTCTGCGCGGCGAGGAGGGTCAGCGCCGTGGGGTGGGACAATCGCGTCGTCCGTGCGGGTGCGCCCGAGGGATCTGCCGCCATCGCCCTAGGGCTCCGACCGCCGACCGGGAGCAACCGGCCGGCTAGCATCGTCGGGGTGAAGCAGGACGAACGCGCTCCCTTCGTGCGGGCCCTCGAGCGGGCGCGGCTCGGGGCCTACGGGCCCGGCGAGTTCGTCGAACAGGAGAGCTTCATGCAGGCCGATGAAATCCGGGAGCTGGCGCGCCATGCGGGAATCGCGCCCTCCGTCTCGGTGCTCGACCTGTGCTGCGGCATCGGCGGGCCGGGGCGCTTCATCACGCGGGAGACGGGCTGCGATTACCTCGGGGTCGACTACAGCGCCGACGCCATCGACATCGCCCGTCGCCTGGCCGGCGATCTGCCGTGTCGCTTCGAGGTGGCACCGATCCCGCCGGTCCCGGCGGGGCCGTTCGAGGTGGTGATCCTGCTCGAGACGATTCTGGCCTTCCCGGAGAAGGAGCCGTTGCTCCGGGAGATCGCGGGCGCGCTCGTCGCCGGCGGGCGCTTCGCCTGCACGGTCGAGGCCGGCGCGCCGCTCACCGAGGCGGAGCGGGAGGAGATGCCCGACGCCGACACGGTCTGGCTCGTCCCGGCGGAGGAGATGCTCGCGTCCCTGGACCGGGTCGGGCTGCGCGTCCGCCGGAGCGAGGACCCCACCTCCGCGCACGCCGCGATGGCCGAAGCGCTGCTGCGGGCGTTCGCCGCCGACGCGTCCGAGATCGCCGCGGAGGTCGGCGAGCAGGCACTGGAGGAGCTGCTGCGCGCCCACCGGCTCTGGAGCGAGTGGCTGCGGTCCGGGCGGGTGCGCAAGATCGCCCTGGTCGCGGAAAAGGTCGGCTGACCGGCGCGCGGTCGACCCGCAGGCGGATCCCTGGGAGGCAGTCATCGCGAGGCACCGTCCGGGGTCGGCGACCCGGCCGCGAGGAACGCGGTCCCGAAGCACAGCTCGCTCCAGGTGAGATCGGGCAGCGCGTCACGCATGGCCGCGCGGATCTCCCCCCATGGGCGGCGCGCGAGCCACTCGTCGATCGAGCCCAACGGCCTGCCGATCGCGGCCCCGGCATCGGCCAGCAGGCGGGGCGCGTCGTCGGGCGCCTTGAGGTCGAGCACGACCCAGCGCCCACCGCCGGCGAGCGCCTCGGCGCCGCGGGAGATCAGGTCCCCGTACTCGGGCAGGTGCGAGAAGGCGTAAGTGGAGAGGATCGCGTCGACCTCGCCCGGGAAGGCGTAGCCGGTCACATCCGCCTGCACGAGACAGACGTTGCTCCAGCCGGTCTCCTTCGTCCGGCGCTCGGCCTCGGCGAGCATCGCGTCGGTGAGATCGACACCGACGATCCGGCCCTCGGGGCCGATCGCCCGCTCGACCATCGGGAAGTTCTGGCCGGTGCCGCAAGCGAGGTCGACGACGGTGGCGCCGGGGCGCAGGCGGAGTGCCCGGATCGCGCGGCGGCGTTGGGCCTGCTGGGGGTAGAGGGGCACCGGGTAGAGCCGGGAGACGACGTTGTAGTGCTTGGCCTTCCTGCGGTAGACCTCGACCAGGCGCTCCTGCGCGGCGTCGCGTGGGCTCACGACACGCGCTCCTCGACCGCGGCCTTGATCGCGATCATCTCGACCTCCATCACCCGCTGGATCCGCTGCCTGAAGGGACGGCGGGGGAGCAGGCGCATGATGTTCCTGAGGTCGACCTCGATCCACATCTCGGCCTCGCTCCGACCGGCATCGGTCGGGGTGAACTCCATCCCCCAGCGCGCCGTGGAGGTGCCCAGAGGCCCGGCGAACGCGAGGCGGTGAGGGGCCTCGACGACGGTCACGCTCTGGGCCCGGTGGCGGGTGCGTCCGAGGATCAGCTTGGCCCGCTGTTCCACCCGGGAACCCGGCACCGGCGGCCCCCCGCCGGCGATCCAGCCCCGCTCGACGGTCGGCGCCCACTCCGGCCAGCGGCCGACGTCGCAGATGTAGTCGAAGACCTCCGGGGCGTCACGGTCGATCGCCAGCCGGCTCGCGCACCTGAACGTGGTCGGGTCGCTCACGATGCCCTCCGTGCGTGGGGGAGCCGCTCCAGAA
>JAFDWD010000956.1 GCA_018268695.1 Actinomycetota bacterium
ACCTGGGACTGGGACAACGCCTCGACCGCCGAGTCCTGGAAGCACTCACACAACTACGTCCACCACACCTTCACCAACATCCGCGGCAAGGACAAGGACCTCGGCTACGAGATCATGCGGATCGATCCGCACCAGAAGTGGCACCCGGTCTACCTCCTACAGCCCTTCTACAACCTGATCCTAGCCGGGCTCTTCGAGTGGGGCGTGGCGCTGCACGACCTGGACTTCGAGGCGATCCGTACGGGCCAGAAGCCGATGGACCAGGTCCGCCGCGACCTGAAGGGGATCGCCGGCAAGGCGCGCGACCAGGTGGTCAAGGACTACATCGCCTGGCCGCTGGTCAGCGCCCTCGCAAGCGCCGCCGTCGGCGCCGCGATCGAGGCGGCAAAGCCCGCGCCAAAGCGCTCAGCTGTTCCTTTTGGACGCCACAGGTCCAAAAGGAACAGCCGACGGGGGGCGGGGGGGCTCGGGCGCATCGCGTCGCGCGCGCTTGCCGACGGCAGGCAGGCCTACAAGCGCACCGCCGTCGTCAACGCCTACTCCAACCTGGCCCGCAACGTCTGGGCCTACGCGATCATCTTCTGCGGCCACTTCCCCGACCAGACCTATACCTACAGCCCCGATGAGGTCGCCGACGAGGGCCGCGGCGGTTGGTACATCCGCCAGCTCACCGGCTCCGCCAACATCGAGGGCAGCCCCCTCTTCCACGTCGCGAGCGGCAACCTCGGCTACCAGGTCGAGCACCACCTCGTCCCCGACATGCCGTCCACCCGCTACGCCGAGATCGCCCCCCAGGTCAAGGACATCTGCGAGCGCTACGACCTCCCGTACAACACCGGCCCGTTCCTCGCCCAGCTCGGCATGGTGCAGCGGACGATCCTGCGCCTCGCCTTCCCCGGCGGCAGGCCCCGGCCGAAGCCGGGGCCCTACCGTCCCGAGGAGGACTGACGGCGGGCGGCGCGGGAGCCGCCCCACGGCTCAGCCGGTTTCGCCGCCGACCTGGGTCGTCACTTTCACCGCGCCGCCAGAGACCTTCGCGCCCTTCACCGAGAACTGCAGGGTGCCTGGCCGCAGGTGGGCGATTTTGAGAACCGTGAAGGTGCTGCTCTTCGCCGCCACCGTCACTTTCAGCTTCTTCGGCTTGACCACTTTCTGCGGGCGTGCCGCGGCGACGATCTGGCCGTGGGATTTGATCCGCAGGCCGGTCAGCTTGAAGTTGTCCCCAGGCTGCGCCCAGGTGAGGGTGACCCGGAGGAATTTGGTCTTCGCCCCGATCGTGACGGTGTGGGTTTTCGATTCGCCCTGGCCGAGTTCGTCGGTGAACTGGCGCGGCGGGGTCTTGCAGGTGAGTTCGGCGCCGATGCCGTTGACGACCGCCTGCAGTTCGCTCGCGTCTTCGAGCTCGTAGACCTTGCCGCCGGTATCGGCGGCGATCTTCTTCAGCCGGGCTTTGTCTTCGGTCGAGGAGATCCCGGTGCCGAAGCCGATCACGTAGGTCGGGACGTTGTGGGCGAGGTGGGCTTCGTTGTAGGTGCCCTCGTCGTGGCCGCCGTCGGTGAGGAAGATGCGGGCCTGGGAGCTGGGGTTGTCGGCGTCCGCCTTGGCGAAGGCGCCGTTGTAGTCGGTCGCCCCGTCGTCGGCGTTGATGTTGGCTTTCAGCGCGCCTTCCATCGCCGACGAGTTGGGCTGGATCGGCTCCGGCGGGAACAGCGTGTAGGCGGCGGGGATGCCTTCGAACACACCCGGGATGCCTTCGATCCCCGAGCCGAACTCGACCGCGCCGAGGGTCGTCGACGACGGCAGGGTCTGGATCAGCAGGTCCATCGCCTGCACGCGCAGGCGGTTGGAGTCGGTGATCGCCATCGATCCGGAGTCGTCGACGATCGCCTCGATGTTGGTCTTCGGCGTGCACGCGGCCGAGCCGTCGGCGGCGGGAGCGGCCGAGGCGGAGGTGGCGGCGAGCGCCAGAAGCAGGGCAGTGAGGAGGGCTGAGACGAGAGCTTTTCGCATGGCGCGAGCCTACCCCCGCCCCAAGGACGGACGGACGACTTTTCGATGCCGCCATCGCCCCTGCGCTACAGTTCACCAAATGGTTAACAGTCCGTTCAAAGCGCTGTCCCATCCGATCCGCCGCCAGATCGTCGAACGTCTCGCCGCCGGGCCCGCCACGGTGGGCGAAGTGACGAGCGACTTCGGCGTCTCCAAGCCCGCGATCTCCAAGCACCTGAAGGTGCTCGAGGAGAGCGGGGTCGTGAGCCGCGTCGTCGACGGCCGCAACCACGTGCTGTCGCTGCGGACCGAGACGCTCGACGAGGCGACCGACTGGATGGTCCGCCAGCGCGAGATCTGGACCCG
>JAFDWD010000957.1 GCA_018268695.1 Actinomycetota bacterium
CCTCTTCCCAGTCGAAGGAGTCGACCTCGAGGTTGACGATCTCCTCGCAGCGCAGGCCACACGAGTAGGCGAGCTCGAACATCGCCCGGTCGCGCAGCTCGAGCGGCGTGCGGGCCGGGATCCCCTCCAGCAGCGAGCGCATCTGCTCGCCGGTCATCATGTTCGGCAGCTTCTGCGGGCGCTTCGGGCTGGAGACGAGCTCGGCCGGGTTGCCGCCGACCCGCTCGGTGCGGACCAGGAAGTCGAAGAGGCCGCGGATCGCGGCGAGGTTGCGGGCGACGGTGGTCGAGGCCTTGCCTTCCTGGGACAGCGAGGCGGCGTAGCGGCGCACGTCGCGATGGCGCAGGTCGCCGGGCCCGAGGTGCAGTGCCTTGGCCCAGGTGACGAAGGCGGCGAGGTCGACGCCATAGGCGCGCCGGGTCCGCTCGGCGGCCCCGCGGGTCATCAGGTCCCGGTCGTATCCGGCGAGCGCCGTATCCCAGTTCACGAAACTCTCATTCGCGCTCAAACCGTCACGTCCTTCGCCGCTCACCCACACACACCTAACCGATCGTCGGGTCGATGGCTCGCCCGCCACGCCGATTACCCAATAAAGATCGGAGTTCCTACTTCAACTTCGTCATACAGCTCTTCCACGTCCGGTATGGACATTCGCACGCATCCGTGCGAGGCGGCGCTGCCGAGCGAGGCCGTCTCTTCGGTCCCGTGGATCCCGGCTCCTTCGAAGATCGCCATCCACCGCGCCTTGATCGGGTTGTCGGGACCGGGCGGGATCACCTCTCCGGCGAGGTCCCCGGCCCAGTCGGATTCCGGCACGTACCAGGTCGGTTCTTCTTCCATCGCCTGGATCTCATAGGTCCCTTCCGGGGTTTCCAGGCCTTCCGCCCCGACGGCGACGGTGTAGGTCCGGGCCAGTTCGAGATCGCGGTAGAGGCGCAGGGTGAAGTTGGCGCGGTCGAGGGTCAGGTAGGACGGGTAGCGCTCAGCGACCTCCTCGGTGGTCACTTCCGGCTCCGTCCTGTGGACCTTCACGGCGATCGTGCGCGAGCCGCCGCCGGCGACCGCCGCATGCAGCTCGTCGGTGAGGCGGACGTCGCGCACCTTGCGCCCCGGATGGGAGGCGATGACTTCGAGCGATTCCGCCGCGGGCGAGACCGAGGCGTCCTGTGGCCTGCGGTTCAGTTCGTCCGAGATGTGGCGGACGAACTTGTTGATCGCGCTGCGCGAGTAGTCGACGTGCGCGGAGATGCCGACTTCGAGCTCATCGCCGCCGAGATAGCGGCCGATCCGGGTCGGCAGGTCGCCTTCGTGGCTGACTTCGACCGCGTGCGCCACCGCCTCTTCGACGTCGGCGCGGACCTTCAGCTTCTCCTCCGGCAGAGTCCAGTTCCGGTCGCGGAAGGTCGCGCTCAGCGGCTGGTCCAGCGGGCGCAGGAGCTCGCGGCGGACCTTCGCTTCGGCCTCCTTCGCTTCCATCCCGCCGACGTCGATCCCGTCGATCGTCACGCCCTCGGCGATCTTCCCCTCCTGGGACTTGTCATAGGCGTATGCGCCACCCACGACGAGGGCGATGACGAGCACAAATGCGGACGCGATGATGATGATCGTTTTTCGGCCCATTGCTGTCCCCACAGCACAGGTCGCTGGACAAGAAGCACCAAAGTGTAGGCAGACGGCGAGACGTGGTCAGGCTTGCCGGGTTCCCTGATGGATATGTTTCGACCCATGCGCTCGAAGGACGAGGTCCGGGCAGAGGTCTGGAAGGCGATGGACGACCAGGGGGTCTCCCGCTTCCCCGGCGCCGAGGGCCGGATTCCCAACTTCGCCGGGGCCAAACTGGCGGCCGAGAAGCTCGCCGCCCATCGGCTCTGGAAGCGGGCCAAGGTGGTCAAGGCGAACCCCGACTCGCC
>JAFDWD010000958.1 GCA_018268695.1 Actinomycetota bacterium
ACCGGATCGACGCCCGCCTCGCCCGCGGCGGGATGGGCGTCGTCTACCGCGCCACCCACCTCGGCCTCGACCGCCCGGTGGCGCTGAAGGTGATCGCCCGCGAGCTCGCGGGCGATTCCTCGTTCCGGCAGCGCTTCCTGCGCGAGTCGCGGCTGGCGGCGCGGCTCGACCACCCCTCGGTGGTGCCGGTCTACGACTCGCGCGAGGTCGACGGCGAGCTGATCGTCGCCATGCGTCTGGTCGAGGGCGGCGACCTCCGCGGCCTGATCGACCGTGACGGACCGCTCTCGCCGGAGCGCGCGACGGCGCTCCTCGGCCAGGTCGCCGAAGCGCTCGACGCCGCCCACGCCGCCGGGATCGTCCACCGCGACGTGAAGCCCCACAACGTCCTGGTCGAAGGCGACCGGGCCTACCTGAGTGACTTCGGCCTGGCCAAGTCCCTCGAGGACAGCGGCGCCAGCGGCGCCTCGGTCGTCGGCACCGCCGCCTACATGTCCCCGGAGCAGTGGCGAGGGGATGCCGTCGGCCCGGCCGGGGACGTCTACTCGCTCGGCTGCGTCCTCTACGAGGCGGTCACCGGCGTCAATCCGATGGCGAGAGCCGACGCCGACCCCGCCACGACCCCGACCCTGTCCCCACCGCTGGAGTCCGCGATCGCCCGCGCCACCGCCCCCCGCCCCGAGGACCGCTTCCCCACCGCCGGCGCCCTGATCGCCGCCGCCCGGGGCGGAAGCGAGTGCGACACGCAGCCGACCCGGGTCCTCCCCGAAGCGCGGTCGTCCCTTGGCCCGGAAGCGCCACCGCGGTCGTCTTTAGGCCCGTCCAGCGGGCCAAAGGACGACCGCACTCGAGGGACCGGGCCAAAGGACGACCGCGCTGCCGGGAGTGGCGGAGCTCGCCGGGGGCGGGTGGCGCTCGTCGGTGGGGCGCTGGTGCTCGTCGCTGCTGTCGTTGTTGCCGTGCTGCTCCTTACCGGTGGGGACTCGGGGCCGAAGGTGTCGGCTCCGGTCGCGGTGGGAGAGCCGCCGTTGCGGATCGCGGCGGGGTCGGAAAAGATCTGGGTGCTCTCCGAACCGGAAGCGACGCTGACGCGGATCGACGCCGAAACGGACGAGATCCTTGGCAAGCCGATCGCGATGCCGCAGGGCGTCGCCGCGGTTGCGGTCGGCGGCGGCTCGGTCTGGGTGACGGACTCGGCAAGCGGCGAGCTGCTCCGGGTCGACGACGAAACCGGCGCGATCACGCAGCGGATCGACGTCGGTGGCCACCCGGGCCCGCTGGTCTACGGCGGCGGCCGCATCTGGGTCGCCGACACGAAGGGCGCCGGGATCACCGCCGTCAACGCCAAGGGCGGCCGGGTCGTCCGCCGCCACCTCGGCCCGCACACCGCGCCGCTCCGCCTCGCCGCGGGCGCCGGCTCGCTCTGGGTCTCGAGCGCCACCACCGGCCAGATCCACCACATCGGCCTCGCCGCCTTCGCGATCGGCAAGTCGATCCCCGCGGGCCGCCACCCGGCCGGGATCACGGTCGCCCACGGCCTCGTCTGGGTCGCCGACGCCCGCTCCGGCTCGGTCATCCGCGTCGACCCCGCGGTCCAGGCCGTCAGCGGCGCCCCGATCGAAGTCGGCGAAGCCCCCGGCGGCATCGACGCGGGCCCGAACCTCCTCTGGGTCACGGTTGCCGGCGAAGACGCGGTCCGTCGCCTCGAACTTCCGTCCGGCGATCCGGACGGCGCCCCGATCCCCGTCGGGCCCGATCCTTCGGCCGTCGCGGTGGGCCTGACGGCGGTCTGGGTCGTCAACGACGGTGACGGCTCGGTAACGCGAATCGAACCCTGAGAGTTAGGATCGTCTCTCCGTGGCGCAGGACATCGACCAGCTCTGCATCAACACGATCCGCAC
>JAFDWD010000959.1 GCA_018268695.1 Actinomycetota bacterium
GGAGAGCTCGTCGGGTCGGTCGCCCTCGCGCCCCGCGAGGCCGAAGCGGGCGAGCAGCGCCCGCCCTTCCTCCTCGGCCTCGCGCCGCTTTGCCTTCTGCGCCCGCATCTGCCCCAGCACCACGTTCTGCAAGACGCTCATGTGGGGGAAGAGGTTGTAGGCCTGGAAGACGACGCCGAGCTTGCGCCGCACCGCGACCGGCGAGACCGAGGGGTCGGTGATCACCTCGCCGTCGAGGAAGATGTCGCCGTCGTCGATCTCCTCCAGCAGGTCGATGCAGCGCAGGAGCGTCGACTTGCCCGAGCCCGACGCGCCGATCAGGACGACCGCCTCGTGCTCGGCGACGTCGAAGTCGACGCCGTGGAGGACCTCGCGCTCGCCGAAGGCCTTGGTCACGCCCTTGACCTCGATCACCGGGGCGCCCGCCATCAGCGCACCCCTGCCGCGCCGCCCATGCGGTCCACCACCCGCGCCAGCGGCACCGTGATCGCCAGGTAAAGCAGCGCCGCCGCGATGATCGGCGTGTAGTTGAAGTTTTCGCCCTGGTAGATCTGGGCGACGCGCAAGGCGTCCTGCGGGCCGATGATCGAGATCAGCGCGACGTCCTTCTGCAGGGCGACGAAGTCGTTGAGGAGCGGCGGGCCGACACGGCGGATCGCCTGCGGCAGGATCACGTGGCGCATCGCCTGCGGTTTGGTGAGGCCGACCGAGAGCGCCGCGTCGCTCTGGCCTCGGTGGACCGAGTTGATCCCGGCGCGGTAGACCTCGGAGACGTAGCCGCTGTAGGAGAGGGTCAGCGCGATGCCGCCGAGGACGACCGGGTCGGTCGGCAGCCCTTCGAGTTCGAGCGCCGGGATGCCGAAGCCGATCAGGTAGACGAGCAGGATCGTCGGCACGCCGCGGAAGACGTCGACCCAGACAGTCGCCAGGAGGCGCACCGGGAAGAGGCCGGGTGAGCGGTCGTTGCGGATCAGGGCGATCGCCAGGGCGATCACCAGCACCGCCGCCTCGACCACCATGAAGATCTTGACGTCGAGCCAGAAACCGTCGAGAACTTCGGGGAAGGCGTTCTTGAATTCGCTCCAGGAGAAGAACGTTTCCCGGACCGTCGGCCAACCGGGGCTGGTGAGGACGAGTGCCGCGAGGCCGCCGATGACGACGACCGAGGAGAGCGCCGCGATCGCCGCGTTGCGGCGCGTACGGCGTCGTTTGGCCGCCGCGCGTTCGAGGCGGCGCTCGCCAGGAGCGGTGGCGGCGGTCTCGGTCACCCGCCGTGACGCCCAGCCCGGCTCAGTGGAGCTCGGGTGCTTCCGCGGCCTGGCTCATCCACCGCTGCGTGATCTTTTCCAGTTCGCCCGATCCTTCGAGCGCTTCGATCGCCCCGGAGACGCACTCGGTCAGCGGCGATTCCTTCGCCAGCAGAGCGCCCCATTCTTCGCCTTCGGCCTTGCCGAACTGGCCGACGATGGTCGCGTTTTCGACCTGGGCGGCGGTCAGGTAGAGCGCCGTCGGCAGGTCGATGACGACGGCTTCGACCTGCCCGTTCTTCAGCGCCGTCACCACGTCGCCGGAGCTGTTGAAGACTTCCGGTTTGCTCGACGGTTCGATTTCTTCGTTGACCGCCGAGAGGCTGGTGGTGTTGATCTGGACGCCGATCTTGGTGTCCTTCAGCTCCGCCAGCGATTTGGCCTTCGCCGCTTCCGTGCCTTCCAGCGCGACGACCGCCTGGTTGGCCGAGTAGTACGGCACCGAGAAGTCGACCGCCTTTTCGCGGGTCGGCGTGATCGAGATCTCGTTGACGTCGAAGTCGAAGTCTTTGGGACCGGGCGCGTAGGAAGAGTCGAACGGCTCCACCGTCCATTCGATCTTCGATTTGGAGTAGCCGAGCTGCTTGCCGATCGCGTAGGCGACGGCGCTCTCGAAACCTTCCCCGTTTTCCGGTTCGTCGTTTTCGAAGTACGGCGGATAGGCCGGTTTGTCGGTGGCGACGGTCAGCACGCCTTCCTTGTGCGTTTCCATCGTCGACGGGGTGCAATCGGCGGCGTTCGCCGTTTCGCCGCCCGCTTCGGTCGAACCCGACGAGGAGCTCGACTTCGAGCCGCCGCAGCCCGCCACGACCAGCACCAAGGCTAGCGCGAGCAGCGAGAGGATGGCAAGGGTGGATCGGCGCATGGAGTCGCGAAGGCGGAAGCGGTGCATCCTACGTCAAATGAAGCGATGCGGGATTTCGCTTGCAGAGGAAACTATTGAATCGACTTCAGTCGACCGATACCGAGACCGTGACCATCGCCCTCGGCCTCACGTCCGACCTCCAGAACTGGGTCTACGACGCGCTGCTGATCGGCGCTGCCGCGTCCTGCCTGGTGCGGGCGGCGCTCCACCGTCGCGAGCGGCCGGCCTGGCTGCTCCTCGGTATCGCCCTGCTGGTCTGGACGGCGGCCGAAATCTATTACACGCTCGCGGGTGCGGGCTCGCTCCCGATCCCCTCCGCCGCCGACGCCGGTTACCTGCTCTTCTACCCGATCACCTACGCGGGGCTGATCGCCCTGATGCGCGCCCGGATCGGGTCCTTCACCCTCGCCCGCTGGCTCGACGCGTTGATCTTCGGCGGGTCGGTCGCCGCGCTGACCGTCGCGCTGGCGCTCCAACCGATCGTGGACGCCGGCACCAGCTCCGGCGACACCCTCGCGATCGCCACCAACCTCGCCTATCCGATCTGCGACGTGACCCTGCTGGCGCTCGTCGCGACCGCCGTGGTGCTGGACGGCAGGCGCCTCAGCGCGGGCTGGCTGACCCTCGCCTGCGGGCTCGCCGTCCTCGGGATCTCCGACGTCGTCTACCTGCTGCAGTCGGCGGACGGGACCTACGTCGAAGGCGGCCTGCTCGACGCCTTGTGGCCGCTCGGCGCGCTGCTGATCGGCGCCGCCGCGTGGATCGCCCCGCCCGCCCGCAGGCGGACGAGTGCCCCGCACACCGCCGGCCTGCGCCAGATCCTCGTGCCGGTCGCCGGGGCACTGGTCGCGATCGGCATCCAGACGGCCGAACGCTTCGTCCCGGTGCCGCCTGCGGCCGCGGGCCTCGCGGCGATCACCCTCCTCATCGTGGTCGCGCGGATGGCCCTCTCCTTCCGCGAGAACCTCGACCACCTCGCCGTCAGCACCCACCAGGCGCTGACCGATCCGCTCACCGGCCTCGGCAACCGACGCAAGCTGACGACGGACCTCGAGGCGACGACAGACCGCCGGCGCGAGCCCGGCGAGATCTGCCTGATGATCGTCTTCGACCTCGACGGGTTCAAGGCCTATAACGATGCCTTCGGCCACCCGGCCGGAGACGCCCTGCTGGCCCGGCTCGGCGGCCGCCTCGCCGACTTCGTCGACGGGCGCGGGCGGGCCTACCGGCTGGGAGGCGACGAGTTCGCGGTCCTGGCCGAGTGCACCGTCGCCCGGGTGGACGGCCTGATCGCCGGGTCGACCGCCTCGCTCGGCGAGCGCGGTGACGGCTTCGTGGTCACCGCGTCCCAGGGCAGCGTGGTCATCCCCACAGAGGCTCCCGATGGCGAGGCGGCGCTGCAGCTGGCGGACCGCCGGATGTACGCGAACAAGAGCCGCGAGCGGGCCTCGGCGGGGACACAGTCCCGCGACGTCCTGCTGGTAGCGCTGCGCGAAGGGATCCCGGAGCTGCACGAGCATCTGGCCGGGGTCGCCGAGCTCGCCGCGGAGGTGGCGGCGGACCTCGGCCTCGACGCCGAGGAGCGCGACGAGATCCGCCGCGCGGCCGAGCTGCACGACGTCGGCAAGATGGCGATCCCCGACGCGATCCTCTCCAAACCGGGGCCGCTCGAGCCCGCCGAGCGCGACTTCATCCGCAAGCACACGCTGATCGGCGAGCGGATCATCGCCGCGGCGCCGGCGCTGGTGCCGGTGGCCCGCCTGGTCCGCTCGAGCCACGAGCGCTGGGACGGCGGCGGCTACCCGGACGGGCTGGCCGGCGAGGAGATCCCCATCGGCTCGCGGATCATCGCCGCCTGCGACGCCTACGACGCGATGACGAGCGAACGCCCCTACAGCGTCGCCATGGTGGAGGCGCGGGCGCTGGAAGAGCTGGCCGCGGGCGCCGGCCGCCAGTTCGACCAGCGGGTCGCGGACTCCCTGCGACGGGTGGTCGAGCGCAGCGGCACCCCGGCGTAGAGCTCGAGCACGACGGCCGGCGGCGATCAGCCGCTTGCGGCGGCTGCTCTCGCCCGGGCGCTGAAGCGCGCGACTTCCGCGGCGAAGCGTTCGGCGTCCTGGAAGAGCATGCCGTGGGCGGCGCCCTTGTAGATGGAGAGCGCGGAGCCCGGGATGCGGGCGTGCAGGCGGCGCGCGTTGATCGGCGGCACGCCGATGTCCATGGCACCGTTGGTGATCAGCGTCGGCGTCGTGACGCCGGGCAGGCCATCCCAGGTTCCGTCGTAGCGGAGGAA
>JAFDWD010000095.1 GCA_018268695.1 Actinomycetota bacterium
CCGCGTGCCGCTCGCCGAGGGCGACTTCCTCGACCTCGACGCGATGGCGGCCGAAACGACCGCGGCGACCCAGCTGCTGATCGTCTGCAACCCGAACAACCCGACCGCGACGCACCACCCGGTGGCGGAGATCGCCGCCTTCCTCGAGCAGGTGCCCTCGCACACGACGGTGATCCTCGACGAGGCCTACATCGAGTTCCAGACCAACGACGACCCGGACGCCTCGCTCGACCTGCTGAAGGACTTCCCGAACCTGGTCGTCCTGCGCACGTTCAGCAAGTGCTACGGCCTCGCCGGGCTGCGCGTCGGCTACGCGATCGGCTCCTCGAACTTCCGCGCCGCGGTCGACGCGGTGCGCCAGCCGTTCAGCGTCAACGCGCTCGCCCAGGCGGCCGGGGCGGAGGCGATCCTCCACCAGGACGACGTCCTGACCCGGGTCGAGTCGACCGTCGCGGAGCGCCTCAAGGTCCAGGAGGGCGTCCAGGGCCTCGGGCTCGCGGTGTCGGAGTCCCAGGCCAACTTCTCCTGGATCGACCTCGGCGACAACGACGAAGCCGCCGTGCTCGAGGGCCTCGCCGCGGCCGACATCGCGGTGCGCGCAGGCGCGCCGCTCGGCGACCCCGGGCACATCCGGGTCAGCTACGGGACCCCCCAAGAGGACGACCGCTTCCTCGCCGCGCTTGCGCCCCTGCTCGGCTGAGTGCTACAACTTCCCTGTCGTGAGAAGCACTGCCACCACCGCCCTTGAAACCTCGATCGCGCTCGACGCGACGTACGGCCGTGGCAGCCTCACCGCGTATTACTGGCGATTTATCTAGGCGTCCGGCCCGGCGGCCCAAGGCCGCCCCGAGACTGTCTTCGGCCGGGCGCCGCCCATGCGGGTGCGCACTCACGCACCCAGGCACGTCCGCGTCAGGACCAGGGGAAGTTACGATTGCAGCGTTTTGGAGAAAGGCGAAGGGAAAATGATCATCGGCATGCAGGGCGCGAAGCGGGACGGCGTCCGTGAACAGCGGATCGCAAAAGTGGTCTAGCTGACGGC
>JAFDWD010000960.1 GCA_018268695.1 Actinomycetota bacterium
ACCATCTGCGCCGCCTGGCCGCCTTTGTTCAGGTCGATCGTCGCGCCCACTTTTTCGCGGGTGGCGGGCGGCGCCCCGTCGAGCGCGGAGAGGACGAAGTACCCCGAGTTGAAGAGCCCGGGCGACTTTTCTTGGACTTTGGTCGCCTGCCTGCGGATTTTCGCCTTGCCTTCGAGCACCTGGGCGCTCGCTTCGGTGAGCCCGGTTTCGAGCGGTTCGATTTCGACCGCGCCCGCCGCGAGGTTCGCTTCCAGCGCTTCTGCCCCACCGGTCAACTGGCCGAGCCCGGTGACCAGGGCCGTCGCGCCGCTGCTCAGCTTTTCGACCCCCTTGCCCAGCCGGCTCGCTTCCTTCGCCAGCTTGCTCGCGCCGTGGTAGAGCGTGTTGGCGCCCTTGTGGAGTTCGTAGAGGCCTTCGATCAGGCGACCGGTGGCTCGCCCGGTCCGCCTCAGTTCCTGAACTGAGGAATGGATGAACGAGGTCGTCCTCCGGTTGAGTTCAGCGTCCTGGTCCAGTCGTTCCTGGAGGCCTTCGAGTTCGGCGGGAAGGCCTGCGTAGCCCTCTTCGTAAGGCGCGCCGTCGACCGCGTTGACACCGGTGAGCGCGCCCAGCGCCGCCTGCACCAATTCCAGCGCCGCGGCCGCTTCCGGATCGCTCGCGGCCGCTGCCTTGAGCTTGGCTTCCGCCGCCTGCAGCTTCTCTATGCTCGCCTGGGTCGGCGCGAGCAGCCGCGGGACCGTTTCGTTCTGCTCGGCGCGGAGTGCACGCAGCTGTTCACGCTGGGACTTACGCCCGTTGTAGTTGAGGGAGCTGGTGATGCCGTTGATCGCGGTAACCCGGATCTGCTGCGCCCCGATCGCCGCTTCCAGCAGCCCTTCGGTGAGCTTTTCGGTGCCGTTCGAGAACCGTTCGAGGGCGTTGATCGCCCGCTGGCTCCCACCCGCCGCGCGCAGGAGGCCACCGGCGATCAGCTGCGCCCCTTCGGTCGCGTGATCGGAGCCTTGGGCCAGCAGGCCGGCGCCGTTGCTCGCTTCGGCGATGCCGCCGCGCAGTTCCCCGACCGCGCCCGCGGCGACGTTCAGTTCCTGGCCGAGTTTCCCCAGTTCCTTGACCGGGCCGATGTTGCCCTTCGAGGCGAGCGCCGAGTTCCCCAGTTCCTGCAGCGGTTTGACCCGCTTCGTCGCCGCCTGCGGGCCGATCACGACTTTCACCCCGTTGAACTTCGCGATCTTGTGCTGGAAGTGCTCGAGGGCGGCCATCGTGCCCGGGTCGGTGACCGGCCCGTCCGGGTTGGAGGCGACGACGTAGAAGGGCGCATCCCAACCCGGCCCGATCGAGGAGTCGATCAGTTCGGCGTTCACCCGCGCGGGTGCGTCTTCGGGCAGCTGTTCGGGACTCGGCGGCCCCAGCTTCAACCCGATCGCGGGGCCGGCGAGGGCGAGCAGGATCCCGCCGATCACCAGCGCCGCCACCAGCGGTCGCCGCAGCGCGGCGCTGACGAAGCGCATCACCGCCGAGCGCTCGGCGCCCGCCTTCGAGCCGACCCGCCAACGGTCGATGTTGCGTCCGACGAGGGTGAGGATCGCCGGGCCGACCAGCGTCGCCACGGTGACGCTGAGGACGACGACCATCGCCAACGGCCCGGCCAGGGACACCAGCAGCGACCCGGGCAGGATCAGCAGGGAGACGAGCATCGAGAGCAGCA
>JAFDWD010000961.1 GCA_018268695.1 Actinomycetota bacterium
CGCCGATGAACTTGGCCGCCTGGGTGCCGTAGAAGTTGATCGTGTCGGCGAGGTAGGTGGGCTCGTTGGAGGCGTCGGCGCGCACCTTGCCGGTCTCCAGCTGCATCGTGTCGAGGACGCGGTCCTGGTTGTCGAGGATCCAGTCGCGCAGCTTGCCGAGCCAGTGGTAGCGGCCCTCGATTCCCATCGCCTCCCAGTCGGGCTGTGCCGCGCGCACCCGCGCCACCGTCGCCGCGACGGCCTCGGGCGGGTCGATCGGCAGCGTCGCGATCGTCTTCCCGGTCGCCGGGTTCAGGACCCCGATCGTCTCCGCCGCGCCGATGTCTGAGCCGTTGGTCTCCGTGCTGGTCCCCAAGGTGCCGCTCTCCATGCTCACTCCTCCGTCCCCTTTGGCTGACCAGCCAACCTTAGCCGGGCAGGGCCGCCGCGTCACTCGGACCCGTAGATGAAACGCCCTTCGGTCCCGACATCGGGCGGGATCCAGACGACGCCCTCGTAGAGGTCGTTGGCCTCGATCCCCAGGGCGCCGATCAGCTTGGCCAGGATCTCGAAGCCCGGATTGCGCTCGCCGCGCTCGAGCAGGCTGACGTAGGTCGGATGCAGGGCCGCCAGGTGGCCGAGTTGCTCCTGCGTCAGGCCCGCCGCGCTGCGGCAGCGTTTGAGGTTCGCCCCGATGGTCCGATCGAGAGCGACCACGGGCTTCCCCAACTCCGATTTTTTCTTCCTCCCTGCCAAGGCCGATGGACGGTTACCGTTCCCAAGCAAAACTCCCACAGACAATTGATCTAGATGGCACAAAAATCCGTGGACGCACGCAGACGTTTCGCCGCGAATGTGGAACGGCTGCGCAGACAACACGACTACTCCGTCGAGCAACTGGCGGAGCGGTCGCAGATCGGGACCGGGGAGCTCGCGGCGATCCTCCGGGGCGAGGTGGAGGCGCCCGTCGAGGCGGTCTATCGGCTCGCGGGAGCGTTGGAGGTCGAACCGGGGCAGCTCCACGAGGGAGTCACCTGGATCCCGGACGGCGAGGGTGGCGGCGAGTTCCGGATCGACGAGCCGGGCGACGACTGATCGCGAAGGACTACTTCTGGACGAGCCGGTAGACCGGCCCGTCCTGGGAGGCGACGTAGAGGTGGTGGGCGTCGTCTTCGCCGAACGAGGTGGGGGAGGCGACGGCGAGGCCGAGCTTGTGGTCGCCGCTCGCGCGACGTAGGTGGGGCGTGAGGACGCGCAGCTGGCCCTCGCAGTAGTCGGCGTAGACGTAGCGCTTATAGAGGGTGGGGAGCGAGCGGTCGGCGACGACGTAGCCGCCGATCACCGAGCAACTGCCGTCGCGCGAGTGGGGGTAGGCGAGGATCGGCTTGGTCGTGCCGCCGGGGTCCGGGGTCCCCGAGTC
>JAFDWD010000962.1 GCA_018268695.1 Actinomycetota bacterium
CGTCGCGACGACGTTGGAGTAGGTGAGCTTGCCGCGGATCGACTGCATTCGGTTCCTTCCGACGTTTTGGACGGGAAGGACGAGACCGGGCGACCATCTCACGGCCCGGTCGCAAAGCCAAGCTTGGGCGGCCGGATGGTTGGTTCCGCGGGGCAGGTGGCCGTCCGAGGTGGGTGCCCTGGGAGGGTTCCATCTCCCGCCAGCTGTTCTTTATGGACCCCACAAGGCCATAAAGAACAGCTGGCGGGCAGGACACACCCGCGTCGCACTTCCTCCACCGCTTTCATATCCGTCGCAAGCCCTTGCGTCCCTTTCCCGACCCTCTGGCACCCCTGGGCCGATCGCCCTAGAGGAGACCGCCGGCGGCCTTGCAGGCGGTGTAGAGGGCGGTGAGGACTACCAGGCCGGCGAACCAGCGGGTGAGGTGGCGGTCGGAGAGACGGGGGCTGAAGGTGCCGCCGAGGACGACACCGGCGATGGCGGCGGCGGCGAAGGGGGCGATCACGGTCCAGTCGATCTCGCCGCCGTGGAGGCGGGCGGCGAGGGCGACGGTGGAGCCGATGACGATGATCAGGAGGCTGGTGCCGATCGCCTCGGTGAGCGCGAGGCCGAGGCCGATGACAAGGACGGGGACGATGACGAAGCCGCCGCCGACGCCGAAGAGGCCGGTGAGCCAGCCGGTGCAGACGCCGGAGGTGGAGACCTTGGTCACCGAGGCGATGTCGGTGCCGTGGCGCCAGGGCCGGAAGGTCGGGGTGGAGTGGGCGCGTTCGCGGACCATCGCGAGGGCTCCGATGACCATGACCGGGGAGAAGGCGAGGAGGAGGACGTCGGGATCGATCAGGCGGCTGAGTTGGGCTCCGGCGAAGGAGCTGATGCCGGCGGCGACGCCGAAGGCCAGGCCGGCGCGCCAGCGGACCTGGTCGCGACGGAGGTAGGAGAGGAGGCCGCAGGCAGAGGCGGCGATCACCACGACCAGGGCGCCGGCCTGGGCCGCGCCGAGGTTCTGCCCGCCGATGTAGACGAGGACCGGCACGGCGACCAGCGAGCCGCCGCCGCCGATCGAGCCGAGGACGATCCCGATGGCCACGCCGATCGGGATCAGCAGCACCATCGCGAGGGCTCGGCCGGCAGGGCCTTCACACCAGGACGGCGTCGAGCCGGCCGTCGCTCGCGGCGAGGAGGCGGCGCGCTTCGTCCGGGTCGACGGCGCGGGCGATGACGACGGCCGCCGCCTTGGTGTCGCGGCCGGTCGCCTCGAGCGCCGCCTCGGCGGTGGGCCGATCGGCCGCGGTCACGGCTTCGAGCATGCGGAGCGCCCGCTCGACCAGCTTCGCGTTGGTCGGCCTGACGTCGATCATCAACCGGCCGTAGGTCTTGCCGAGCCGCACCATCGCGATCGTCGACACCGAGTTCAGCAGCACCTTCTGCGCCGTCCCGCTCTTCAGCCGGGTCGAGCCGGAGAGGATCTCCTCGCCGACCGCGATCTCGATCGGCAGGTCGACCTCGTCGCTGAGCGGCGCCGCGACGTTGCAGGAGACGCCGATCGTCAGCGAGCCGCGGCGGCCCGCCTCGCGGGCGGCGGCGATCACGAAGGGGGTGCGGCCGCTCGCGGTCAGGCCGAGGACCGTGTCGAGGTCGGTCGGGGCGAGGGCGGCGAGCTGGGCGCGGGCGTCGTCTTCGTCGTCCTCGGCCGCCTCGACCGCCAGCCGCGACGCGGCGGCGCCGCCGGCCAGGACCGCCTGCACGCGCTCGGGGGGGACGCCGAAGGTGGGGGGACACTCGGCGGCGTCGAGCTGGGCGAGGCGGCCCGACGTCCCGGCGCCGACGTAGATCAGCCGGCCCCCGGCCGCCATCCGCTCGGCGACGCGGTCGATCGCGGCGACGATCGCGGGGGTGGCGGCGTCCAACCCTCGCCGCACCGTCTCGAGGTCGTCGAACATCGTCCGCACCAGCGCCTCGGTCGGCATGTCGCTGAGCGCCGGGCCCCCGGCCCGGACTCCCTCGGTCGTTGGCAAGTCTTTTGCCACGACGATGAGTCTTGCAAAAAACTTGCGCAGGTTCAAATCCGGTGGGTCAGGACCTCCGGCGCAGCGCCTCGATCCCGCGTCGGGTCCGCTGCAACGAGTCGATCGAAGCATCGAACGATC
>JAFDWD010000963.1 GCA_018268695.1 Actinomycetota bacterium
CCAGCGGCTGGCGTTCCACCCGCATCTTGACCATCGCCTCGATCTTCGCGGCGACCTCCTCGGAGACGTCGTCGGCGCTGTCGACCGAGAGTTCCGAGGGTTTGACGCCCATGGCGTCGGCGACGATGGCTTCGGCGTCCTCGCGCGGGGATTCGATGCCCACCGCGGCCAGACGCTCCGCCGCATCGTCCACCAACGCGCTGATGGTGCGCGCCGAAGGTCCCTCGTGCTTCTCAGTGTCTACAGGCGACATCCCCGCCTATCCTCTCTTTGGTTGACTGCCCTAGGTTGACCGCTCTAGAACTCTTGCGCATGCCATGGTACCGATTTTCCGCTCAGAGAGCGGGTTGGAAGGCATCGCGGGGGCCATCTGCCGAGGGCCGTCCGATGCCGCCATGGCGACGCACCACGATAGCGATCCAGAGCGCGCCGACCGCCATCATCGCCAGGGACTCCAGCTGCGCGGTCGTCAGCCCGACCGAATCGGTGGTGTTCCGGCGCAGGAACTCGATCAGGAAGCGCTCCGTCCCGGCGTAGACCAGGTAGAGCGCGAAGAGGCACCCGGCGCGCACGCGGTCGCGCAGCCGCCAGAGAATCCAGGCGCCGAGGCCCATCGCCAGCGTCTCGTAGACCGGCGTCGGCTGGACCGGCACCTTGGTCGGTTCGGTCCCGTTCGGATAGGCCATCGCCCAGGGTCCGCTCCAGGGCTTCCCGTAGTCGCCGTCGCCGGAAAGCTGGCACCCGCAGCGCCCGAGCGCGTACCCGAGCGCCAGCGCCGGCGCCGCCACGTCGAGCAGCGTCAGGTTGAGGAAGTCACGCCACCATGCCCAGAGGATCACGAACAGCGCCCCGCCGATCGCGCCGCCGTACCAGACCAGGCCGGAGCCGCTGAAGAGGTGCCCGACCAGATCGCCTTCCACCTCCGAGTAGTTCTGGACGATGAAGTAGACCCGCGAGCCGATCAGCCCCCCGAGCAGGGCCGCGAACCCCATCTCGTAGCCCCAGTCCACCGGCCTGCCCAGCTCCCCGAACCGCTTCCAGACGAGAGCGCCGGCGGCGACGAAGGCGAGCGCGAAGCACAGCCCGAAGGTCTGGATCGTCAGCGGGCCGAGGTGGAGCTCCGGGTACATCGGCGCCTACCTTCGCAGAGGGCGCAGGCGGTTGGAGTCCGGCAGAAGGTCCCTCGGGCAAGGGACGCGAGGCGTCCCGGCGAGCGCGGCCGGGACATGAAGGGTGAGGAGAAAGTGCGACGCCGTTGGGAGTGACGTGCGGGAGACGGCACGGACTCCACAGTTCCCCCCGGCTTCCCGGCACGGCTCGAGGCAGCCCAGGGGGACCGTCTGCATTTGGGCCCGTATACGGGCCCAAATGCAGACGGTCGGATCCGGGTGAGGCGAAGGGGTCGCGTCCCCCGGGACTTTCAGGCGGAGCCCTCACGTCCCGGGACTTATCCAGGACTGGCGCGACGGCCGGCGCAACTAGCTAGTCCAGCAACATCTCCAGCAGCGCCTTCTGCGCGTGCAACCGGTTCTCGGCCTGGTCGAAGACGGCCGATTGCGGGCCGTAGAGGACGTCGGCGGTGATCTCGTCGCCGGGGTGCGCGGGGAGGCAGTGGAGGACGATCGCGGAGTCCTTGGCCGCGTCGAGTAGATCGGAATCGAGCCGGAACGGCGCGAGGTCCTTGCGGCGGCGCTCCTCGTCTTCGTCGCCCATGCTGACCCAGACGTCGGTGTAGAGGGCATCGGCGTCGGCCGCGGCGGCGCGGGGGTCGCCGGTCAGCTTCACCCCGTGGGCCTGCTCCAGCTGGTAGTCGGGCGGCGCGGCGACGACGACTTCGACGTCGGCCCTCTCCCCCAGGACGGCCAGCGAACGCGCCACGTTGTTGCCGTCGCCGACGTAGGCGAGGCGGAGGCCGGCGAGGTCGCCGAAGCGCTCGCGCATGGTCAGCAGGTCGGCGATCGCCTGGCAGGGATGGTGCAGCGGGGTGAGCGCGTTGACCACCGGGACGGTCGCGGCGGCGGCCAGCTCGACCACCCGCTGGTGGGACCCGGAGCGGATCACGATCGCGTCGACCATCCGCGAGAGGACCTGCGCGGTGTCGGCGATCGACTCGCCGCGGGAGAGCTGCATTTCGTCCCCGCGCAGGACCACCGGGTGGCCGCCGAGCTCGAAGACGCCGACGTCGAAGGAGACGCGGGTGCGGGTCGAGGGGCGCTCGAAGACGAGCGCGACGCTGCGCCCCGCCAGCGAGTCGGCGCCGAGGCGCCCGCCTTTGCGCGCCGGGTCGTGCCCCGCTTTCAGATCGGCGGCGCGGTCGAGCAGGCGCTCGAGCTCGAAGGCGCCCAGCTCTTCGCCGGTGAGGAAGTCTCGCTTGGCCAAGGCGCCGATACTACGGAGGCGATGGAGATCACCGTCCTCTGCTGGAACATCTTTCACGGCCGCGACTTCCCGCCGGACCCCGAGCTGCGCACCTGGCGCTCGCGCCTGCTGCGGCTCGACGAGTCCAACGAGACGCACGTCCAGGTCAACCGCGACCTGACGCCGGAGTTCGCGACGCTGCTCGGCTCCGCGGCCTGGGACGTGGCGATGCTGCAAGAGTGCCCGCCGCGCTTCGCCGGGCCGCTGGCGCGGGCGAGCGACGCCGAGTACCACCGGGTCTTCACCTCCCGCAACGAGCTCGGCTTCTGGCGCGCCCTCCTCGCCCGGCAGAACCCGGACCTGATGGCGAGCGGCGAGGGCGGCTCGAACACGACGCTGGTGCGGGTGCCGGGCAAGCTCGGCGGGATCGCCGAGCGGCGCGAGCTGGAGATCCACGCGGGCGAGCCAGAGCGACGGGCGATGGCGTTCACCAGGACCGCCTCGGACCTCTGCATCGCCAACCTGCACGCCACCAACGACCAGCCGCCGCTCGCGGTCGCCGACGTCCTGCTGGCCGCCGAAGCGGCCAGCGGCTGGGCCGGGGACGCCCCGCTGATCTTCGGCGGGGACCTGAACCTGCGCCCGGCCGAGGACCCGGAGGTCTTCGCGAAGCTCGCCGCGAACTTCGGCCTCGACTCGCCGGTGACCGGGGCGAAGAAGATCGACCACGTGCTCGTGCGCGGGCTCGAGGTCGTCGCGGCGCCGGCCCAATGGCCGCCCGAGCGCCGCGAGCTCTCCCTCGACGGCAAGGCCCTGCGCCTCTCCGACCACGCGCCGGTCGAGGCCCGCTTCGCGACAAAGGACCCACCGGCGCTCGCGAATTGAGATATTCGGAGCGTGGGTAGGCAGTCCCAGACTCGAAATTGGTGACAAAGGGGGCGTGATGGCTGACGACGACAACAAGAACAAGAAACAAACTGCGAAAAAACCGAAAGCCAAAAAAGCTTCG
>JAFDWD010000964.1 GCA_018268695.1 Actinomycetota bacterium
CGGTCCAGGGCCCCGGCTTGGGCAGGCCGACCCGGTAGCCCTCGCGCGGGATCGGCGAGAGGTTGGCGACGCAGACCACGGTGCGCTTTCCCCCACTCGAGGTCCGCGCGAACGCCACCACGTTGCGGGCCGCGTCGTTGGCCTCCAGCCAGTAGAAGCCGTCCCCGTCGAAGTCGCGGTCGTACAGCGCGGCCTCGGGGCGCAGCACGCCGTTCAGGTCCCGCACGAGGTTCTGGATCCCGGCGTGCTCGGGCCGCTCGAGCAGGCGCCAGTCGAGCGAGCGCTCGTAGCTCCACTCCGCCTCCTGGGCGATCTCGTTGCCCATGAAGAGGAGCTTCTTCCCCGGGTGCGCCCACATGTAGGCGTAGAGCGCCCGCAGGTTCGCCAGCTTCTGCCAGCGGTCGCCGGCCATCTTCTCCAGCAGCGAGCCCTTGCCGTGGACGACCTCGTCGTGGGACAGCGGCAGGATGAAGTTCTCGGTGAAGGCGTAGACGAGGCTGAAGGTCAGCTCGTGGTGGTGGTAGCTGCGGTAGATCGGGTCGTAGCCGAAGTAGCCGAGCGTGTCGTGCATCCACCCCATGTTCCACTTGAAGCCGAAGCCGAGGCCGCCGAGGTAGGTCGGGCGGGAGACGCCGGGCCAGGCGGTCGACTCCTCCGCCGCCGAGACGATCCCCGGCTCACGCCGGTAGAGCGTCTCGTTCATGCCCTTGAGGAACTCGACCGCCTCGAGGTCCTCGTTACCGCCGAACTCGTTCGGGACCCAGGCCCCCTCGGGGCGCGAGTAGTCGAGGTAGAGCATCGAGGCGACGGCGTCGACGCGGATGCCGTCGGCGTGGTACTCGCGCGGCCAGAAGAGGGCACTCGCCGTGAGGAAGTTACGCACCTCGTGGCGGCCGTAGTTGTAGATCAGCGTGCCCCACTCGGGGTGGGCGCCGCGGCGCGGGTCGGAATGCTCGTAGAGCGCGGTGCCGTCGAAGCGGGCGAGCGCCCAGTCGTCGCGCGGGAAGTGCGCCGGGACCCAGTCGAGGATCACGCCGATCCCCGCCCGGTGCAGCTTGTCGACGAAGGCGCGGAAGTCGTCGGGCGAGCCGTAGCGGGAGGTCGGCGCGAACTGGCTGGTCACCTGATAGCCCCAGGAGCCGCCGAAGGGATGCTCCATCACCGGCATCAGCTCGACGTGGGTGAAGCCCATGTCGGTGACGTAGGCGACCAGGTCGTCGGCCAGCTCGGAGTAGGTGAGCGAGCGCTCCTCCCCGTCGGAGACGATTTTCCGCCAGGAGCCGAGGTGCACCTCGTAGATCGAGACCGGGCCGGCGCTCGGCTCGGTCGCCCGGCGCCGCTCCATCCATTCGTCGTCGGTCCACTCGTGGGTCGAGCGGTGGACGACCGAGTCGGTCTGCGGCGGCAAGGTGGTGGCGAAGGCCACCGGGTCGGCCTTCAGCCGCTGCTCGCCGGAGGCGGTGATGATCTCGAACTTGTACGGCGTCCCCTCGAAGACGCCGGGGATGAAGATCTCCCAGATCCCGGAGGCGCCGAGCGAGCGCATCTGGTCGAGGTCCCCGCGCCAGTCGTTGAAGGCGCCGACGACGCTGACCGACCGGGCGCCGGGCGCCCAGACGGCGAAGGCGGTGCCGAGCACCCCGTCGACCTCGCGGACGTGGGCGCCGAGCTTGTCCGGGAGGTCCTCGTGGCGCCCCTCGCCGATCAGGTGCAGGTCCATCTCGCCGAGGGTCGGCGGGAAGGAGTAGGGATCGCGGATCGTGTAGGGCCCGGCGTCGGCGTAGGTGATCTCGAGCTCGTAGCTACCGTCCTCGATCGGCCCTTCGAAGAGCCCCGCCGGGTGGACCTTCTCCAGCTCGACCGAGGCGCCGCGCGCCGGGCGCGCGACGACCTTCTCCGCCGCCGGACGGTAGGCGCGGACCACCTTGCCCTTGCCGTTCTGGTGAACGCCGAGAAGGCTGTGGGGATCGTGGTGTTCGCGGTGTATCAGTCGGTCGATCTCGCTGGTCATACGGTCTCCACCTCCAACAGCCTGGTGATACCCGCAACCGGGATCCCCACCCAATCGGGCCGGTGGCCGAGCTCGTAGTTCAGCTCGTAGACCGCTTTCTCGAGCTCGTAGATCGCCAGCAGCTGGTCCACCTCGCGCTTGGTCGCGGGCAGCAGCGTCGGGTCGATCGCGTCGAGGTAACCGTCGAGGAAGTCCTGACGGGCGCGCAGCTCCCAGTCGTCGGGGATTTCTGATGTTGCGCCCCGCATTCGGGCGGCGAGCGGCGCGTAGGCGAGCGAGCGCAGGAGGCCCGCGACGTCGCGGAGCGGCGAGGACTTGGTGCGGCGCTCGGGCAGCGGGCGGGCGGGCTCGCCCTCGAAGTCGAGGATCGTCCAGCCGCGGTCGGTGCCAGGATCACTGAACAGCGCCTGGCCGAGGTGCATGTCGCCGTGGACGCGGATCGCCATCCCGGCGCCGCCGATCCCGGCGAGGTCGCGGAGCTGGTCGCGCAGCTCCTCGCCGCGGTGGGCGATCGGCGCCAGCGCCTCGTCATCGGGGAGGTCGAGGAAGGCGCGTTCGATCGATTCGTCGAGGCTCGCGGTGTAGAGGGCGAGCGACTCGTTGCCGCGTTCCTCCGGCGCGAAGACGGGGTCCGTGGGGTCGCTCGCCAGCACCGTGTGCATCTCCCCGACCGTGCGGCCGAGGGCGCGCAGCGGCTCGAGCAGCGAGTCCGGGTCCCCGGCGAGGCCGTCGAGCACCATCTCCCAGCCGTCGCGACCGTCGGCGATGAACTCCTGGACGACGCCGAGGGTGGCGTCGGCCGGACGCCCTTCGTACTCGTACCAACCGAGCAGATCGGGGACGTGGCGAAAGCCGCGCTCGTTGAGGAAGCGGAGCATCTCGAGCTCCGGGTTCACCCCGGCCTCGACCCGGCGATAGACCTTGAGGATCGCGTTCTCGCCAAAGACGACCGAGCTGTTGGACTGCTCGGAGGCGATCGGGCGCGCCTCGGCGCCCGCGGGCACCGGCGCCGCGCCTTCGCGCCAGGCGAAGACGACGCGGCCCTCGGCGGAGGCGACCTGGCCGCCGGCCGCGATCAGCTTCATCAGGCGCGGCGGGTCGCGCCGCTCCGCCATCAGGTCGTAGACGGTCTGCTCGCCGCCGTCGGCGGCGGCGATCCGCGCCTCGTCGGGCAGCTCGTCGGAGTCGATCGCGATCGGCACCTGGTAGATCTCGTGGGTGCCGGCGCCGAAGTGGACTTCGACCAGGGCGATCCGCAGCTGCGGGTGCTCGGCGTCGAGCAACGGGGTGTCGATCACCCCGACCTGGCTCAGCTCACGCGACTTGGAGGCGAACCAGCGCCGCTCGACCAGCCACTCGGTCAGCTGCTCGAGGTCTATCCCCACCTCGCTCATCGGTCTCCCTCCGCCTCTTCCTCGCTCACCAGGCGGAACCAGAAGAAGCCGCGCGGCGCGAGCGTCAGCAGGTAGGGAAGCGAGCCGATCCGGGGAAAGCGGGCGTGGCCGAACATCTCTTCCGGATAGCGGCCCTCGTAGTCGGAGAGGTCGAGTTCGACCGCCTGGGCCGAGCGCGAGAGGTTGTGGACGCAGAGCATGATGTCCTCTTCATAACAGCGGATGTGGGCGTAAATCCGCGTGTTCTCCGGTTTCAGGGGCCGGTACTCGCCGAGCCCGAAGACCGGATGCTCCTTCCGCAGGGCGATGAAACGGCGCATCCAGCGCAGCTGCGAGGTCGGCGTGCGGAGCTGCGCCTCGACGTTCACCGCGGCGTAGCCGTAGACCGGGTCCATCGACGGTGGCGCGTAGATCTGGGCGAAGTCGCCGGTCGAGAAGCCGCCGTTGCGGTCGCCGGTCCACTGCATCGGGGTGCGGACCCCGTCGCGGTCGCCGAGGTAGACGTTGTCGCCCATGCCGATCTCGTCGCCGTAGTAGAGGATCGGGCTGCCGGGGAGGCTGAAGAGGATCGCGGTCATCAGCTCGATCTCGTCGCGGCCGTTGTCGAGCAGCGGCGCGAGGCGGCGGCGGATGCCGATGTTCAGTTTGGCGCGCGGGTCCATCGCGTACTCCGCGTACATGTATTCGCGCTCCTCATCGGTCACCATCTCGA
>JAFDWD010000965.1 GCA_018268695.1 Actinomycetota bacterium
ACCGTGGGTGGTGACGATCACTTCGAGGTCGGCGTCGACGTCGTAGGAGATCGTCCCCAGCTCGATCCCGGTGCCGCCGCGCGTCTTCCCGTGGCCGTAGCTGCCCGGCGCCCGGCGCCGGTAGAGCTCCAGCACCGGGAAGATCTTCTCGTTCGACTCGACGTTCGGGCAGACGCAGGAGACCGACTCGAAGTAGCCGCCACAGTCGACCCCGTCGCCCCAGGAGCGGGCACCGCCACCCCCGGCCGAGTTGTCGAACATCAGGCTCGCCAGCGGCTCCCCGTACTGGTCGAGCCCGGCCAGGATCACCAGGTTGAAGTAGGGGTACCAGACGGTCATCGACTCCTCGCGGAGCGCCGGGCTGGCCCCGAGCATCTTCCCGATCACGGTGCCGGCGACGTTCTCGGTCGCCTCCTCGCCGCAGACGCTGCCGCCGCTGCACGGCGCCGGGTAGGTGGCGTTGTTGATCGTCCCCGGCTCGGAGACGATCTCGACGATGTCGCGCAGGCCGCCGGTCGACCACGGCATCTCATAGCCGAGCATCACCAGCACCGCCGTCATCACCCCGCCTTTCAGCCCGGCGATCGTGCAGTTGATCATCCCCGGCGCCTGCGCCGCGGTGCCGGTGAAGTCGAAGGTGAGCTTGCCGCCGCGCTTGGTCAGGTGGAGCTTCACCTCGTAGAGCTCGTAGTCGATCCCGTCGTGGTCGAGGTATACGTGCTCGTACCATTCGCCGTCGGGGATCTCGTCGAGGCGCGAGCGCATCGTCGTCGCCACCTCCTCCTGCACCTGCGCGGTCGCCGCCTTCAGCGCCTCGACCCCATAACGGTCGACGATCTCCAGCACGCGCCGCCGCGTCGTCGCCTGCGAGGCGACCGTCGCCCGCAGGTTCAGCGCGTTCATCATCGGCGTGCGGGTGTTGCGCAGCAGCAGGTCCTCGACCTCCTGGCAGTAGCGCCCGCGGTCCATCAGCTTCAGCGGGGTGATGATCGGGCACTCCTCGAAGACGTTGGTCGAGCCGACCACGAAGCTGCCCGGCACCGGCCCGCCGACGTCCTGGTAGTGCATCACCACCGCGCCCCAGGCGACGATCTCGTCGCCCGCGAAGATCGGCGTCACGGTGACGAAGTCGTTGAAGTGGATCGCCCCGACCCAGGGGTCGTTGGTGATGAACATGTCCCCGTCGGAGACGTCGGGGAAGCGCCGCATGATCTCCTTGACCGTCATGTCGAGCCCGGTCGTGTGGAAGAGGACGTAGACGCCCGCGAAGAGCCCGTTCCCATCCCCGTCGAGCAGCCCGGCGTTGAAGTCGAACGCCTCGTAGATGAACTGACTGCCCGACTTGCGGGCCGCCGTCTGGGCCTGCTCGTCGTTGATCGCCCAGAGGCGGTTGCGGATCACCTCGTAGGTGATCGGGTCGAGCCGCCCGTCGGTGACGCGGTCGCGGTCACCCTCGCCGGCGCCCGCCGCGTCGACCTCGACCGTGATCGCCCCGCGCGAGTCGATCTCGGCCTCCAGGCCGGGCGGGATCAGGACCGTGTCGCCGTAGCGCTCGATCACCGCGGGCCCGGCGATCCGGTCGCCCGGCGCCAGGGCTTCGCCGTCGTAGACGTCGATCGCCCGGTAGCCGCCCTCGAAGTACGCCTCGCGGGTGCCGACCTTGGCCGCGCCCCCGTCGCCCGGCGCGGGCGCCGGCAGCTCCCCCATCGCGGTCGGGATCGTCGCCGTGAGGCGGAAGGTGGTGATCTCCACGCCCGCGTCCGGGTAGGCGGAGCCCTCCCCGTAGGTCCGCTCGTAGCGCTCGGTGAAGCGCTCGGTCAGCGCCTCCATCCCGGCCGCGTCGAGGCCGATCTCCGGCGGCACGTCGATCTCGATCTCGTGGACCTGGGCGCGGAAGCGCATCAGGAGGCTGCGCCGCAGCGTCGCCTCGTCGGGGTCCTCTCCCCCGCGCCGCAGCTGCTCCACCGCGCTGCGCTCGAGCTCCCCGAAGACGCTCGACATCGTCTCGAAGTCTTCCTCGGTGAAGGGCGTCGAGACCGGTCGCCCCTGCTCGAAGGAGTGGGCGAGGTCGGCGGTCAGCATGCCGAGCGCGCTGAAGGCGGTGGCGTCGGCGGGGATGCGGATCGAGCGCACGCCGGCCTCCGCCGAGTAGCCGACCGCGTGGGTCGCCGCGGCGCCGCCGTAGGCGAAGAGGTCGAAGTCGCGCGGGTCGTGGCCGCGTTCGATCGTCGACCCGCGCAACAGGTCGGCCATGTGCGAGTTCATGATCTTGTGGACGCCTGCGGCGGTCTCCTCGACCGTCGTGCCGAGGCGCTCGGCGAGCGGCTCGAAGGCCCGCACCGCCGCCTCGCGGTCGAGCGTCATCGCCCCGCCGAGGAAGTTGTCGGCGTTCAGGTAGCCGAGGATCAGGTTGGCGTCGGTGACCGTCGGCAGCTCGCCGCCGCGCCCGTAACACGCGGGGCCGGGCCGGGCGCCCGCCGACTGGGGGCCGACCTTCAGCACGCCGAGCCGGTCGACCCAGGCGATCGAGCCGCCACCCGCGCCGATCGATTTCACCGCGACCTTCGGCATCTTGAAGACGTACTGGGCGATCACCGGCTCGTGCTCGAGCTGCAGCTCGTCGCCGATCACCAGGGAGACGTCGAAGGAGGTGCCGCCGACGTCGGTGCAGATGATGTTCTCCTCGCCGTAGCCGCGGCCGACAAAGCGCGAGCCGAGCGTGCCGCCGACCGGCCCGGAGTCGAGCAGCGTCACCGGGCGATCCCGGGCGCTGTCGATCGAGACGACGCCGCCCCCCGCGGTCATCAGCAGGACCGGCGCCGCCAGCCCGTTGGCGTCGAGCAGCTCCTGGAGGCCGCCGAGGTAACGGGAGATCGGCGGGCCGAGGTAGGCGTTCAGCGCGGTGGTGACGCCGCGCTCGTACTCGCCCAGCACCGGCGCGACGTCGATCGAGGCCGACACGTAGACGTCGGGAAGCGCCTCGCGGAGCGCCGCCGCCAGCCGCCGCTCGTGGGCCGGTTCGAGGAAGCTCCAGAGCAGGCAGACGGCGACCGCCTCGACCCCGCTCTCGCGCACGGTCGCGACCACCCGGTCGATCTCCTCGGCGGTCAGCTCGACCACGATCCGCCCCTTGTAGTCGACCCGCTCGACCGCGCCGAAGACGAGCTCGCGGGAGACCAGCGGCGGATCGGCCATCGAGAGCCGGTTCAGGTGGGAGATCTCCCGCTCCGAGAGCCCGGCGCGCTTCTGGAAGATTTTGCCGATCGCGAGAGTGTCCTCGTGGCCCGCGGTGGTGACGTAGGCGGTGCCGGCGCCGTCGCGCTCGATCATCGCGTTGGTCGCGACGGTCGAGCCGTGGATGAAGCGCAGCGTGCCCGCCATCAGCTCCTCGGTCGGCACGCCGAGCCGCTCGGCCACCGCGCGGACCGAGTCGAGGGCGCCGCCGCCGAG
>JAFDWD010000966.1 GCA_018268695.1 Actinomycetota bacterium
CGGCTCGAGGAAGCGGACGTGGTACTGGCCGACGAAGCTCGCCGGTTCTCCCCAGCCGTTGCGCAGGCGTTCGGCTTCGGGAGCGGGTCCCGGCCAGACCTTCGGCCGCTTGATGCTCCCGTGGATCAGCCCCGCGGCGACGGCGACGATGAAGCAGGCGAGGACCGCGACCAGCGCCCAGCCGAGCCCCTTCAGCAGTGGCCGACGACGCCGTCCGGACATGGTGGGGGTCGCCCGTCGAAGCTCCATCTACTGAAGCGAGTTTAGGGGTTCGTTTATCATTTCCGACATTGCAGTACTCATCGATGAGGAGGCTGGAAATGAAGTGGACGAAGCCGGCGTTCAAGACGCTCGAGCTCGCTTCCGAGGTCACCGCTTACCGGTACGCCCGGTAGCCGGACTTCTCAGGGCGCCTGGGGGCCGCGGGGATCTGAGATCTCTCCCCGTGGTCCGCAGGTGACCTAGGGCATCCTCTCTCACCATGCGCGTCAGGATCATCGGCTCGGCCGCCGGCGGCGGGTTCCCCCAGTGGAATTGCAACTGCCCCGTCTGCACCGCCGCCCGTGAGGGCCGCGCGACGCCGCGGACCCAGTCCTCGATCGTCGTCCGCTCCGGCGAGGAGCCCTGGTACCTGGTCAACGCGTCCCCCGACCTGCTGCGCCAGCTGGAGGACCTACCCGCCGACCGCCCGGCGCTGCGCTCGAACCCGATCGCCGGCGTCGTCCTCACCGACGGCGAGATCGACCACACCGCGGGCCTCCTCCTCCTGCGCGAGTCGAACGCCCCGCTGCGGGTCTACTCGACCCCCGAGGTGCGCGCCGCGTTGACCTCGAACTACCCCTTGATGACGATGCTGGAGCGCTATTGCGGCGTCGAGTGGCACGAGCTGACGGCGGACGGGCCGACGGCGCTCGCCGGGTCCTCGCTCACGGTGGAGACGTTCCCGACCGGCGGCGACGCGCCCCTATATATGGGGGACGCTCCCGGGCCGGGAGCGATCGGCCTGACCGTCCGCGACACCGCGGGCGACGGCACGCTGGTCTACGTCCCCGCGATCGAGTCGTTCGACGGCGGGGTGGGGGAGCGGCTCGCCGAAGGCGACGTGGTCCTCGCCGACGGCACCTTCTTCCGCCACGACGACCTTGTCTCGCTGGGGATGGGGACGCGCGACTCCTGGGCGATGGGGCACGCGCCGCTGACCGGCGAGGGCGGCACGCTCGACGCGCTGGCGGCGCTCGACGCGCGCGTCGCCCTCGTCCACATCAACAACACCAACCCGATGCTGCTGGAGGACTCGCCGGAGCGCGCCGAGGTCGAGGATCGGGGCCTCGTAATCTCCTACGACGGCATGGAGATCGACCTGTGAGCACGACGGCGGACCTTCGCGAGCTGGAGGGAGCCGCGCCCTGGAGCGAGGAGGAGTTCGTCGCCGCGCTGCGCGCGCAGGGTGGGCGCTACCACGACCAGCACCCGTTCCACGTGCGGATGAACGCCGGCGAGCTGTCCCGTGAGGAGCTCCAGCGCTGGGTCGCGAACCGCTACTACTACCAGCGCTCGATCCCGATCAAGGACGCGGCGATCATGTCCAACTGCCCCGAGGTGGAGATCCGCCGCGAGTGGATCTCGCGCATCCTCGACCACGACGGGGTGGAGGGGGAGAGCTCGGGCGGGATCGAGTCCTGGCTGCGCCTCGGCGAGTCGCTCGGCGTGGACCGCGACGCGATCCGCTCGGAAAGCCTCGTGCTCCCAGGGGTGCGGTACTCGGTCGACGCCTACGTCAACTTCTGTCGCCA
>JAFDWD010000967.1 GCA_018268695.1 Actinomycetota bacterium
AAGCCGTGGCGGGCCAGGAGGCGCAGGATGTGCTCCATCACCGGCCGGTTCAGCACCGGGACCATCGGCTTGGGGCGGTCGAAGGTGATCGGCCGCAACCGCGTGCCGAGCCCCGCGGCAAGCACCATCGCCCTCATCCCATCTCCTCCTTGAATCGCTCGATCGCCTCCACCGGCAACGGGTCCACCCCGCGCTGGCGGGCGAGCTCGAGGGTGACCAGATCGCCCAGCATCACGGCCCAGAGCAGTCGCTCGAGGCGCGTCTCCCCCGCCGTCTCGACCCGCGCCACGGCGGCCGCGTCGGCCTTCACCGCCTTCGCCGTCAGCTCGAAGCGCCGCGCGACCCGGGGGTGCTGATCGCGATCCTCGAGGAAGATCGCCGCGCCGCGCTCGTCGCCCGCCGCCCCCGCCCAGCCGCTGAGCTCGTTGTGGTCGGCCTCCGGCAACTCTCCCCAGAAGGCGGGGGACTTCGCGTTCTCGTTCACCTGCGTCTTCCAGCGGCGGGCCACCGGCGCGGTCAGGTCGGCGCCGTAGATGACCGGAACGGCACCGGCGACCAGCGCCGCGATCTCGCGCGCCTGCTGCTGCAGCGTCTCCGACTGGTCGGCGAGGAAGGCCGCGGCGGCGTCGATCTCGGTGTGAAGGCGGGGGGCGATGCCGGACAGCGCGGCAACCTCGGCGGCGATCACGACCATGTAGGCCACCGCAGTCCGCGGTTGGAAGATCCCCGGGAGGCCGACCACCGGCACCTCGGTCCCCCGCGCCCGATCGACCAGCGGGCCGCCGGTGGCGGCGACGAGCCGGTTGGCGCCGAGCGTCTCGGCCGCCTCGAAGCAGGCCAGGGTCTCCTCCGTCTCTCCCGAGTAGCTCGAGCAGAGGACGGTCCACTCCGGCGTCGCCCAGCTCGGCAGGGCATAGCCGCGCACCGTCACCATCGGTGCGGTCAGCCGATCGCCGATCGCCGCCGCGGCAAGGTCACCCCCGATCGCCGAGCCGCCCATCCCACAGACGAAGAGGCCCGCCGAGGGAACCGCGGAGAGGCGTGCCGATTCGAGCCGCCAGAGCGCGTCGCGAAGCTGGTCGGGGATGCCGAGGACGTCGTCGATCATCGCTGGACCCGGAACACTAAGTGCGTACCCTCTCATTCTCGGCGACCAACGTGTCAACAACCTGCGCACCGGCTCCGACCACGGCCCCCGCGGCGAGGACCGAGCCGCTGACCCGGGCCCCCGCGCCGACCGTCACGCCGTCGAGCAGGACCGAGTCGACCACCTCGGCGTCGGCGCCGACCTCGCAGCCCGGCGAGACGACGGCCCGCGGCCCGATGCGCGCGGACCCCGCGACCGTGCAGCCGCCGCCGAGGAAGAGCCCGGGCGCGGTGGGGCGCACCTCGCTCGCCACCCTGCCCTCGAGGATGTCCCAGGTCGCCTGCAGATATCGCTCGTGGGTGCCGATGTCCATCCAGTACCCGGCCAGCTGCAACGCGCACAGGCCGTCGCCGACCAGCCGTGGGAAGACTTCGGTCTCGATCGAGACGTTACGGCCGGCCGGGATCAGATCGAGCACCGAGCGATCGAGCACGTAGGCGCCCGCGTTGACTTCACCGGGCGCCGCGATCCCGGTCTTCTCGGTGAAGCTGAGGACGGCGCCGGCCGCGTCGCAATCGACCAGGCCGAACGCCGACGCGTCGTCGACCTCGTAGAGGCCGATCGTCGCCCGGGCCGACCGCTCCTCGTGCGAGCGCAGCAAAGCGGTCAGGTCCAAGTCGGTCAGGAGGTCGCCGTTCAGCGCGAGGAAGCGATCGTCGAGGCCGTCGCCGAGCGCTTCGGCGGCGAAGCGGATCGCGCCCGCCGTGCCGCGCCGCTCGGGCTCGGTCACGTAGGTCAGCTTGACGCCCTGGTGCTCGCCGTCGCCGAGCGCCACGCGCAGCCGATCGGGGAGGAAGCCGCAGGCCAGCACGACCTCGTCCACGCCATGCGAGCCGAGCCACTCGATCATGTAGGCCAGGAACGGGCGATCGACCAGCGTGATCGCCGGCTTCGGAACGTTGTCGGTGAGCGGGCGGAGGCGAGTTCCCTCGCCACCAACCAAAACGATGGCCTGCAAAGCTCCTCCTCGGCGGCCGGCGCCTAGGAGACCTTCGAGGCGGCCTGCCTCGACTGCCTTCCGATGCCCTCGTACTCGAAGCCCGCGGCGGTGATCGCCTCGGGGTCGAGGTAGTTGCGGCCATCGACGATCAATGGCCGCGCCATCGTCTCGGCGGCGGCGGCCCAGTCGAGGTCCCGGAACTCCTTCCACTCGGTCACCAGGATCGCGGCGTCGGCGCCCGCCAGCGCCGCCATCGCCGAATCGGCCATCTCGACCGAGGCCAGCATCTCGCTCGCCCGCTCGATCGCGACCGGGTCGTAGGCGACCACTTCGGCCCCCTCCCCCTGTAGGCGGGCGGAGAGGACGAGGCTCGAGGCCTCGCGCATGTCGTCGGTGTCCGGCTTGAAGGCGAGCCCGAGCAGCGCGATGCGTTTGCCGATCAGCGAGCCGAGATGCTTCTCCAGCTTGCCGACCACCCGCCGCTTCTGCAGCTCGTTCACCTCGATCACGGAGGTCAGAAGCTGGAAGTGGTAGCCGGTGTTGCCGGCCAGCATCTTCAGCGCCGAGACGTCCTTGGGGAAGCAGGAGCCGCCGTAGCCGATGCCGGCGCGCAGGAACGCGGAGCCGATCCGGGCGTCGGTGCCCATCCCGCGAGCGACCTCGCCGACGTCGGCGCCGACCTCCTCGCAGACGTTCGCGATCTCGTTGATGAAGGAGATCTTGGTCGCCAGGAAGGCGTTCGAGGCGAGCTTGATCATCTCCGCGCTGGCGACGTCGGTGCGCAGGATCTCCCCCTCCTCCCCGAGCGGCGCGTAGAGCGCGGCGACCGCGTCGGCGGCCTCCTCGTCGCCGGGGTCGGCGCCGACCACCACGCGGTCGGGGTGCATGAAGTCTTCGACCGCCGTCCCCTCCTTGAGGAACTCGGGGCAGGAGACATAGGCGAGGCCGGGCATGTCGCGGCGGATCGATTCGCCCGTGCCCGCGGGCACGGTGCTCTTCATCACGAGCACGTGGTCGGAATCCTCCGGCAGCTCGGCGACCACGGAGCGCACCCGCGAGAGGTCGGCGTCGCCGGAGTAGGTCGGCGGCGTGTCGACGCAGGTGAAGAGCAGGCGGGCGCCGGCGAGCAACTCGGCCATGTCGGTGGTGAAGGTGATCCGCTCGAGGTTCCGCTGGATCATCTCGGTGAGGCCGGGCTCGAAGATCGTGACGTCGCCGCGAGAGAGAGCCTCGACCTTCTCGGGAACGATGTCGCGGGCGATCACCTGGTGTCCGAGCTCGGCAAAGCAGGCGGCGGTCACCAGCCCGACCCAGCCGACCCCGATCACCCCGACAGCTTCGCCTCTATCGCTCATTCGGTCTGACTTCCCTTCTTCGCAGTTTTCTTCTTCGGCATGATCACGTGACAGGACTCGGCGATGCCCATCATCTGCTCGTTGGTCAACGACTGTTGGAGGCTGTTGGAGATCCAATAGGTGTTTTCGCCACGGTGCCAGGCGACCAGCTTGATCTTGCCGCTGTCGGTGTAGATGGAGTATTCACGCCCGTTGACGGTCTTTTCTTCCGTCGGGTCGTCCAGGATCGGCGGGTCTTCCCAGCCTTGGATTCCCTGTACCCCGAAGTAGTTGACTTCGTATTCGGGCTGGTATTGGGCGAC
>JAFDWD010000968.1 GCA_018268695.1 Actinomycetota bacterium
ATTGGTGGCTCCGCTTTCCTCCGTTTGCCGAGTGCGTTCAGAGACGAACACTTGTTCGCAGAGTACCCCGTCCACCGGACGCTCGCAAGGCGCGAGGGCACGAACTCGCCGAACCCCTAGAATCCCCGGTCCCTCGAGCGGCTGTGGCGGAACTGGTAGACGCGCAAGGTTGAGGGCCTTGTGGGTGGAAACACCCGTGATGGTTCGACTCCATTCAGCCGCATGAAGGAAGACGGCTCTGCATCCCCGATGTGGAGCCGTTTTCTGTTATCGCATCCCCGCTGCCGGGACACGATCATTCGCACGTACGTGCGTATGTAGGATTGGGGCATGCCCCGCGATCAGGATTCCTGCGACCTCCTCTGCCTCGACCTGCCGAAGGCCGAGCGGGTGCGGGCCGACCTTCCCGGCCTCGACGAGCTGGAGCGACGCGCCGCGGCGGCGAAGGCCCTTGGCGACCCGACGCGGCTCGCGGTGGCCGTCGCGCTCCGCGCCGAGTCTGCATGCATCTGCGACCTCGGATGGATCCTCAGCCGCGACGAGCGGCTCATCTCCCATCACGCCCGTGCCCTGAAGGTCGCCGGCCTGGCGCGCTCGCGCCGCGAAGGCAAGATGGTGATGTACGAGCTGACCGAGGAGGGCCACGCGCTGGTCGACGCGGTCGTCCCCGTCGAGGCGACGCGATGAGCCCGGTCGAGCTGCCCGTCCTCTCCAGCGCCCCGCCGGCATCGCCGCCGCCACTCGACCGCGAGCGCTACGCCGCGGTCGCCCACAGGGTGAAGCTGCTCTCCTGGCTCTCGCTCGCCTGGATGACGGTAGAGGGCGCGGTCGCGATCACCGCCGGCGTCCTCGCCTCCTCAATCGCCCTGGTCGGGTTCGGACTCGACTCGGTGATCGAGGGCGTGGCCAGCGTGATCATCATCTGGCGCTTCACCGGAGATCGGGTCTTCTCGCACTACGCCGAGCAGCGCGCCCAGAAGCTGGTCGCGATCCAGTTCTTCCTTCTCGCCCCATACGTCGGGATCGAGTCGGTGCGAGTGCTGATCGACGGCGAGCACCCGAGCGTCAGCATCCTCGGCATCGCCCTCTCGGTCGGTTCGCTCGTCTTCATGCCGATGCTCGGGATCGCCAAGGAACGCCTCGCCGAGCAGATCGGCTCGGCGGCGACCAAGGGTGAGGGGCGCCAGAACATGCTCTGCGCGTACCTGGCGGCGGCGCTTCTCGTCGGCCTGCTCGGCAACGCGGTCCTCGGCGCTTGGTGGCTCGATCCCGTCGTCGGCCTCCTTATCGCCGCCGTCGCAGCCCGCGAGGGAGTCGAGGCCTGGCGCGGCGAGGGCTGCTGCGTCGCCTCGCCGTTGGACGGCGCCACCGTCCAGGGACGCGACTGCTGCGACGATGACCGCTGTGCGACCGACCTCTGATAGAGACCACTGGCAGGCGGTCTATCGCGACCGCGACCCACGCCGGGTGAGTTGGTTCGAGGAGTCTCCGCGGGTTTCTCTGGAGATGATCGAGGAGGCGAGGCTTCCGAAGGAGGCAGCGATCATCGACGCCGGGGGCGGCACCTCCTCCCTGGCAGCGGAGCTGCTCGACCGCGGCTACTCCGACATCACCGTCGCCGATATCTCGGCCGCGGCCATCGACCCGGCGAAGGCGGACCTGAGCCCACGGGACGATCAGATCTCCTGGGTCGTCACAGATCTCCGCAACGCCGACCTTGGACGCCGTTTCGCGCTCTGGCACGACCGCGCCGTGTTCCACTTCATGGTCGTCGATGCCGACCGCGATGCCTACCTCGAGAGCGTTCGCCGGTCGTTGCATCCGGAGGGCCATCTCATCCTCGCGACCTTCGCCGCCGATGGTCCCGACGAATGCAGCGGCCTGCCCACGCGGCGCTACGGGATCGAGGAACTGGTCGGGCTTCTCGACGACTTCGATCTGGTTCGCTCGCTACCGGTCATCCACGAGACGCCCTCCGGGTCGGAGCAGCGATTCCTCTACGCCCACTTCCGCCGCCGGCCGAGCCCGGGCGCGAGCTAGCGGAGCGCGAGCACTCCGAGTCCACGGCGCGCGGGCGCCGAAGGTCGTCGTCAGCTCCGGGCTGGTGTCGCGTCTGTCGATCGAGGAGCTACAAGCAGCGCTCGCCCATGAGCGCTACCACGTCCTCAGCCTCGATCCCCTGCGGAGCACGTTGACGCAAGCGGCGGTCGCGGCGCTGTTCTTCCTCCCCGCCGTACGGACCCTCCGCCGACGCTACGAGACCGAGCGCGAGCTTACCGCCGACCGGTACGCCGCTGCCTTGGTGGGACGGCGCGCACTCGCCTCGGCGATGCGGAAAGCGCTGGATGGTGCGCCCGGCCCCTGGCGATGCTCGCCGGGGTTCCTCTCACGATCGGGGGCGCCGCCGATCTCTCCCGGGAGCTTGAACCGGCGGGGCTCCGGGAAGGCGTGGCCCTCTGCCTGACGCCGGTGGTCCTGGCGGCAACCCTCAGCTATCGCCGCCTCTCCGTGCGCTCCCATTGAGCCTAGGTCAGTTTTCGGCTCCCCCGATATTCCCCACAGACACGCCCGCGACGTTCCGATGAGCGCAGTCGGGCCGCTGCGCGCGCCGCCGAGACGACCGACTCCCAGCCGACGGCTTCGTCGGGCCGCCGGGTGATCCAGGTGCCGCCGACGGCGAGGACGTTCGGGAGCTCGAGATAGGCGGGCGCCGTGTCGGCGGAGATTCCACCGGTCGGGCAGAGGCGAGCCCCGGGGAACGGCCCGGCGAGTGCCTCCACCAGGCTCCGGCCCCCGTAAGGCGCGACGGGGAACAGCTTCATCTCGTGGATCCCCCGCTCGAGCAGGGCGGCGATCTCCGAGGGAGTGGAGCAGCCGCACAGGAACGGCAGACCCGATGCTTCGAGGCCGTCAAGGAGGCGTGGCGTGGAGCCCGGGGTCGCGACAAATCGTGCCCCGGCCGCCGCGGCCGCGGCGAGCTGATCGCGATCGAGGACGGTCCCGGCGCCGACCACCAGCGCCGGTACCTCCCGCGCGATCGCCTCGATGGCGTCCAGTGCGGCCGGGGTGCGCAGGGTCACCTCCAGCGTGCGGAGGCCGCCCTTGAGGACGGCCCGCGCCATCGGCACCGCGTCCTCGGGATGCTCGATCGTCGCGATCGGTATCACCGGATCGAGGGACAGCAACTCGGCGGCGTTCATCGCCGCCCTTCGAGCGCGAACACCGAGGCCCCCTCGTCGGCTGGGCCCACCAGGGAACGGAAGCAGGCGAAGAGCTCGCGGCCCAGTCCGACCTCGTGCCCCGTGCCGTTCTCCTCCCGAGGCGCGGACTCGGCGGCGCGCGCCTCGAGGTCGACCCCGATCACTCGCAGCCGAGCGTTGTCGCAGTCGACCTCGATCAGGTCACCGTCGCGAAGCAGCGCCAGAGGTCCGCCGACCACCGCCTCGGGAGTGCAATGGATCGCCGCCGGCACGGTCCCCGAGGCACCCGACATGCGCCCGTCGGTGACCAGCGCGACCCGGGCGCCACGGTCGATCAGCGCACCGAGCGCGGGGGTGAGCTTGTGCAGCTCGGGCATCCCGTTCGCCCGCGGTCCCTGTCCGCGAACCACCGCGACCAGGTCTCCCGCCAGCTCACCGCGGGCGAAGGCGTCGAGGAGCTCGTCCTGGCCATCGAAGACGCGGGCAGGTGCGATGACCGCGCGGTGCTGCCTGGGGACCGCCGAGAGCTTGATCACGGCCCGGCCGAGGTTGCCGCTCAGGATCCGCAATCCTCCTTCGACGGCGAATGGCGTCCGTCGGTCGCGCAGCACCGCGG
>JAFDWD010000969.1 GCA_018268695.1 Actinomycetota bacterium
ACATCCCGCTCCAGTTCCTCGAGCACATCCTCCTGGAGCTGAAGCACCAAGGGCTGGTCCGCGCCCGTCGCGGCGCCAAGGGGGGTTATTGGCTCGCCCGTCCCGCGGCGGAGGTGACCGTCGCCGACGTCGTCCGCGCGGTCGAGGGCCCGATCGCGAACGTCCAGTCGATGCCTCCGGAGACGATCGAATACGCGGGCAACGCCGAATCCCTCCGCGAGGTCTGGATCGCCGTCCGCGCCAACATCCGCTCGGTCCTCGAGCAGGTGACCCTCGCCGACCTCGTCTCCGGCGACCTTCCCGGCGAGGTCGAGGCCCTCACGGCCGAGCCCGACGCCTGGGCCGCCCGCTAGTTCATCTGCAGGAAGAGCCCGGCGAAGCCGAGGATCATCGCCACCAAGGTGGTCAGCTGTGCCGCGAGAAGCATGCGGAAGTCGGCCCGCCCCTCGTCGCGAACGCCCGTGATCCTGGCATCGAGCTTCGCGTCGAGGCGATCAACCTTCGTCTCGAGCTTCGCGTCGAGGTGATCGAACTTCGCCTCGATCTTCGCGTCGAGGTAACCGAACTTCGTCTCGAGCCTCGCGTCGAGCTCGCCCACCTTCGCTTCGAGCTTCCCATCGAGGTGATCGAGCTTCGCGTCGAGGCGGTCCACCTTCTGCTCGACACGGTCGATCTGCTGCTCATCCGAAAGCGCCTGCATGCGGACATCGAAGCACCCCTCGCGCCCCACCTCAAGAGACGTCACACAATTGTTTGAAACTGGTGCTGGTTTGCTCTGAAGCGGGCTAGTTTCGTTTGCCCGAGGCCACCGGGACCAGGTCGAACTCCGTCCCGAGGCGCAGCTCCGAGTAGCGCTTGGTCCAGTCGTCGTTGACGCTGTCGGACTGTTTCTTCATCCGCGGCTCGAGGCTGAAGTCGTCGGGCGGGGTCAGGCCGAGGCGCTCCAGCAGGTTCAGCGTCGAGGTCTCGTAGTCGGCGGCGAAGTTCTCGTAGAGGACGAGGATCGGCTTGATCCCGGCGTGCTCGAAGAAGGCGTCCCAGGAGGCCTCCTCGACGA
>JAFDWD010000096.1 GCA_018268695.1 Actinomycetota bacterium
AACAAGGGCAGCAACTCGGTCACGCCCATCGACGTGCGCAGCAACACGGCCGGGACGCCGATCCCGGTCCCGGGTCCGCCGATCGAGATGGAGATATCACCCGACGGCAGGACCGCCTACGTGGCGATCGCGGGCAGCTCGCCTGAGATCGACGAGGTCATGCCTCTCGACCTCGCGACCACCCCGGTGAAAGTGGGTTCGGCGATCAAGCTCAAGCCGGGATCACAGCCCCATTGGATTGCCTTCACCCCGGACGGCCGGACCGCCTATGTGGTCGGCAACGGCAACAGCACGGTGACCCCGATCAGGGTCGCCACGGGTAAACCGGGGAGGCCGATCAAGGTGACGACCGACCCGAAGGCCGACCTGCTCGCCATCAGCATCGTCCAAGCCCAGAACTGACACCCTCCCTGGGCGTCCCCTTCGCCGCCAGCCCGACCCTGAGGGGGCTGTCCCCAACCCCTCCGCGTTTTAGCAGGACCAGGTTTGGCAAGGACGACGGCGGCCATCGGGTCCTTCGCGCTGCCGTTCGGGTTGTTGCCCTCCATCTTCAGGTGGACGTGTGCCCCTCCCACCGGGACGTCCTCGAGATGGATCAACGGGGTCGGATGGAGCCGCACCCGCGACAGCAGCTCCGGCGGCGCGGGCAACAGTGAGGCGTAGCGCGCGAGGCGATCGGAGTGGATCGGGTCGTCGCCCGACCCGGCCGGGTAGACCGCCTCCAGGGCGCCCCCACACCCTTCGCAGCGGTGAGCCGGCTGACCGCCTCCTCGAAATCACCGAATGCGGAAACAGTGAACAGGATGGAGATTTCGCCGCCGTGCCGCCGAGATGGGGCACGTAGGCGTTGACGTCCTCGAGGCGGCCGACCGGGCGCTCGCAGACGAGGTCGACCATCGCTTCACCGAGACAGAGGACCCGTCCCACCGAGCAGGTCCGGGAGTTCGCTCATCGAGAAGAAGACCTCGGCCCCGGCCTCCTCCAAGGCGGTGCCTTTGCCGTCATGGGCGTAGCCGAACACCTTCATCCCGGCCGCCCGGGCACCGAGGACGCCGCCGACGCCGTCCTCGACGACCACGCACGATGCAGGTTCGAACCCCATCTCCGCGGCCGCCAGCAGGAAGACATCCGGGCTCGGCTTGCCGCGCGGCACCATCGTCGCCGAGTAGAGGGCGTCGCCGGCGAAGAATCCGCGCAGCCCGGTCAGCCCCAAGGTCAGCTCGGACTTGTCGCGGCTCGCCTGCGAGGCGACGCAGCGGGGCGTGCCGGCGGCCGCCATCGCTTCCAGCACCTCGCGGATCCCGGGCACCGCGGTGAGCTCGCGCGAGAACGCCTCCGCGCGCCGGCGCTCGAAGTCCTCCAGCCAGCCGCCCGACAGCGGACGCCCGAGCCGCTCGCGGACGTCCTCTTCCATCTCACTCAGGCGCTTGCCCTGGTAGGTGACGGTCACCTCCTCAAGGGTCATCGGGACCCCCGCGGCGGCGATGCACTCGGCCATCACCCGGTTGGAGATCGGCTCGCTTTCGACCAGCACGCCGTCGCAGTCGAAGATGATCAGCTGGGTGTCCGTCGGTGGCAGGTTCATCGTCTTTCCGCGCTATGCCAGCCGGACGGCCGGGAGTCTAGGTTGAGGGCCAGCGAGGAGACGCTCGCCTAGTTCGTCCGCCGCCGGCGCTCGCGCTCGCGCTCGCCGGATGACCGCATTCGATCGCGTCGACCCCGAGCCGCACCAGGAGCCGCGCGACCTCGACGCTCTGCTCCTCGCTGAACGGCCCGTTCGCCGCCTGCATCCCCTCGCGCAGGGTGCACTCGTTGATCCGCACCGCCGGCATCACGGCCTCGCCGCCACCACGGCCCAGGTCCGGTGCGGCACGGCCAAGGGGTCGGCGGGGAACCGGTCGGCGAGCAGCTCGGTCAGCTCGGCGGAGAAGCGCCGCACCTCGTCCTCGGACAGGCTCGCCCCGACCCCGGCGCTGGCGCGGATCCGCCCCACCCACGCCTCGTGCGAGTAAGGGACCAGGAGGTCGAAGGAGAACGTCTCGATCCCTTCGAAGCCCGCTTCGGCGACGTCGGCGAGCCAGCGCGGGTAGAGGCCGGTGCCGCCCCCCAGGGCCCAGCTCGGGTTGTAGGCGAGGATCAGCCGCTCGGTCGCTTCGACCAGGTTCCCCGGCAGCGGGATCCAGTCGAAGTGGGCGATCACCAGCCGGCCGCCGGGGGCGAGGATGCGGCGGATCTCCGGCGCGGCGCGCGCGGCGTCGAACCAGTGCCAGCACTGCCCGGCGGTGACCAGATCGAACGATCCGTCGGCGAAGCCGGCCTCCTCCGCCACGCCCTCGGCGTAGCTGAGGTTGGCCGGGGTCGGGAGCGCGCGGGCCTGCTCGAGCAACTGGGCGGAGGGATCGGTGCCGAGCATCGAAGCGACGTGGGGCGCCAGGATCCGGGCCAGGGTGCCGGTCCCGGTGCCGAGGTCGAGGGCCCGGTCGTCGGGCCGCACGGCACCGGCGTCGACCAGGCGGCGCGCCAGCTCTTCCGGGAAGCCCGCCCGGAACTGACCGTAGTCGCCCGCGGTGAGGCCGAAGTCGGGCGCGCTCACGCGACCGGCTCCCGCAGAGCCCGGACCATGAAGGCGTCACTCGGGTCAAACCCCGCGCCGACGAGGCGGCTGACGATGTCCTCGCCCGGACAGGAGCGCTTCACCGCTGCCAGCTCATGCAGGTAGCCGAACAGTTCGGTGTGGGCGATCGTCTTCCCCAGGTCCCAGAACGGATCGGGGTCCTCGCCGGAGTTGCGATAGACGGGGCATTCCGCCCGCAGGACTCGCCACGCCCCCTCCCCCTCACCCGCTCATACAGGCCAGGATCCGCCAGATTGATCCCCGCGATCATGCTCAAGGAGACTAGATCAATCGGAGAGACAAGTGGCTGACCCGCGACTCACAGGCTCAGCACCAGGTCCCGCACGGCGGCCGGCCGCGAGAGGAACGGGTGGTGGCCGGCGTCGAGCTCGACCACGGTGCCGGCGCGGGCGGCGAACCCACGCTGGAGCTCGGCCGGCGTGCCGCGGTCTTCGGCGCAGACGAGGTAGGTCGTGGGCACTTCCTGCCAGGCCGCCGCACCCACGGGCGCCCCGAGGACGGCGAGACTCTGCCGGGCCGTCCTCTCGGTCGCCGCCCGCCGGATCCCCGGGTCGCAGTCCTGGAGGAAGGTCTCGGCGAGGGAGTCGGTGCGGACGGTGAAGGTGCCGCCCTCTGAGTCGACCTCCAGGAACGGGGCGGGCTCCTCGCCGCCGAAGGAGGAGAGGCTCTGGCCGACCTCGGGCAGGTAGCTCGAGACCAGCAGCAGATGACTCACGGTCGGCACGCCCGCCGCCGCCTCCGCGACGACGATGCCTCCGTAGCTGTGGGCGACGACGACGGTCGGCTCCTCGCCGGCGCCGAGCACCTCGCGGACCGCGGCGACATCCTCGGCCAGGCCCGGGCCGGCGGCGTCCGGCACCGCGCCCGTCTCGCCACAGCTCGGCAGCGCGGGCGCCTCGCTCGCGACCCCGCGCTCCGCCAGCAACACGGCGGTCGGGTGCCACCACCAGGGCCCGTCCTTGACACACGCCCCATGCACGAAAACGACCCTCATCCGAATCTCCTCTTCTGGTCCGATCAGCGGTCATCCAACGATAGACGTAGCATTTATTACGTGAAAGACTGTGGGCGTGGGCAGGCACCGCCAACCGGAGATCAGGCAGCGGCTCCTCGACGCCTGCACCGACTACGCGCTCGAGCACGGGCTCCCCGACCGCCTCGGGCCGCTGGCATCAGCGTCGGGTACCTCGAGCCGGATGCTGATCTACCATTTCGGCACCCGTGACGGGCTGCTGCGCGAGATCCTCGGCCAGGCCCGAAAGCGCCAACTTGACATCTTCAACGACCTCCTCCGCATCAGACCCGAGGAGCCCTACCCCGCGACCCTGAGCCGTGCCTGGTCGGTGATGACCGGGCCTTCCGGCCTGCCCTACATCCGGCTGTTCGGCAGGTTGCACGACACCGGTGGCGAGCCTCTGTGGCCCGGCTTCCGCCGCACCGCGACCACCGACTGGCTCGCGCCCCTCGAAGAGGGGATGGGCACCATCGGACGGCCCGAGCTCGCGACCGTCGTCCTCGCCGTCATCCGCGGCCTGCTGCAGGATCTCGACGCTACCGGCGATGCCCGCCGCGTCGACCGGGCCTTCCAAGACTTCCTGGGCTCCCTCGGGGCGGCATAGATCCGCCGGCGGCGCCCCCTCCGCGTCGTGGCTCGGCGTCCGCGAGCTAAAGCGCCCCGGCGGGGGTGCCGATGACCACGGGGTCCGCCCCTTGGCAAAGGAATCTCGTCCCATGACCCGAGCCGTGCACCGCCGCGACCACCTCCCGACGACCAGGCTGCTGCTCGCCCCACTCGCCCTTCTGCTGCTGTTGCTGGCCTTCGCGGGCCGCGCGGAGGCGGGTGCCTGGGGGCCATCGGTGCCGATCTCGACGGCGGGCCAGTACTCCTCGCACGTGCGCCTCGGCTCCGATGCCGCAGGCGACCAGGTGGCGGTCTGGGAACGAAACGCTGGAACCAATGAATTTGTGGTCGAAGCGGCCGTCCGCCCCGCCCAGGGCAGCTGGAGCACTCCGGTCGAAGTCTCGACCGTGGCGCCGGGACCTCGCAATCCGGACGTGGCGGTGAACTCGACCGGTGAGGCGATCGTCGTCTGGCAACAGGGGACGATCTCCGGGGCCGGGATCAAAGCGGCGCTCGGCGACACGTCGGGCAACTGGGACGCACCGGAAACGGTCTCGGTCGGGTTCGACCTCAGCCATCCCACGGTCGGTATCGACGACAACGGCAACGCGGTGGCCGCCTGGCGAGAAGAACTGCCCAACACCGAATACGGGACCGGCGTCAGGGTCCTGGAAGGCGGCGCCTGGGGCAGCCTCCAAACCTACGGCCCCAACTCGGCCAGCTACGAATCACAGCTCCTGGCGGTCGACCCGGCGGGCGACGCGGTGCTGGTCATGTACTACGAAGGAGCGATCGAAGCCGTCAACCGATCCGCGGGAGGCTCCTGGGGAGCTGTCGAAACGCTGAAATCCGGCATCGCCGCTCGGGTCCAGGCGCCGCAGTTGGCGATCTCCGCGAACGGCGAAGCGACCGCGATCTGGGCGAACGGCACCTCTGGCAACGCCTCGATCGAAGCGGCCCGCATGGACGCCGCCGGGATCTGGGGGAATACCGAAGTCCTCCCCGCTTTCGGCACCGACCTCCACCAGCCCTCGATCGCGATCGATGACACCGGCAAGGCGACCGCGATCTGGGCGAACTACTCATACATCGGCGGCTGGGCCTTTGAGTCGGCGACCCAGGAAGCCGGCGAAGCATGGACCGCGGCGCCCGCCTTCACGGTGCCCGTGGAATCCTACGAACCGCAGATCAAGCTGATGCCGTCCGGCGCCGCCACGGTGATCTGGTGGCCGTGGCGGGGATCGGCCCACCACTACGCGGTGACGGCGGCCGAACGCGCGGCCGACGGCTCCTGGGGACCGGAACTCGAACTCGGCGACGAAGGCGAAGAAATCTATTACCCGGTCTTCACGACCGACGCGGCCGGCGGCGTCACCGTCGCCTGGGTCTCCGAAGGCTCGAGCGACGAAGTGATCCGCAGCGTCGCCCTGACCCCGCCGTCACCGCCCGAACCGCCGGAACCGCCGTCACCGCCGGCAGGCGGAGGCGGTGACGGGACGACCACGACGCCCCCGACCCAGGCCGACACCGGCAAGTCCGACGGCGCCAAGTCCGACACGAACGCGCCGCTCGTCTGCACCGCCACCCCCGACGCGGTCGCGGCGGCCGGCTACGTCCCCCTCGTCACCCGCCCGGGGAAGACCGTGCCCGGCGTCCGCGCGCGGATTTCGGTACCGGCGCCCTCCACCGTCTCGATCGCCGCGACCTTCGAGTACAAGGACCACGGCAAGGCCCGCTCGATCGCCGGCGGCACCTACTCACTGACGGTCGGCACCAAGCGCAACCTGCGGGTGCCGCTGCCGAGCGCCCTGCGTGCGGTCGCGCCACTGGGATCGACGGTCGGGGTCTCGCTGCGGATCGCGGCGACGCCGACCGGGTCGAGCCCGTGCGCGGCGCCGACGACGACGACCAGCAAGCTGAAGCTGAAGGTCGTCCAGGTCCTCGCGCCATAGGTCGCCCTACCGCCGAGGCCACTGCGACGATCCGCTGATGCTCTGCGCGATGACCGGCCGACCCCACCGCCTCTTCTGGATGCGCTCAGCCTGGTGGTGCCAGGACTGCCGCCAGAAGGTCGAGTCCTGCTGCGAGGGCGGCGGCTGCCCTTCGGTTTCGGAGGTTCTTCCCATTGCGAGCGACCAAGCAACGGCCATCACCAAGGACCTATCCCGGTAGGTCCTAAATCCGCCAACTGAACGGATGCGCTCGAGCGATGTCCGCGCAAAGATCCTGGGCTTCATCCCGCATCAATGCCCCTGCATCGGGCAGGTCCTCCGGCAGGAAGTCGGTGAGGCCGCGACCGATCGCCAACATCCATCGGAGTGATCGCGGCGGCACCACGTGGACATCGACGGGGATGCGTCGATGCGACGCCGCCCGTGCGGCGTCTCGGAGACTCTGTCGCGCGAGATCAGATCCGTTGAAGGCCACGGTCAGACGCAGCTCATCGTCACCGTCGATCACACCGCCACCCGATCCGGGCCGAAGGGGAACAGATCCTCGAGACCGACGTCCTCCGTCGCGACGCCTTGAGCCCGGGCGTACCGCAAGAAGGTCTCGAGGGTTGCCCGGTTGGCCTCGATCCCATAGGGCCAAAGGTCGCCGCCGAATCGCTCGCGGGCCTCGACGGCGGTGTCGGTGACCCACGGCAGCGGCACGTGGCTGGCGGTGAGGTCGAGCAGGCGCCTGGTGGAACGGAGGCGGGCCTCGTCCAGACCCGCAAACAGGCTGGCGGCCGCCCACGGCGCCGCCTCCAGGAAGTCGCCCCGGAGGACGACCAGGTGCATGATCGGGAAGACGCCGGTCTCCTCCCAGAAGGCTGCCTCGGCGGCGCGCGGATCCGGAAGTAGCCGGCGCACCTCGCCGCTCACCACCCCGGCGGGCGGGCGGGCGCTGATCACGGCGTCGATCTCGCCGGCGCGCAGCAGCGCATCGAGCGAGCGCTCGGACTCAACCTCCAACTCGATGCCCGACGGAAGCTCCAGGGTCCCCTTCTCGCGCCGACCCGCGTCGTTGACGCCACCCTGCACCCAACCGACCGTCGCGAGGTCGACGCCGTGGCGCTCGGCGAGGATGCCGCGCGCCCATACCCCGGCGGTCTGCGCCCACTCCGGGATGCCGACGCGAGCGCCCGTCAACTGCTCCAAGGTGGTCGGCCCGTCCTTCCGCGCGTAGAAAGAACTGTGGCGAAAGACACGCGACGGGAAGGCGGGGATGCCGATCCACGAGCGATCTCCGCGGCTGACCCGGTTTACGTACAGCGCCAGGGAGAACTCCGCTGCCTCCCACTCCTGCCGCGAGGAAGAGCGGGCGAAGATCTCCTCAGGCGGCAACCGCAGGCAGGTTACCTCGAGGCCCTCGGCCCGCACCCGCCCCTCGACCAGATCACGCACATGGTCGTAATCGCCGATCGCCAACGCCATCCGCAGCATCGTTTGGACCCTAGATCTGGGCGTCTATTCGATCAAATCGCAATACCCCGCGCGGTCCATAGTGCAACGGCTATACGCAGCGCCAAAGCGAAGTGTCGGACGCACGCCAGAGAGATAAGGTCTGTTATTAGGCCTTTGTTGATACGTTGCTCACATGGCCACCACGGAGACCCCCGCCAGACCCAGCCCCAGGAACCGGGGGCCGATGTTCGAGTTCTTCCTCCACCCGATTCGCAGCGGCAACACGTTCGAGGAGGTCATCAATCGGATCATGGAGGCGATCCGCCTCGGACTTTTGCGGCCAGGAGATCGACTCCCGGCCGAGCGCGACCTCGCCTCGCACTTCGGCGTGTCCCGAGCCACGGTCCGCCAGGCGATCGGCTCGCTGCACCAGGCCGGCCATGTCGAAGCCCGTCGCGGCCGAGGGGGTGGCACCTTCATCGTCGACGCGCCGTCGGTGGCGAGCCGCAGGTCGACCGGCCGCACGAAATGCGACCCGGCCGATCTCGACGACGCGATCGAGATGAGGCGGCTGCTGGAAGTCGGAGCGGTGGAGCTTGCCGCCGCACGCAAGCTCACCGAGGTCGAGGCCGCCGACCTGCGGGCCGCTTCTGAGTCCTGTGCAGCCGGCGGGCTGCGCGACTATCGGCCTTTCGACTCGCACTTTCACCTCGTGATCGCCGGGCTCGCCGGGGTCCCGTCGCTGGTGCCGGCGGTCGCGACCGTTCGTAGCCGCGTCAACGACCTGCTCGACGCGATCCCACTTCTGCCGCCGAACATCGAGCATTCCAACCGCCAGCACGACGAACTGGTCACCGCCATCCTCGCCGGCGATCCGCTCGGCGCCAAGCACATGATGTCCGAGCACCTGCTCGCCACCGCGACACTTCTGCGGGCCTTCCTGTGAATCGGCGAGCGACCATCGGCGGCGAGCGCTTCACCTTCTCCTCCTTGGCGGAGGTGATGGGGAAGGCGAACGAGAAGAAGGCGGGAGATGAGCTCGCCGGCCTGGCGGCGAGCTCGAGCCGCGAACGCATCGCGGCCAAGTTCGCGATCGCCGAAACGACGGCCGCCGACCTCATCGACGAGCCCTTGGTCGAAGACGCGGTGACCGAGGCGATCCACGGGTCGCTCGATCGCGGGCGATTCGACCGCGAGCTCGGCTCGCTCACGATCGGCGAGTTCCGCGAGCTGGTGCTGCATCCGGACTTCGCCGCCCGCTGGCGGCGCGAGCGGCTCGACGAGGTGATCCCACCGGAGCTCGCGGCGGCCTCGGCCAAGTTGATGAGCGACCTCGACCTGATGCTTGCCGCCGCCCCGCTGCGCACGGTCACCCGGTGTCGGAGCACGGTGGGCGAACGAGGCGTTCTCGCGTCGCGGATCCAGCCCAACCATCCGGTCGACGACCTGGACGGGATCGCCGTGACGGTTCTCGACGGACTGATGATGGGCTGCGGCGACGCGTTGATCGGCGTGAATCCGGCGATCGAATCGGTCGAGAGCATCGGCGCGATCCTCGGAATCCTCGGCGAGATCATCGATCGGCTCGAGGTGCCGACGCAAGGCTGCGTCCTCGCCCACGTGAGCACGCAGCTGGAAGCGCTCGCCCGCGGCGTCAAGATCGACATCGTCTTCCAGTCCGTCGGCGGCACCGAGGACGCGAACAAGGCGTTCGGGATCTCGCTCGACATGCTGGGCGAGGCACAGGAGGCCGCCCTGGCTCAGCACCGTGAAGCCCCGGGTCGCTATATCGGCGAGCAGGTCATGTATTTCGAGACTGGCCAGGGCTCGGCCCTGACGGCGGCGGCGAACCAGGGCGTGGACCAACTGACCTGTGAGGCGCGAGCGCAGGCGGTCGCCCGCCTCTACGACCCGTTTCTGGTCAACTCCGTGGTCGGGTTCATCGGGCCCGAGTACCTGGCCGACGCCCGCCAGATCTCGCGCGCCGGACTCGAGGACCACTTCGTCGGCAAGCTGATGGGCCTGCCGATGGGGTGCGATGTCTGTTACACGAACCACGTCGAAGCCGACCAGAACAGCAACGACGATCTGCTCGTCATGCTGGCTTCCGCGGGGTGCAACTTCGTCATGGCCGTGCCTGCCGGTGACGACGTGATGCTCGGCTATCAATCGACCAGCTGCCATGACGTCGCCTCGGTGCGAGGCCTGCTCGGCCTTCGGCCGACCCCGGAGTTCGAACGCTGGCTGCTCGAGCGCGACGCCTGGCAGCAGGGACGGGGAGTGCGGACCGAGCAGCTCCTCGACTCGTCCGAGCGACTGCTCCTGCCGCTCATGGGAGAACCCGAATGAGCGACGCTGACCTCGATCCGAAGCGGAGCGATCTGGCCGCCGACGCCTCGCTGGCCCGGCTGAGGGCGCTCGCCGCCGGCGTCACCCCGGCCAGGGTCCTGCTCGAAGGCCCAGGGTCTTCTTACTCGACCCGCGACCTGCTGCGGCTCCGCGCCGATCACGCGGCGGCCCGGGAGGCGATCCGCGCCGACTTGGATGTCGACGATCCGGCGCTCGCCAGACTCATCCAAGAGTTCGGGCTCGTCGGCCTCAGGTCCAAGGCGACCTCGTTGGCGGAGTACCTGGCAAGCCCTCAGCTCGGCCGGGAACTCGCGCCAGGCTCGCGCGCGCGGCTCGAAGGGGCGGTGGGCGATTCGGTCGACCTTCAGGTCGTGATCGGCGACGGCCTCTCCCCCCGCGCGCCCGCCGACTTCGCGCCCGGGCTGTTCGAGCTCCTCTCCGCCCGGGCGGAGGAAGAGGGCTGGCGGGTCGGCCCGCCGGTCTTCATCCGTCGTTGTCGGGTGGGAGTGATGAACGAGATCGGTGAGCTGACCGGGGCCGCGGTCGTCGTGCTCCTGATCGGTGAGCGCCCCGGCCTCGGCATCTCGCGAAGCATGTCGGCGTACCTCGGTTTCCGCCCCGGGCCCGGGGATACGGACGCCGACCGAAACCTCGTCTGCAACATCCACGACGACGGCGTGTCGAACCCGGAGGCCTGCCGGCGAATCATGTCGCTTGCCCGCATGCTGCGGGCGGCGGGAACCAGCGGGGTTCGCCTCAAGGAGTCGGCGGACGGCGCGGGACCGGCCGGCCGGTTGACGTAGATCAGGCGGCGAGCTCGTCCTCCTCGAGGTGAAGTTGCGAGTAGGCACCACGGAAGAAGAGCAGCGGACGGGTCCGCGGCTCCCGATGGTGGAGGTGGCGAGCGTCGCCGACGACGATCTGGTGGTCGCCGGCCGGGTGGATCGCCTCCACCTCGCAGGCGATCGTCGCCAGGGCGCCCGGGAGGACCGGCACGCCGAGGTCGTGCTCACTGAACTCGACCTCGTGTGAGGCGACGGCGTCGCCCTTCTTCGCGAACCGGTCGGAGTGGTGGCGCTGGTCTGCGGCGAGGATGTTGATCGCGAAGCGCCCGGTGTCGCGGATCGCGGCCAGGGTCTCGGAGTCATTCGCCAGGCAGGCGAGGAGCAACGGCGGGTCGAGTGACACCGAGGAGATTGCGTTGGCGGTGGTGCCGACCGGGTTCCCGGCCGGGTCACGGGCGGTGACGACCGAGACGCCGGTGGCGAAGTGGCCCATCACGTCACGCATGAGGCGCCGGGGGCCGGCGACCTCGGCGCCCCCGTCCGGCGCGGCGGCGCGGCGGTGCGCCAGGACGTCGGAGATGTCGAGGATCGCCAGTCCGTGGCGGGCGGCGAAGGCCTCGAGGTCGGCGTCGCGGGCCATGTGCCCGTCCTCCCTCATCACCTGGCAGAGGACGGCGACGCCGCCGAGGCCGGCGGCCGCGGCCAGCTCGACCGAGGCCTCGGTCGGCCCCGGTCGCTCCAGTACGCCACCGGAGCGGGCCCGCAGCGGGAAGACGTGCCCCGGCTGGACGAGATCGTCGGGACCACTCGCCGGGTCGACCGCGACGGCGATCGTGCGCGCCCGGTCGGCGGCGGAGATCCCGGTGGTGACTCCCTCACGGGCCTCGATCGGGACCATCGCCGAGTCCCCCAGTGAGGACTGGTTGCCGCGGTTGCCGATCGGCTCCAGGCCGAGCTCGACGCAGCGCTCGGTGGAGAGCGCCACACAGACCAGACCGCGTGCCTCGGCGACCATGAAGTTGATCGCCTTGGCGTCGGCGAACTCGGCCGCGACCAACAGGTCCCCCTCGCCTTCGCGCTCGCAGTCGTCGCGCAACAGGACCATGTGGCCGGCGGCCAGTTCCTTGGCGACGGCGATGAACCGATCGTCCGCCACGCTCAGCGCAGGATCAGGGCGTGAGATTTCTCCCAGGCAACGTCGACGCGTTGCCCGATCTCCCACCGGGAGTCGCTGCTTGCCAAGTGGGCGTTGCGGGTGAGCGCCACCACCCTGCTCCCGGCGCCCAGGTCGACGAGGACCTGCGTCGTCGTCCCCAGGTACACCCGCTCGACGACCGTCCCCTTGACCCCGACCATCCCCGACCGGACCTCGTTCAACCAGATCTTCTCCGGGCGGACCGAAAGATGGACCGCTTCACCGACCTTGCCGTCTGCGGGGACCTCGGCTTCCACGAACTCGCCCGAGCTGAGCTTTACCCCGCCCGCCTCGATCCGACCCTTGATCAGATTCGAGATCCCGATGAAGCCGGCGACGAAGGGCTTGATCGGCTCCTCGTAGACATCCTCCGGCGTGCCGCACTGTTCGATCACCCCGTGGTTCATCACCGCGATTCGATCCGACAGGGCCAGCGCCTCCTCCTGATCGTGCGTGACGTAGACGAAGGTGATGGCCACCTCACGCTTGATCTCCTTCAACTCGACCTGCATCTCCCGGCGCAGCTGGAGATCCAGAGCGCCCAAAGGCTCGTCCAGGAGCAGGACAGCGGGGCGATTGACGAGTGCTCGGGCGAGCGCGACCCGCTGCCGCTGGCCGCCGGAGAGCTCGGCCGGCTTCGACCGCTCCCTTCCCGTCAGTCGCACCAGCTCGAGTGCCTCACGCACCCTGACCGCGATCTCGGACTTCGGAACCCGCTTTCGCTTGAGCCCGAATTCGATGTTCCCCCTCACGTCCAGGTGTTCGAACAGGGCGTAGCTCTGGAACACGGTGTTGACGTTCCGCTTATAGGGCGGCACCCGCTCCACCGACTTGCCGTCGAGCAGGATCCTCCCCGTGGTCGGGAGGGTGAAGCCGGCGATCATCCTGAGCGTCGTCGTCTTCCCGCACCCCGAGGGGCCCAACAGAGAGAAGAACTCGCCCTGCTTGATCTCAAGCGTGAGGTCGTCGACCGCGGTGTGCTCGCCGAAGCATTTGGTCACGCCGACGAGGTGGACGGCGGAATCGGAGGCCTCGGTCACCGCAGGCCCGCTTCGGCGAGGAGCGGGAAGACGTGTTCGCCCATCATCTTCACGCCCTGCATGGGGTCGAAGAAGTTGACCACGACGTGATCGACGCCGGCGGCGCTCAATTCGCGCAGGGTGTTCGCCACCGTCTCGTAGCCACCGAAGAGCTGAAAGCTCTGCATGCCCAGACCGATATGCATGAACTGGTCTCTGCCGACCCCAAGATAGGGATCGTCCTGCGGCACCAACTCGATGCCCGCCTCTTCGCGATAGATATTGAGAAAGGCGGCCACGGCCTCACGGTCGACGTTCTCTTCCAACCACTCCACCGTGCGGGCGGCCTCCTCGTCGGTCGCCCCGACCACGGCGTAGCAGGACACCGCGACCCGGACCTTGCGGCCGTATTTCGCCGCCAAGGCGTGGATCTTCTCCACCGACTCCCGTAGGCTCGCGATCTCGCCGCCCGGCACCGAGACGAACGCGCAGTCGACCTGCCGGCAGGCGAAATCGAGCCCGGTGTCCGACATCCCCGCGTTCATCAACAGCGGCCGCGGCCTGCGCGCGGGCCTGGGGGCGACCCGCGCGGCCTGGGCGCGGAAGTACTCGCCCTCGAAGTTCACCGGCACCTCGGACGTCCACAGGTACTTCATCAGCGTCGTCGCCTCGTCGGCGATCGCGTAACGCACGTCCGAGGAAGGCATCTCGTCGAACCCGAACTGACGGTAATCGCGCGGTACCTGGCCGGCAACGACATTGATGCCAAGCCGACCGCCCGAGATGAAATCGATCGAGGCGGCGATCTTCGCCAGGTGCAACGGGTGGAACGCGTACCCGACGTGCATGGTCGAGAACAGACCGAGGCTCTCGGTGGCGACCGCCGAGGCGGCCGCCGCGGTGGCGAAGTCAAGCGCCGCGTCGTTCCAGCCGCTGGTCCCACCCCAGCCTGACCAGAGCCCGAACTGGACCTGGGCGTCGAAGCCCTGTCGCTCGGCTTCCTTCAGCAGCTCCGAGGCGATCGGCCAGTGCCAGTAGTCCCGGTATCGCGGCAGATCGGTGAGGACGGCATTGTTCGCCGAGAGGCCGCCCTGGGCGTTCCAGCCGAACAGCGATACCTCGAGCTCGTGCCTGGCGGGCCAGACCGGCTGCCCGCCTGGGTCGAACGGGCCTCGGGTGACCTCCGCGTCGATCGCGGTCGGCGTGCTCATCGGCGGGCCTCAGATCCCGGCCGGCTCGGTGCCGGCGGGCAGGAGGTTCCACATGTCGGCGATGTCGCGCCAGGTTCCATCCGCGTCACGGCGCCAGACCTCCAGGGAGCGGCCGTACCGGGTGCTGCGCTCACCGTCGCTGTCGTCGTGGATGAAGTAGCAGCCAAGCGTGTAGGCGAGATCGCCCTCGATCTCCAGACGGGTCACCGGACCGTGCTCGACCGTCACCCCCTCGATCTGCTCCGGATCGGGGATCCCGGCGCGGAAGCCGTCCGGACCGAACCTCAGCTCGCCGCCCGGCGGCAGGATGATCGAGTCGTCGGCGTAGTACTGCGCGATCTGGTCGAATTCCCCTCGGTTGAACCACCCTACGTAGCGGGCCCTCCACTCGAACAGCTGCTGCTCATCATCGGTGTACTGACTCATTGCCCTTCCCCTTTCTCGTTCAAGTTCGTTGCCCGCGCTTCCAGCCGATCAGCCACATGGCCAGGACGCTGAGCAGGGCCGACACACACATCAGCGACGTACCGAGGGCGTTGATTTCCGGGCTCACCCCGAGGCGCACCATTCCGTAGATCAGTACGGGCAGCGGCGTCACGCCGACCCCGGAGGTGAAGTACGAGGTGACGAAATCGTCGAAAGACAGGATGAAGACGAATAGTGAGGCGCCCGCGATCGCGGGGAGGAGCTGCGGGAGAAGCGCCAGCCGGATCGTGGTCAACGGACCGGCGCCGAGATCCAGGGCCGCCTCCTCGACTTCCTCCGAGACGCCGAGCAACCTGGTCCGCACGACGATCATCACGAAGACACCGGAGAACGTGATGTGCCCGATCATCACGGTCAGCAAAGACAGTTCGAGGCCGATCCCGACGGTGAAGAAGTAGAAGAGCGCGATGGCCGTCGCGGTCTCCGGGGTAAGGATGCTGAGGGCGGCCAGCCGCTCGACCGCGCGGGTCGCCCGCAGACGCGTCCTGACCAGGCCGAAGGCCAACATCGTCCCGATCACCGCCCCGATGACGGTGGCGACGGCGGAGATCTCGAGGCTCTGCCGCAGGGACCGGAGCACGGTTTCGTTGCTCCAGAGCTCCGCGTACCAGTGGAGGCTCCACCCTTCGAGGTGGCTGACCGACTTGATCCCGTTGAAGGAGAAGAGGACGACGACGATCAGCGGCGCCAACAGGAACAGCGCCACCAGCGCCGTCACCGCCCAAAGGGCCAGGTGGCGCGGGTTCCGCGGTGACCGCCTGGCAGCCTTCGGCAAAGTGCGGGATGGCGATCCCGTCGGGGCCTCGGCGGTGGTCGTCATCCGACACCGCCCAGGACGATGTCGCTGCTGATCCCCGTGGTCGTGTCACGCCGCCTGATCCGCGCGATCAGCGAGGCCATGATCAACACCATGACCATGGAGCCGATGATCACGACGGTCCAGGCCGCGGCCTGGGGCGCGTTGCCCACGGTCGAGAAGTCGTTGACGATCAGGTTCCCGATCATCGTCTGGTTGGCGCCACCGAGGAACTGGACGGTGGCGAAGTCACCGAGCGCCGGCAGGAAGACCAGCAGCGAGCCGGCGACGATCCCCTGCATCGTGCTCGGCAGGGTGACGTGGAAGAAGGTCGCCCATGGCCCTCCGTAGAGGTCCTTGCCCGCCTCGATCACCCTCGGATCCATCTGGTCCACGGCGACGTAGATCGTCAACACCATGAACGGCAGGTAGGAATAGGTGAGGCCGAGGATCACCGTGTAGGCATGGCCGATGAAGGCGAGGCCCGCGGCATCCGTCAGGCCCAGCTGCCGAAGGAGATTGTTCAAGAGCCCGTTGCCGCCGAGGATGGCGAGCCAGGCATAGATCCGGATCAGATAATCGACGAACCACGGCAGAGCGATCAAGAGGATGAGTGCGTGGCGGTGTCGACCGCCCATCCTCGCGACCGTGTAGGCGACCGGGTAACCGAGCAGGATGCAGAGCGCCGTCGCCGCGGCCGCGTACATGATCGTGCGGAGGAGCACCGGCACGTAGAGCGGATCGATCAAGGCGTTGTAGTTGCCGAATTCGAGGCCGAAGATCGGCGTGCCGACGAGATCGGTCGTCGACAGGGAGATCGCACAGATCATCCCCAGCGGTACCAGGAAGAAGGCGAGCAGCCACAGGGAAAGCGGCAGCAGGGAGATATTCGCCAGGCGGCCCCGCATTCGGACTACACCTCACCCCGGTCCAGATGCGGGCGGAACTGTCCGGTGCCGGACCCGACTTCGCCGCCGACCCGGGTGGGACGGGGCTCGAGAGTCGGGTTCAACTCCGCGTCCCAATCGCTGTAGCGGGCGCCGGAGGTAAGGCCACCATCGGCACAGATCAGCGCTCCGCTGACATAACTGGCCTTCTCGGAGAGCAGGAACCCCACCACCTCGGCCATCTCGGCCGGATCCGCGGCGCGATCGATCGGTACCCGCGACCGGTACTTGCTCCAGGCGACCGGATCGACCAGCGACTCTTCGGTCGCCGGCGTCCTCACCCATCCGGGCGCAAGCGCGTTGACCCTGATCCCGTACGGCGCCAGGTCCAGGGCCAGCGCCCGCGCCAACTGGGTGACAGCCCCTTTCGAGGTGGTATAGCTGACATATCCCTCCTCGGCGATCACGGTCATGCTGGAGGTCGTGCAGACGATCGACCCGCCGCCGCCCCGATTCATCACCTTGGCCGACTCCAGCGCGAGGCAGAACATGCCGCGGACGTTGACCCCGTAGGTGAGATCGAAGTTCTCGATCGTGGCGTCCATGATCGGCTCGTGGATCGCGATCCCAGCGTTGCTGGCGAGCCAGTCGAGCCCACCGAACGACGCTGTGGCACGCGCGACCACCGCGGCGCAGGACGCGGCATCGGCGAGGTCGAACGCCATCGTCTCGACCGCGCCGGCCACCCCAGCGAGCTCCGCGGCGATCTCGGCCAGCGCCGCCTGGTCCTCAGGCCCGGCGGCAAGCATCAGATCGGCCGAGTGATCCTCAGCCAGGCGACGGGCGATGGCCTTGCCGATGCCGCTCGACGCTCCGGTGACGATTGCCCGCGGACGCGGGCTCGGAGCCGGGCTCACAGTTCCGCCGCGGAGCCCGCGTCATCAGGTTCGTCGCGCCACATGTCGGCCACCGTCAACCACTTGCCGTCCTCGTCCCGCCGCCAGACCTCGAGCGATCTGCCGAAGATGGTGTGCGCCTCCTCGCCCTCGCCGATGTGAAGGTGGTAGCAGCCAACCGTGTAGGCGAGCGAGCCTTCGATCGTCAGCCGCGAGACGGGGCCGTGCTCCATCCGCACCGGTCCGCCCGCCATCGCCTTGAACATCTCGCGAGCCGCATCCCGTCCGACCACCACCTCGCTGTTCGGCGGCACCAGGATGACGTCGTCGGCAAACGTCGCGACGATCGCATCGGCGTCACCGGCATTCAGGTACTCGACAAAAGAGGCGCGCAGATCGAACAGCACCTGCTCCTCCGGCGTGTATGAGGACATTTCTCTATTGCTCCTTTCCGATTGGTTGTCGGCGGCTGGGTCAGCCGACGGCCTGGACGCGCGTCCACTGTTCGGTGAACAGCTTTCGCCGTTCGGCGCTGAACGGCTTCTGCCATCCCGCGAAGCTGGTGACGACGTCGGCGGGCAGCTTGAGGAACGGGAATTCCCTGGCCAACCCTTCGTAGGCCGCCATGCCGGCCTTGGTGGGCACGCCCGCGCCGACCTGCTGGACGTTCGCTTCCATGTTTTCCGGTTTCAACATCCAGTCGATGAAGAGCGCCGCCGTCCCAGGACTCTTCCCGGCGGCGTCCACGATCATCGGGTTCATGTTGACGAGCGAGCCCTCGTCGCAAAGCTGAAAGCCGAGAGAGCTGCGGTCCTTGACCTGAAGCAGTGAGAAGTACATGCTGTTCGACCACGAGGGCACCAGCCACGCTTGCCCGCTGATCACCATTTCTTCGTCGGAAGGGTCCGAGAGGCCGCCGGTGGAGGGCATCAGGTCGACCAGCGCGTCACCCGCTTCTTCGATCTGCTTCGGGTCCCCGGAGTTGAGGTCATACCCCTTGTACTCGAGCGCCATGCCGATGCTCGTCTGCATGTCGTTCATCACGAAGGCACGGTTCTGCAGCCCGGGAGCGAGATTCCAAAGATCCGCCCAGGAGCCGGTGAGTTCGCTTTCCTTGACCCAGTCCGTCGCATAGATGAGCCCACACGGCGCGAACGCATAGGGCGCCGAATACTTGGCCCCGGGGTCGTAAGGAGGATTGTTGAACGCCGGCAGGATCTGGTCCCAGTACTTGAACTTTTCGTGGTCCAGGGGACGCGCCAGGCCAGCGGCGACGATCTCCGGCAGTTGCGAGGCGATCGGTGTGGTGACGTCGAACGGCTGACGGGAAGCGATCTTCGCGAGTTCCTGACCGCCGACGAAGGCCGTGCTCTGGACCTTGACGCCGTACTCTTTTTCGAATCCCTTCACCGCCGATTCGGCGAAGAAGCCAGGGTAGGTAAGAACGTTCAGCACCTTGCCGTCCACCGCCGGAGCCACCGGCTTGGTGGCAGGACCGGACGAGGAGGAACCACCGCAGGCGGCGAGCAGGTCGCCGGCCCCGGCGGCAAGAAGGGTGGCACCCCCGACCCTCGCACCAGTCCCGAGGAGATTGCGCCGAGTCATCTTGCCGTCGTGTCGATTCGGGCCTGACATATGGCTGTTCACCGCGTCCTTTCGTCGTTCACGTTGTTCTGCTGTCCCGTGTTCACCGTGCTGCGACTCCTCTAGAAGCTGCCCGCCGAGATCGGCGACGTGTGCCCTGGGCCCACTCCCGGGACGGCTCTCCCCAATGCGGCCTCAATCACCCTGCGCAGTTGAAAGGCGCGGTCGTACTGGGCGAAAAATCCGCACTGGTTGACGAGCTGGAAGTCGAGCGACCCGGTTCCCGATGCGAGGATCTCAACCAGCACCGCCCCACGCGCGACCGTCGCGGTGACATCGGCGGCTCCCCAGAACACGGTGAGCGGGACCGCGTACCCCTCGTCCCGACAGTAGGCGTACAGGCTGTCCTGCGAACGCAGTCGCGCACCGAAGAGCTCCGACGCGTTCACCGGCTCGCTCAGCATCTCGACCGCCTGGCGGTGCGCCGCTCCTTGCGCATGGACCGCCATCGACTCCAGCTGTGCCGCGGGCACGCGATCCGGCGAGTAGGCGAGGCGGCGAATCACCCAGCGGAGCGATCGAGGCGTCCACCGCGGGGCGGGCGGATTGAGCAGGGAGACGTTCTCGATGCTGTCGCCGACCGGAGCCGCCGCGTTGGGCGCGACCAAGAAGCAGGAGGCAACCGGCGCGGACGAGGTTCCCTCGCGGGCGAGCTGCAAGGCCGCCAAGGAAGACTCCCCCTGGGCCAGGAGATGGATCTCGTCGGCCCCGCCGACCGCCGTGACCAGGCGATCGAGGAAGGCCGCGACACCGGTCGGGCTCAGTTCGCCCAGCGCCCGCGGGGCGGTGCCCCCCGCGCCTGGAAGATCGGGCGCGATGATCCTGAATCCGGGCAGTTGCAGGGCCTCGATCAGCTCGGCGAACAGATCGGCCGAACCGCAGAACGGTGAGATGCCGGGAGTTCCCGCGTGGACCATGAGGAGCAGCCGCCCACCGCTGCCCTTGCTGAGCGCCCGGACCTGTTGCCCGTCGACGTCGAACGTCTTGACCACTGCCTCAGACATCGGCCTCGACCTCCTCGATGAAGGTCGTGACCATGTCGTCGAACCAATGCGGGACCTCGCGGTAGGGAAAGTGACCGCACTTGTCGACCACGCTGAGCGTCACCCGTGACTCATGACGGGCGAGGATGTCGAAGAGGTCGTATCCGAGCCTGACCGGAACGGTCTTGTCGGTGAGCCCCCAAAGGATCTGGGTCGGGCGCTGCAGGCGCCCCTCCTGCAGCCATCGCAGGGTCTCGCGCTTGTCGCGCTGAAGCTCGGGGAAGAAGAACCGCTCCAGCAGCCGCTCCGCTTCGATCCGCTCGATCATCGAGCGGTACTGCTCGCCCTCGAGCAGGTCGACGAACGGCCGCATCCATCCTTCGGTGACGTGACTCGCGTCGTAGCTGTACCCGGAGTGGAGCCAGCTCATTCCCTCGAGGCTGAAGGGGGAGTAAGGGTTTCCCGCCAGCGCGACGGCATTCATCCCCACGCCCGGTCCGAGGGTGCCGGAGGTGACGATGGTCAGCGACTTGACAAGATCCTGGCGCAGCAAGGCCGCACGGGTGATGATGAACCCACCCCGAGAATGGCCGAGGAGATGGACCGGACCAACGTCAAGTCCCTCCAGAAACTCGATCAGGTGATCGATCACGTATGCCATCGTGTAGTCCTCGGCCCGTGGCGGCGGCTCCGTGTACCCGTTACCCGGGCGGTCATAGGTGATCACCTTGAGCGAGCCGGCAAGGCGCTCGAAGGTGTCACTCCAGACCATCGCGCAGTTGCCGCCGCCGAACGCCGGTGAACCGAAGTTGCCGCCGTACACGAGCACCAGCGGAGCGCCCTCACCCTTTTCCGTCCACCAGGTGCGAAGACCGCTTGCATTCGTCCAGGCACCGGGACCGAGCCCGGGATAACCGGCGGAGGCGACGTTCGAACTCACGGTCACCGCCGCAGATCCTCGGCGATGGCCCAGTCCGCTATTTCGTCGCCCCGCGCGAACCAGACGCCGGTGTGACGCTTGCAATAACGGATCAGTTCGCGGACCAGCGGGATCAGCGTCGGTCGCCCGGCGCCGTGACAGTGAAGGACAAGGCCGACCGAGCCGGGACGCCCTGCCAGCGCCTCCTCGTAGACAGCGTCGAAGGTGACCTTGAAGCCTTCGGCGATGGTTCCGGGGCCCTGGCCCGTCAACACCCACTGGAGCAGATCGTTGGAGGCCAGGTCCACGGTCGGGACGACGGCCAGCTGGCGCCCGTCCACGTCAACGAGAAAGGGAAGGTCGTCGCTGGCGTCGTCGCCGGTGTAACGGATGCCGGCGTCGAGGAGCAGTCTCTCCGAGTCGACCGAACCCATCTTGCCGGGACTCACCCATCCGGTCGGCCTGGTGCCGCCGGCCGCCTCGATCGCGTCGAGCGTCTTCGCGATCATCTCGCGCTCGGCATCGCCGCCCGGCATCAGCGCGTCGTTGACCCAGCCGTGACCGACCAGCTCGTGCCCGCGCTCCGCCATCGCGGCGATCGCCTCCGGGTGGCGCTCTGCTGCCAGGCCGTTGATCGCGACACTGCTCACCACACCCTCGTCCTCCATCAACTGCAGCAGGCGCCAGACGCCGGCGTGTGCTCCGTACTCACCGTAGGAGAGCGAGAACGGGTTGACGCCGGTCGACGCCTCGGTGGTGAACTGTGAGTGTTCGTCGAAGGCCTCGAAAGCGACCAGGAGCTGGACTGCGACAAGCGCTTCGTCAGGCCACTGGATCTTCCGCCAGGCAGGGAACCGCACGGCCGTATCGGGAGATGGGTGTGCCGGGCTGGGAGATGGCAAGGGTCAAGTCCCTTCGGAGATGGTTCGAACCGCCAGGATTGGCGATGGAGCGAGTCTCACATCACTTTGTGAACTGTCTAGGGAGCAAGCTGACACCAATTGCGACGGGCGAGGTGACACCCAGACAACCGCCTCCGAGGCCGAGATCGGCCGATACCACTGCTCAGATCGAGAACGCGGGGCTCAGATAGCCGGGTTCGGGCCTAGGTTCCCAGCGGGGATCGTCGACCCTCTTCCCGTGAGCTCCCTCACGGGCGGGAACAGGCTGCCTTGCACCGTTCATCCTGTGGATCTTCAGTGCGATCTCGATCGCACAGAGAAGCTCGGGATCGGAGAGATCGCCATCGATGATCTCTTCGATCCGCGCCAGACGCTTGTACATCGTCTGGCGCTCGATGAAGAGATCGCGCGCCGCCTCGGTCTTGCGACCGCCGCGACGACAGAGGGCCTCGAGTGTGGGTGTCAGAGGAACCTTGTGTTCGCGGTCGTAGACCTTCAACCGACCCAGGGTCCCTTCGCAGAAAGCGAACAGCTCGGGACGGGACCGCAGCGACCACAGCAGTCCGTCGAGGCTTGGTCGAGTCGCGTCGTACCAGGCCTGGTCGGCCGCCACGAGGCCAGGGTGAAACCCGGCGGCGGCCGAGGCCAGGGCTTCGCGCAGGGCGACCCAACCGGGGGCCGAGGGGCCGACGCAGATCGCGGCCCTGACCGACGGCATCAGCCTGCCGATGCGCTCGGATACGGCGGCGGCGAAACACTTCGCCGCCTCCTCGCGGTCGCTCCCGGCGGGCAGTCCGATCACCGCGAGGAAGCGACCACCGAAGCCGTGGAGGGAAACCATCACGGGGTTGGTCTGCCCACAGCTCGCGCGCACGCCCGCCCAGATCAGGTCCCACTTGGCAGGGTCGATCTCCACCGCCGAGGCGTCCTTGCTCTGGACCGGCACGACCACCACCGGCAACAGCGACTCCACCTCCGGGCCGAAGCCATGCGCCTCGGCCTGGTCGGAAACCTCCTCGGGTCCCAAGAGCCCGTCCACGAAGGCCGCGAGAAGCTGCTGTCGCTGCCGCTTTTCCGCCGATGGCAGGGCGCCGCGAGCCATCTCCAGGGCGATCATCCTGCCGACCCGCTCGACGGCCGCGCGGACGAAGGGCAGTCGAGCGGTGTCGACCCCCACGGCGAGGATGCGAGCACGCTCCTCCGCGCCCGACAGCGCGAGGCCGCCGATGACGACCGAGGAGGCCGGGATCTCACCACGCTCGTACGACGCCCACGCGTCACGCCCGGACACGCCAGCGCCGGACGCGTCGGCCATAGCGACGATCTCCCCGTCGGTGGCCTGGAGCACGATCGGCGTATCGAGGCGGTCGGCCAGGCCTGCCAGCACATCGACCAGGTCACCGCCGGTGAGCAGCAGCTCGGTCAGCTCCTGCTCAAGGCTTTCGGTGAAACGGACGACCGCCATATCGGCGTTCAGAATCTCCCGGTTCGCCTGCTCGGCGACGACGACGAAGGAGCTGGGCTGCTCGAACGCGATCACCGGCAGATCCCGCCGCCTGGCCGTCGCCACCAGTGGGGTGAGCCCGCTGCAGAAGCGATTGCCGAGGCCGATGACCAGCCCACTCGCGTTCGCGTCCACCAGTCCGGCGACCAGTCGCTCTTCTTCGCGCCTGCTCTGACCGATCGACCTGCCTTCGACCATCACCAGCTCGCCGCCGTGAAAGGGCGACCCGCTGATCGGAGCCTCGGCGACGTGCACCCAACGAATCGTCCGGTCCAACCTTGACTCGCTCGAGAGCACCCGCGGCGACGCCCGCTGTACACACGGGAGCGCCAGGAAATCGTGGAGAGTCACGTCCGCACCGGACCCGACGGAGGCCTGTAGCGTCGGCCGGTACTCGCGCGGCACCAGTCGCGATCGGGTGCCGATCGCGGCCAGCAACGGGTATGTCGGTTCGGTCGGGTTAACCGGCACGCCCGGGATGGCTCCTCTCCCCTGTCAATGTGGACCTTGCAGTGGAGCGTGGATGGAGCCGCGGAGCCGGTACTCGTCAAGGGGGTTGGCGCTGCGCCAGCGTTCCTGATATTTCCCCAACGACTCGAAAACGACGCCCGGACGTTCCTCCATGTAGGTGACCAACTCGCCAAGCATCGCCAGCCTGGACCCGCGGCCGATGACCTGGGGATGCATGATGATCGTGACCACACCGCCGTCCGCGTTCTCGTAGGCCCAGTCGAACTCCTTCTGCCAGATCTCGCGCACGTGGGACGGCGGATGCTGTGAGTAAGCCCAGCCCACCTCGTGCTCGAAGAGCGGAAAGTCGTCCAGCATCCATGAGATCGGCATCTCGACCAACTCGCACGGCTCACCGAACTCGTAGGGCTCGGTTTTCGACACCTTGTCGCCTCTACGCACGTAGTAAGGGTGGAAGTCCGAGCCTGAGAACGTGGAGTCGTAGCGCAGGCCGTGTTCGAGCAGAATCTCGATCGTGTTCTTGCTGTAGTCCCCGGCCGGTGAGCGAAAGCCGATCGGGGCGACCCCGGCAACTTCCTGGAGGGCGGCAAACCCGCGCCGGAACACTTCCCTCTCCGCCTCGGGGGACAACTCGGCCGGGTTCTCGTGGACCCACCCATGGTGGCCGATCTCATGGCCCGCGGCAGCGATGTCCCCGACCAGGCCCGGGTAGGCAAAGGCGGTGTGACCGGGGATGAAGAAGCTCGCTTCCGCGCCGTGCTCACGCAGCAGATCGAGTATCCGAGGGATCGCCACCGCACAGAACTCGCCGCGCGAGATCATCGCCAGGTTGTCGGTGCCGGAGATCCACACCGAGGTCGCATCGAAATCGAAGCTGAGGCAGACCGAGAGGCGACGATCGTCGGTCATGCGACCACCCCGTTCGTGGCCGGGTCCGCAACCAGGTGCCGTGCGGAGTAGCGAACCTGGTCGCTGACGATTGCCGCGCAGGCGGCGGGCGCCTCGAGGTGAGGCAGGTGACCACAGCCGGCCAGGGCGTGGATGGTCGGCGGCACCGGTCCGCCGGCGAGGATGTCGTGCAGGAGCATCGCCCGCTCGAGCGTCGAGAGCGGGTCGAGTGCACCCCAGACGATCGAGACAGGCACCGCGACGCCGTCCTCGCGCGCATGGGCGTAGAGGGAGGTCAGCTCCCGGGCGTCGCTCAGTTCGATCGCCGCCCGCGCGCTCGCGCGCAGCTCGGTCGCCTGCCGCGATGCGGGCGAGAGGGTCTCGCGCTCGAGGAGGTCGAACAGGTCCGTGTCAAGGCATCCCTCCTGGCCGACCAGGCGCCGCACCGTCCAGACCAGCGAGCGGCGCGAGGTGAACGGAAGGGGCCGGTTGAGCAACGCCACGTTCATCTGCCGGTCGCCGGCGGGAGCGATCGCGGCCGGAGCGATCAAGGCGCAGGAGGCGACCCGGTCGTCCCGTCGGGCCAGCTCCAGCGCCGCCAGGCCGGCCTCGTCGTGGGCGACCAGATGCGCTTCCTCCAGACCCAACTCCGTCAGGACATCCGCGACCGCCGTGACGGCGGCGACGGCGGAAAGCAGCTGGGCGGTGTCGGCCGGACTGCCACCGACGCCGGGGAGGTCGAGAGCGATGACCTGGTGGCGGTCGGACAATTCCCCGGCCAAGGCGCGCCAGAGCTCGGCCGGCCCCGGCAACGGCCCACCGCGGGAGGCGCTGCCGTGGAGCAGCAGCACGGCCGGGCCGGCGCCGGCGACGAGCGCACGCAGGCTTCTTCCACCGGCTTTGACCCGGACCTCGCGAAGTTCAGCCCTCATCGCGCCCGACCTCCTCGAGAAAGCTCCGCAGGCGGCCGACGAACCACTCCGGGTGCTCGCGGTAAGGGAAATGACCACAGGCATCGATCACCTCGAACCTGGTCCGCGGTTCGTGCCGGGAGAGCCCTTCGAAGAGCTCCCGGCCGAGGGCCAGGGGGGCGGTGCGATCGTTGCGACCCCAGAAGATCTGGGTGGGTCGCTGGAGCCGGCCCTCGGCCAACCAGGTCAAGGTCTCTCGCTTGTCCCGCGCCAGCTCCGGATAAAAGCGGTCCAGCATCAGGTTGCCCGCCTCGATCCGCTCGACCGCCCGGAGGTGACCGGGCGCCTCGAGCAGAGTGATGTTGGTCTCGACCCAATCGGTGTCTACACAGCTCGGATCGTGGGTGTAGGTCTCGAGCGACCACCTGATCGCCTCGCGCTCGTCACCTTGGTGGGCGACATCTGCGAGCGCCACGGCGTTGGTCCCGACACCCGGGCTGAGGGTGCCCGAGTTGACGATCGTCAGGGTTCTCACGAGGTCCTGACGGAGCAGCGCCGCGCGGGTCGCGATGTACCCACCGCGCGAATGTCCGACCAGACCGACCGGTCCGCATTCCAGCGCCTCGAGCAGGGCGATGAGGTGGGAGACCACGAACGCCATCGAGTAGTCCTCGTCGTTCTTCGGCGCGTCGGTCCACCCCATGCCGGGCTTGTCGTAGACGATGACCCGGTGGGAAGCCGCGAGGCGCTCGACGCAACTGTCCCACTGATTTGCTCCGTCGCCGCCACCGAACTCCGGCGGTCCGAAGTTGCCTCCGTAGACGAGGACGAGCGGATCTCCTTCGCCGGCTTCGGCGTACCAGGTGCGCAACCCGTCCACCTCGATCCAGCGCCCCTCGGGCAGGTGCGGGTAACCCGGGATCCCCTCCCCGGTGCGCTCCCGATCTGAATGTTGGGTTTCTACAATCATGTAATACAACAACGTTGTTTCACGGAAAATAACTTCCTCGCCGGGACGTGTCAAGTACGCCCGACGGGGATGACGCGAAGGTGGTCCGCTCAGTCGGAGGACTGAGCGAGTAGCGCGTCGGCAACCGCGCCGAAGGCGTGCAGCCCGCGCTCGGGATACCACTCGCGAGGATCTTCCGTTGCCGAGAGCCAGAACCCACGGAGCAGCAATAGAAGAGTGTCGACGACGAGGTCGTCGACCTCCACTTCGGCGTCGCCGAGCACCGCGGCGACGCGACTCCGGTCCTCGGCGGAAATCCGGGCGATCAGCTCCGCGAACTCGGCGTTCTCGTTCGCGGTCAGGAGGATCTCCAGCCAGAGCTGGCGCAGCGCCCCATCCAAGGGTTCCGTCGAGGACCACCACTCGAGCGTTCGCCGCAACCTGTCGCGACCGGTCAGGCCGGCGACGGCGCGGTCGAGCTTGCGGTCCCAATCGCGACGGCCGTGACGGAAGGCGTTCAAGACCAGGGCGGCGCGCGACGGAAGGTAGTTCGTCACGACGGTCGTCGAGCGCCCCACCTCCTGGGCGACCGCGCGGATCGTCAGGGCATTCAGTCCGTCGCGTTGGACCACCTTCAGAGTTGCGACCGCCAGTTCGTCCAGTCGCAGGTCCACGTCGACTTGGATCGGCACCCGCCGAGTATATGAACGAGCCCGCTCGGCTCAACGTCACGGCCGCCGAGGAATTGATCTTCACCCGATCGGCCGCGCCGCCGCGGCGCCGAACAGAGCCATGTCCTCGGCGTCGGCCCAGGCGTCGGCTTCGCGGTGGTGGACACCCGCCGGGCCGAACGAGTCCTGGTTCATTGCCATCTTTGATCGAGACTAGGTCCGCGGGACGATCTGGTTAAGCAGAACCTAGATGTGAAGTCACAAGGTTCTTCAATAGGTCTCGTCGGCCGCCGGCGCCGAACGCGCGATGTCGCGCTCAGCCGAACCGGACGTTGACGTTCTTCGGCTCGGCGTATGACAGCAGCTCCTCGATCCCCTCCTCGCGACCCACCCCGGAGTTCTTCACGCCGCCGAAGGGGGCACCGAGGAAGTGCCTCGAGGAGTCGTTGACCCACACGTAGCCGGCCTCGACGTCGCGGGCGTAGCGGTGCGCGGTCGCGAGATCGCGCGTGTAGACGCTCGCGGTGAGCCCGTAGGAAACCGAGTTGGCGATCTCGATCGCGTCGTCGTAGCGGTCGAACGGCATCACCGCCAGGACCGGACCGAAGATCTCCTCCTGGGCGAGGCGGCCGTCCGGACGCACCCTGTCGAAGACGGTCGGCCGGACGAACATCCCGTCCTCCAGGCCCGGCACCTCGGCGGGGCCGCCGCCGGCGACGACGGTGGCTCCTTCCTGCCGACCCACCTCCAGGTACGAGAGGACCTTTTCGAACTGACCACGGTGGACGATCGCGCCGGTATCGGTCTGCTCCGCGGTCGGCGGGCCCGAGCGTAGGGCCGTGACCCGCTCGCCGAGGCGAGCGACGAAATCCTCGTGCAGCGAGCGATGGACCAAGAGGCGCGAGGTCGAGCCGCACGATTGGCCTTGCCAGGTGAAATTCATCCCGCGCAGAGCACCGTCGATCGCCGCCTCGACGTCGGCGTCCGGAAATACCGTGAGGGCGTTCTTGCCTCCAAGCTCGAGGGTGACCGTCTTCACCGTGTCCTGCGCCGCCCGACGCTGAATCGCGAGGCCGATCTCCACCGAGCCGATGAAGGCCAGGCGTCGTACCGCCGGGTGACCGACCAAGGCTTCGCCGGCCTCCGAGCCGTACCCGGTGACGACGTTCGCGACGCCGGGGGGCAAGGCCTCGGCGAGGAAGTCGGCGAGCCGAAGCGCGGACAGCGAGGTGTGCTCCGAGGGCTTCAGGATGACCGTGTTGCCGGCCACGAGCGGCGCCGCGATCTTCGTCGCCGCGAACATCAACGGGTGATTGAAAGGGATGATCCGACCGACGATGCCGAAGGGTTCGCGCAGGGTGTAATCGAGGCGCTCAGGGTCGGTGGGGATCGTCTCCCCGCGCACCTGCAGGGCCAGGCCGGCGAAGTAGCGCAGTTGCGCGACGGCGACGTGTGCGTCGTTTCGCATCTCACGGATCGGGCTGCCGTTGTCCCGCACGTCCAGCATCGCCAGCTCCTCGGCGTGCTCGCCGATCAGGTCGGCCAAGCGCTCCAGACAGGCGGCGCGCTCGGTCACGGGCGTTCTTTTCCAGGCGGGGAATGCCTCACCGGCAGCCGCCACGGCCGCCTCCACGTCGCGCTGGTCACCGCGTGGAAAGGCGGCTAGCAGCTCGCCGGTCGCGGGATCGCGTGACTCGATCGTCGCTCCCGACCCGGCGGCGACCCGACGGCCGCCGATCAACATCGCCAGCGTCCGCTCAGCGGGCAGGGAGCCCGTCGCGCTCATGCGACGCCCGCCTCCAGCAGGTCACCGGCCCGCAGAATCTCCACCACTCGCTCGCGGGTGTTCGCCGAAAGCGGTGCCAGCGGCGGACGCACCTCTTCGGAGCCGAGCCCGGAGGCTGCGAGCATCGCCTTCAACGGCCCTGGATTGGTGTCGAAGAAGATGGCCTGGTTGATCCGGAAGAGGGCACGGTGAAGGGCAAGGGCACGAGGATGATCGCCGTCCCTGACAGCGTTGCAGAGCTCGGCCACCTCCTTCGGCGCGAGGTTTCCGACCGCGCTCATCAGGCCGGCGCCACCGAGGGCGAGGAACGGGTAGGAGTAACTCTCCAGCCCGCAGAAGAGCCGAAAGTCCTCGCCGAGGGCGAGGATCAGCTCGGTGAGCAGATCGAGATCGTTGGAGGCATGCTTGAGGCCGACCAGGTTCGGCGCCGACTCGGCGACGCGCTGGACCGTCTCCGCGCTGACCCCGACCCCGGCGCGGCCGGGGATGTTGTAGATCAGGAACGGGAGATCGGTGACCGCGGCGACACTGACGAAATGAGCCCGAAGGCCCTCCTGCGAGGGTTTGACGAACGCCGGCGAAACCACCATCACCGCGTCCACACCTGCCTGGCCGGCCGCCTTCGTGAGGGCGATCGTCTCGGCCTGGTTGGGTGATCCGGTCGCGGCGACGACCGGGAAGCGGCCCGCCGCGACGGCGACAGCGCGGCGGTACAGGTCCAGCCGCTCCTCGCTGCTGAGGCTGGTGGGCTCGCCACTGGTGCCGGTGACGACGACGCCGTCCGAGGCCGCGCCGACGCGCTCGACCGCGTCCTCGAAAGCACCGAGGTCGAGGGCGCCGTCGACGAAGGGCGTCACCAGGGGGACGAGCGATCCCCGCAATCCAGGAGGCGCGGAGGTCATCGCGGGTCCGATCCGACCAGCGTCTCGCGGTTGGTCTCGAACCCCTCGGTCCGGCCCAGCGCCTCGGTGCGGTCGTCACGCAGGTTCTCGACCCAGAGCAGGCTGCCGATCGCGATCTGCAGCGGCGAGTCCTGAATCGTCAGCTCGTACACATCCTCACCCTCGAAGGTGGCGTGACCATGGTTCATCCAGCCCGGGGCGGTAAGCATCAGGTCACCAGCGCCCCATTCGTATTTCTGCCCGCCGACGATACTCCAGCCTTTGCCGCTGAAGATGTAGTTGACGGCGGCGGAGGTGTGGCGATGAGGCTCGTCGACGATGCCCGCCGGGCGCATCGTGATCGTCGCGAAGAAGGTCGACGTGGTGCCCTGGGTGCGTCCCGTCGAGCGGTCATACATCAGGTACAGGCGACGACCCTTGTAGTCCTGGCCGAGCGAGCGCAGGTGCTGGAGGCGGTCGTATATCTCCTTGTAGGGCCAGTACATCGGTGCCTGATACGGGGGCTCGGGGGAGATCAGCTGCTCGTAGGTGAGCAGCGCCTCGCCGTGCTCGCCGATCGTCTCGCCGCGGGCGCTCATCTCGCGCTCGGCCTCCGGGTTGCCGAGCGGCTGGTTGGGATCGAGGTCCTCGGTGTCCTCGAAGACGTGGACGCCGAGCAGGTCGAGCAGGCCGCTGTTCGAGTAGCTCAGCCGGACCTGGATCTCGTCGGTGTCGTTGATGTGCTGGTGCACGGTCCAGGGCGGCGTGTTGAAGGTGTCGTACTGCCCCCACTCGATCGTCCGGCCACCGACGATCGATTTACCGGAGCCCTGGATGCCGAAGTTGACGACGGAGGAGTTGTGGCGGTGCGGCTTGGTCCGCTCACCCGGCAGGAGGACGTTGACCGAGACGGTGACCGCGGGGTAGAGGCTGCCGCTGCCCATCAGCGCCGGGTTGACGATCTCGCTGCGGCGGGATCCACGGAACTCGCCTTCGGCGAGGCGGGCGATCTCGGCGTCGATCTCGGCTTTCGGGACGAGCATCGGCTTCAGCGGCCGGTATTGGCTCGGCGTCCTGCCGGACTTGTCGACGAAGACTGCCTCTACCGGTTCGTCCTGGTTTCCGTACGTCATTGTCCTTCTCCTTGTTTCAGTGATGCGTCAGTTGTGTGGTTTCGATCCGACGACCGGCGCCCGCGAGCTTGGCGCGGCGCAGGATCTCGGCGCCGAGAGCAACGTCCGAGAGGCCGATGCCGAGCGCCTTGAAGAGGGTGATGTCGGAGGCCGAACGCAACTCGGCGGGCGGCGTGTCGACGAGGTCGGCGAGGTCCCTGACGTCGTCCCAGGAGAGGGCGCCGGCCTCGACCGCGGCCCGCAGCTCACCCGAGTCGTCGCGAGCCTGCGCCACCGAGTCGGCGGCGACGAGTGCGCAACGGGCGACCGCGCTGACCTCGAGCTCGCGCCGGCTGGGCACGATCGCCCCGACCGCGTTGAGGTGGGCGCCGGGGGGTAGCCACTCGCCCTCGAGGAAGGGCTCGGCGGCGCGGGTGATCACGGTGATCACCTCGGCCTCGGCGACCGCCTCGGCAGCGCTGTCATGCTCGCTGACCTCGACTCCGAGCTCCTCGCGCAGGCGCGCGGCGAGCTTGGCCCGCGGCTCGGGACGGCGACCGAACAGGCGCACGGTGCGGATCGGCCGCACGCAGGCGACCGCCCGCGCCTGCGAAAGGGACTGTTTGCCGGTGCCGAGCAGGGCCAGGGTCGCTGCCTCGGGATTGGCCATCACCCGGGTCGCCAGGCCGGAGGTCGCGGCGGTCCGGAGCTGGCCCATCGCGAAGGCTTCGATCACCGCCAGCACCGACCCGTCGGCGATCGAGAAGATGATCATCAGCGGCGAGGCGCCGCCCGGCGTGTACATCCAGGTCTTGGTGCCCGCCAACCCGCGTCCGGCGATCGTGCCGCCGACCGCGTGAAGAATCGCGTCGCCCTCGCGGACGTGGGCGCGCCGCATGCTGTTCGCCAAGCCCTGGGCCTGCAGTCGGTAGGAGGTGGCGAGGACGTCGACCGCGTCCTCCATCGTCAGCAGCTCGGCGACCTCGGCCTCCCCGATCCAGAGCGTCTCGGTACCCTCAGACATGAACCGCTCCCTTCCCGAGAGGCGAGGAGACGGGCGGCTCCAAGCCCCAGGTGTTGGACATCGTCGCGTGTGCGAGGTAGCGACCGGCGACCATCAGGCAGCCGACCGCGAGCTCGGCCCCGACCAGCTCCTCGAGCCGCCGGTAGGAGGCCGCGCAGCTGCCACCGCGGGCGGCGACTACTTCGGCGGCGAGCTCGGCGGCGGCGCGCAGCTCCGGCGCGAGCAGGTCAAGCTCACCGGCGACAAGCGCGCGCACCGTCACCTCCTCGATCCCCAGCGCCAGCGCCAGGCGCTCGTGCTGGACCCGCTCGTAGTCGTTCCCGGTGCGGGTGGCGACGGTGAGCGCGATCGCCTCCGTCAGCGGCGCCGGGAGTGCCTGCTTCAGCGCTTCGGTGTAGGCCGCGAAGTGGGTCAACGCCTGCGGCTGGTGGGCGGCGACCTGGAAGAACTCGCCGAGGTAGCCGAGCCGCTCGACCCGGGGTCGCAGCTGCTCGCGCAGGTCCTCCGGCAGCTCCTCGAAGGGGATTCGGGGGGTGCTCATGCAGTGGACGCTAAGCCGGTCCAGACATAAACACAAATCGCAACTTTGCGCCCCTGAAATAGTCGTTTGACTATGTACACACACGCACCAGAGGTCCCCCTCCGGGGTCGCCGATCGCCTCGAATTCGTGATGGGAAGTGGCCTCCTGGTACGCGATGGCGAGCGCGAGCAGGGCCCGGTCGCGGTGATGAGCGCCAACGAGCTGGACACCGACCGGCAGGCCCGCCGGGGTGCGCCCCGCCGGGAGGCAGACGACCGGCGAGCCGGCCAGATTCCACATCGAGCGGATCGTCGGCTCGCCGAAGCGGTCGAGGTCGCCACCGTCGCGCACGAGGCTGAGCGGCGGCGTCTCCAGCAGCTGCCCGGGGACGATCAGCGCGTCGAGGCGCTGACCGGCGAAGGTGCGTGCCCAGGCGCCCCGGTAGCGCCCTCGGGCGGCCGCGTCGCGGGCGCGATCGGCGACGCCTTCGCGCGCGGCTCGCCGCAACACCTCGGCGCCGAAGCGACGGGTGAAGGGGCTGAACCCTTCGCCCCGCGGTGCCAGGTTGGCGCCGAAGAACGCGACGTGCTCCGGGCGCGGGCGGCGGTCCAGGCGAGGGTACGGGGGCGGCGCGACCGGCACGATCTCCGCCCCCAGCTCCTCCAACTCCGCCGCGAACCGGTCGACGAGCGCCGCCACCGCGGCGGCGGGTCGCTGGTCCTCGCAGAGCACCAGGCGACCGATCTGGACGCCACCGAGCGGGCCGGCGGCGGTCCGGTCCGGGAGCCGCGGCGCGGCAGCGAACCCGGTGAACGGCGCGGTGATCGCCGTCGCCAGCAAGGCGCAGTCGGCGGCGTCGCGGGCGAGCGGCCCGACCCTTTCGCCGGCGAGGTCGAAGCTGTGCACGCCGGACAGCGGCACGGTCCTGGCGGTGGCGATGAAGGTGGTGAGCCCGCAGGCCGAGGCCGGACGGCGGAGGCTGCCACCGACGTCGGTCCCGAGCGCGATCGGCACGGTCCCGGCGGCGACCGCGGCACCGCCGCCGTTGCTGGTCCCGCCGGGGCTGTGGTCAAGGCTCCAGGGGTTGGCGACGAGCTGCGGCGCGTTGCCGAGGGCGAGCTCCTGGGTCGTCTGGTGCCCGAGCAGGACGAGGCCCTGGTCGCGCAGCCGCGCCCAGACGCCCGCGTCGGTGGCGGCGACCTCGTCGGCGAAGGCAGCGCTGCCGAGGCTTCTGGGCAGACCGGCCACGGCGATGGTGTCCTTGACCCCGATCGGCACGCCGTCGAGCGCGTGTTCGCCGGTGCCGGTCCCGGCGGCGCGCCGCCGATCGGCCGCCCGCGCGTCGGCCAGCGCCCGCTCCGGGTAGGTGCGGGCCCAGGCCCCGAGCGCGCGGTCGAGGGTGTCGATCCGCTCGAGATAGGCCGTGGTCAGCTCGACACTTGAGACCTCGCGCGCGCGCAACAGGGCCGCGGCGGTCGCCAGACCCAGGTCGGCGACCCTGGCCGCGGCTCCCGCCGTCGGCCGCTCAGGCATCGAGCCGACGGTGCTGCTCACCAGCACCGTCGGCACCGGTGAGCAGCACCGGCGACGCCGATCCGGCGACGCCGGTGGCGGCGCGGGGGCCGCCCGCACCGCCGTCTCCGGCCGCGCTTTCCTCGGCGGAGCGTCGCAGCAGTTCGGACAGGTTGAAGCGGTCGCTCAACACGGCGAAGATCAGGATCACCCCGGTCACCACGTTCTGCCAATCGCTGGAGACACCGGAGAGGCTGAGCCCGTTCTGCAGGATCGCGATGAACAACACGCCGATCGCGGTTCCACCGACCCCGCCCGAACCGCCGGTCAGCGCGGTGCCGCCGAGGAGGACGGCGGCGATCGCCTGCAGGGCGATGGTCGAGTCGACGGTGGGCGTCGCCGCCCCGACCCGGCCGACGGCGATCGCGCCGGCGAGTGCCGCGCACCCACCCATCAGCCCGTAGACCATCATCAGCGTCCGTGGGACCCGGATTCCGGAGAGCCGGGCGGCCGTCGGACTGCCGCCGATCGCGTAGACGTCGCGGCCGAAGTAGGTCAGGTGCTGGACGTAGAGGGCACCGAGGAAGACCGCGGCCATGATCCAGATCGGGACCGGCAGGCCGAGGATGTTGTCGACCCCGATCATCGCCGCGATCGGCGCGGTCACGTAATACGATTCGCCCCCCGACCAGAGTTCCACCACACCGGTCAGGGCGATCATCGAGGCGAGGGTGACGACAAACACCGAGAGGTTGAGGCGGCCGATCGGAATTCCGTTGATCAGCGCCCCGACGACGACGCCGAACAACACCATCAGGAGCAGCACCACGCCGCCGGGAAGGCCGAGGGCGAGCACTTTCACCATGAAGATTCCGACCAAGGCGGCGGTCGCGCCGACCGAGAGGTCGAAGCCGCCGGAGATCAGGACGAAGGTCATCCCCATCGCGATCACCCAGAGGATCGCCGAGTCGGCGAGCATGTTCTTCAGGTTCTGGTCGGTGGTGAAGACGCTCTGGGTCAGGCTGAAGAAGACGAACATCGCCACCACCAAGATCAGGATCGGGCGGAAATTCGCGGTCGCTCTCCAAGCCCTGGCAAGCGCTGCGTTGATACTCATACGTGACCTCCTGCCGACGAGACCAACTTCGCCTCGGTGGCTTCGTCTTGTGAGAGCGAGGCGACCATGCGACCTCGTGACATCACCAGGATCCGGTCGCAGAGTTCGATCAGCTCCTCGTTCTCCGACGAGCTGACCAGCATCCCGACCCCACTCGCGGCGATCGCCTTCAGGTGGTTGTGGATCTCGGCCTTGGCGGCGACATCGACGCCCCGCGTGGGCTCGTCGAGGAGCAGCAGCCCGGGATCCCGCAGCAGCCATTTGGCCAGCGCGATCTTCTGCTGGTTGCCGCCACTCAGCGACCCGACCGGCAGTTGCGGCGAGGACATCCTCACCTGCATCCGCTCGCAGGTACCGGCGACCCGCCGCCACTCCGCCTGCGGTCGCGGGACCGCCGCGCGGGAGCGGCCGATCGTCTCGACCATCGTCAAGTTGGTCTGGATGCTGAGGCCGAGGACCAAGCCCTGGCCTTTGCGGTCGGGTGGGAGGAAGCCGAGCCCGCGCTCGATCGAGTGCCGTGGGCTGCGGGGCTGGAACGGCTCGCCGCCCAGGGTCAGGGTGCCGGCGGTGATCGCGCGGGCACCGAAGATGGCTTCCAGCATCTCGCTGCGGCCGGCGCCGACGAGGCCGCTGACGCCGACGATCTCACCGCGCCCGACCTCGAGGTCGACGTCGCGGACGGCGCCCGGCACCCGCATCCCGCGAACCGTGAGCGCGGTGCCGGTTCCGCCCGCGGCGGGACGGGCGGTCTCGCCGCGCCCGTAAGCCGAGTCCGCGCCGACCATCGCCTCGACCAGGGATCGCTCGTCGAAGGCCCCGATCGGCCCCTCGGCGACGGTGGCGCCGTCACGAAGGACGGTCACCTCGTCACCGATCGCGAACACCTCCGGCAGGCGATGCGAGACGAAGATCACCGCCACCCCCTCACGCTTGAGCTGGCGGACGACCCGGAACAGCGCTTCGACCTCGTCGTCGGTGAGGGAGCTGGTCGGCTCGTCGAGGATCAGGATCCGCGCCTCGCTGGAGAGGGCGCGCGCGATCTCGATCATCTGCCGCTGGTCCGGCGGGAGAGCACCGACCCGGTCGCGCGGATCGCAGTCGAGGTCGAGTCGCTTCAGCACCGCCCGCGCCCGGCGTTCGGTCCGGCCCCAACTGAGCGCCGGGCCACGCCGGACCAGGCCGCGACCGAGAAGGACGTTCTCCGCCACCGAGAGGTCGGGGGCCACGGCCGTCTCCTGGGAGACCATCGCGATCCCCTTGGCCAGCGCGTCGACCGGGCTGGCGAAATCGACCGCGGCGCCGCCCAGCGTCATCGTGCCCTGGTCCGGGCGGGTCTGGCCGGAGAGGATGCCGAGCAGGGTCGACTTCCCGGAGCCGTTCTCGCCGAGCAGGATGTGGACGACGCCCGGAGCCGAGATCGTCAGGTTGGCCGAGCGCAGGGCATGCACACCGCCGTAGCGTTTGTGCATGCCCTGCAGCGACAGGACCGGTGACTGTCCGACGCCGGCCGACATCGTTACTTCGTCGGTTCCACTTCGCCGGCGTTTTCCTGAGTGATCACGGTGCCGCGGAGGCCCACCGTTTCCGGCAGCGGCAGGTTCTGTTTGGTGGCGTAGTCGTACGCCCCCTTGATCATCTGCCCGCCGGTTTCGGCCCAGGGCATCTGATAGCTCATCGTGATCTGCCCGGCTTCGATCGCCTTCAGCGCCGTTTCTTCGGTGCCCGAGCCACCGGCGATTTCGATGTCCGGCTTACCGGACGACCGGGCCACCGTGGAGGCGGTAAGGGCGACCGCGTCGTTGTAGGTGAATATCTGTTCGATGTCCGACGCCTTCGAGAGAAGCTCGCTGGCCGCGGGTCCGTACGCGGTCGGCGTGTCCTGTTTGGCATCGACGGTCCCGACGTATTCGAGGCCGAAATGTTCACCCCAGTACTGCTGGCGGGAGGCGAGGTATTTGAGCGCTTCGACCGGGAGGCCGAGGCCGATGATCCCGAACTTCGCACCGGGGTTCGATTCCGACATCACCCTCGCCATTTCGAAGGCCTCGACGTCCAGCGTCTGCTCGACGTCGGCGGTGTAGCCGGGCGGCAGCGGTTTGGTCACGTCCGGACGGGCGTTGGTCGAGACGACCGGGATGCCCGCCGCCTTGGCTTTTTCGAGCGACGGCCCGAGCGAACCGGCGACGACCGGGTAGACGACGATCCCGTCGACCCCCTGGGCCAGGAGCTGGTTGAACTGCGACACCTGGGTCTGCGGGTTCAGTTGGGCGTCCTTGACGATCAGCTTGACCCCGAGCTTCGATGCTTCTTCTTCGGCGCCCTTCTGCTCGGTGGCAAGCACCGGCAACGAGCCGTAGATCTGCAGGTAGCCGAAGGTCAGCGGCCCACCCGATTTCTTCGGTTCGCCGAAGGAGGTGGGCAGGTCCTTCTGCGGACCCGCGTATTCGCTGCCGCCTTTGACATCAGCGGCGTTTTCGGTGCTTTCCGTGCCTGCGGAGCCGCCCGGTTCGGACGTACCTTCCGCCGTGGAGGAGGTCCCTCCAGAGGTGCTGTCGCTACCGGAACCGCCACAGGCGGAAACGATCAGCGCAAACACCACCAACATGGCCAACGCCGCGCAAAGGCGCCCGTAGGCCGTTCGGTCAAATCCACGTTTCACTCTGGACTCTCCTCTCTTGATGCCGCGCTCGCGTCCAACGACACGGCATGCGAGCGATCTCGCTTAGAACCTAAGACGGGGCCGCTCATAGGGCAAATACCACCTTTGACCATGTCTCATAGTCATTTAGCTATTGGGTTGTCGGCTGATCGTTCGAGCCGATTCAGGTACTCGACGACATCCTCGGAATCGACCACGTCGCCGTACTTCGCGTCGATGTCGAACAGGCTTGCCAGATGCGGCAACGACGCCCTGTCACCAACACACTCCTCCGGAACGATGGTGTGAAATCCATGCGAGCAGGCATCCACGGCGGTGGCTCTGACGCAACCGCTCGTGGTGCAGCCGGTGACGATCACGGTGTCGATCCCGGCCGTCACCAGCCGCGACGAGAGGTCGGTGCCGAAGAAGCAGGATGCGTACTTCTTCACCAACCACTGATCGCCCTCGGCCCGGTCCATGCGCGGGTCGCACTCGACCCACTCCGAGTCCTCCATCAACCACTCATGGGTAGGAACCTTGCGGATCCAGACGCCGGCCTCGGCCAGTTGCCGGTCGTAGGCCACGGTCGTGTAGATCACCGGGGCCCCGACCGCGCGGGCGGCGGGCAGCAGGGCGTTGATCGCCTCGATCTGCGCCGTCAGGTCGCTCGCCAGCGGCGACTCCTCCTCGGTGAAGGCCCGGATCATGTCGATCACCAGTACCGCCGGCTTGACCCCGAACCCGACCCGGTGGCCGAAGCCGCGTTCGGTATAGAACGCGAAGGTCTCCTCGTAAGCCTCGGGGACGCGCATCGCCTACGCCCCGTTCCGCCGCGCCAGCGCCGTCACGGCGCCGTCGTAGTAGTGCTCGAGATAGTGGTCGGCGATCTGGTCGGTGGTGGCGGTCCACACCCCGTCGTGACCGACGATGTACTCGAGTGCCTCCTCGAGGTAACGGTGTCGCGACGGCTGGTTGGCGATGAACGGGTGCAACCCGACCGTCATCACCCGCCCGGTCGACTCACCGTCCTTGTAGAGCTGGTCGAACCAGTCGATGATCATCTGCCGGAACTCGGGCCCGGTGAAGCTCTTACCGACGAACAGCGGGATGTCGTTGAGCTCGATCGAGTACGGGACGGAGATCATCCGGTCCTTGCCGACCAACGGATAGGGCTGGTCGTCGTTGCACCAGTCGAGCACGTAGCTACCGCCCAGCTCGGCGACGATCTCCGGGGTATCGAAGGTCTCGGTCAGGGCCGGCCCCATCCACCCTCGCGGCCTGGCACCGGTGCTTTGCTCGATCTGGTCGAAGATCTGGACCAGCGTCTCGGCCTCATCCGCACGCGACTCGAAACCGGTGTGGAGACGCGAATTGGTGGTGCCGTGCGCGACCCAGGCCCAGTTTCGCTCGACCCCGGCGGCGACGATCTCCGGGTTCTCGAGGCAGACCTCGGAATTCAGCAGCACGCTCGCCGGCACGTCGAGGCGGTCGAGCAGATCGATCATCCGCCAGATCCCCACGCGCGGCCCGTAGTCGCGCCAGCCGTAGTTGAGCGGGTCCGGCGTCAGCGCTGCCGTGCCGGGGAAGATGCTGGTCGCCGGCGCGTCGACGTGGTAGTGCTCGATGTTGAGCCCGACGTAGAAGGCCACCCTCGCGTCGCCCGGCCAGCGGATCGGCTCGCGCTCGGGAAGTGGCGTGTAGGTGAACGGTGGTTTCGGAGTGCTCCCGGTCACGCCGGCCTTCCTTTCGCGCGGGCGTTCTGAGTCGCGGCGTTGCAGATCTCGACCTTGGCGACACCTTCGGTGAGGACCTTCGAGACCGGGCACACCTGGTGGGTGCGCTCGGCCAACTCGTCGACCAGGTTCGGATCCAGCTCGGGCGCGTCGATGGTCAGGGTCGCCTCGGTGATGGTGTAGACCCCACTCGCCGCCTCAAGCGTCACCTTGGCGCTGTACTCGACCGCGGTGGCATCGGTTCCGGCGCTGCGAGCGGCATCGATGAAGGTCATCCCGAAGCAGGCGACCCAGGCCCCGGCGATCATCTCCTCCGGCGTCACACCCTCGGACTTCATCCCGGGGATCCGCACCTCGTGGTCGTAGGAACCCGAGGTCGACCTGACCCGGCCGAGTCGGCCACCGCTTCCAACTGCCTCGCTGACGTGTTTCACTTATGTCCTTTCTCTCTGCCCGGGCACGTACGGGCGGTTACATGACGTGGCCGCCGGAGACGTTCAGGGTCGCTCCCACGAAGTAGTCACCGTTACGCGAAGCCAGCAGGACCACCGCCGGCGCGATTTCCTCGACGGTCGCGAAACGCTTGATCGGCAGCTCCTCGCGGATCGCGTCGAGCGTCTCGGTCGGCACCCCGAAGAGGTTCTCGGTCTCGGTCGGACCGGGCGCGATCGCGTTGACCTGGATCCCGCGCTCGATCAGCTCGACCGCGCAGGCCCGGGTGAAGCCAAGCACGCCGGCCTTGGCGGCGCAGTAGTGCGACATCTTCGGCGCGCCCCGCAGCGCCAACTGCGAGGCGACGTTGACGATCTTGCCGCGGCGGCGCTCCAACTCGGGCAGCGCCGCCCGGGTCATCAGGTAGACCCCGGTCAGGTCGACCGCGAGCGTCTCGTTCCAGCGCTCCAGCGAGAGCTCCTCGAGCGAAGAGGTGTTGGTGATACCGGCGTTGTTGACGAGGATGTCGATCCCGCCGCAGTCGGCGACGGTCGCCTCGACCGCGGCCGTGACCTGCTCCGGGACGCTGACGTCGCAGGCGAAGGCGCGGGCCCGGCCGCCCGTCGCCTCGATCGCCGCCGCGGCCGTGGCGGCGCCGTCGCCGTCACGGTCGAAGATCGCCACCTCGGCGCCCTCGGCGGCGAGGGCGCGGGCGATCGCCCGGCCGATCCCCTTGCCCGCCCCGGTGACCACCGCCACCTTGCCCGGCAGTAGAGGCTCTCCAGGCATCGGCTCAGATCTCCCGCGCCGTCGTCTCGGCCTCGTAGATGACGGCCTCGATCGACCGCGGCGCCAGCGCGTCGCCGACCAGCATCACGGCGCCGTCGTAGGCACCTCGGAGTTCGGCGTGGAGCTCGTCGTGGGGCAGGCGAGGCAGTGACAGGACGACGGTGTCGAACTCACGCTCGACCAGCGGCCCACCGAAGACGCCGGTGAGGCTGAGCCGGCCGGGCTCGATCGCCTCGATCGTCCGCTGGGTGGTAAGGGTGACGCCGGCGTCGAGCAGCCGCGGCCCGATCCAGAACCAGTCCTGGGTGCGGATGGCCTCTTCGCCGACCGCCGAGTGCGGGGTGACGATCTCCACCGTCGAGCCGACGTCGGTGAGCAGCTCCGCCAGGCCGAGCGGCAGATAGTGACCTAGTTCGTCATAGATCAACACCCGCGAACCAAGCGCGCCGCCATCCGCAAGCGCCAGCCGTACAGCGCTGCCGAGGTCGAGCACGTTCGCCGATTCACAGCCAGGGATCGCGTCCCGCTCCGGCCGGTAGGGGCTGGGGATCCCCTGGGTGGCATAGAAGGAGCCGGTGGCGCAGACGACCAGATCGGCCTCGAGGCCGGCGATGGCCGCGACGTCGACCTCCGAACCGAGCCGGACGTCGACCTCGTATTTCTCCAGCGGCCGGCGCAGGTTCGAGATCGCGTCCTCCCAGCCGGCCCTGGTCGGCAGCTGCCGCAGCAGGTTGAGGTGGCCGCCGAGATCGGTGCCGGCCTCGTGCAGGATCACCTTGTGCCCGCGCGCCGCAGCGGTGCCGCCAAGCCGCATCCCGGCGGGGCCGCCGCCGACCACCACCACCGTCTTCGCCTCGCGCGGGTCGACCAGCCGCAGCGTGCCGTCGCCCAGCTTCGCCTCGCGGCCAGTCGCCGGGTTCATCATGCAGGGCACGCGTTTCTGGTCGAAGGCGTGGGCGAGGCAGATGTTGGCGCCGACGCACTTGACGATGTCCTCGGTCCGCCCCTCCTGTGCCTTCTTGACCAGGAACGGGTCGGCGAGCTGGGCGCGGGTCATCGCCGCCATGTCGGTCGCGCCTTCGCCGACCAGGCGCTCGGCGGTGGCAACGTCGGCGATCCGGCCGACGAGGAAGACCACGCCACGGTCGCCGACGATCCCTTTCACCGTCCGGCCGGCCTCCTCGAGGAACCCTTCGGGAACCTGCATCGGCGAGACCGTCCGAAAAAGGGTGTGGTACCCACCGCAGGAGATGCTGAAGTAATCGAAGAGATCGCAGTCGGCGAGGTAGCTGACGATCTCCTGCGCTTCGTCGCCGGTAAGGCCGGCGTCACCGATGAATTCGTCATAGGACAGGCGAACGCCGACGGTCATCTCACCGCCGACCTGACCGCGGACCGACTCGGCGATCTCACGGATCAGCCGACAGCGGTTCTCGATGCTGCCGCCGTAGCGGTCGTCTCGCTTGTTATAGGCAGGGCTAAGGAACTGCCCCAGGAGGTAGCTGTGGGCGGCATGGATCTCGACACCGTCAAGGCCCGCGGCCTTGACGTTGAGGGCTGATTCACCGAAAGCCTGGACGGTACTGTCCATCTCGTTCTGGCCCATCACCATCGGTACCTCACGATGGACAATCGAGGTGACACGAGAGGCAGCCCAGAGCGGGTGCCACTCGTCGTAGATCATCGTCCCTTTGTCGTGGACGCCGGAACCGAACAACTGCACGAACTGGCGGCCACCTTGCTCGTGCACCGCCTCGGCGAGCTTCGCGTACTGCGGCACCGCACGGCGGTCGTGAGCGGTGCAGCCGGGATAGAAGGATCCTTTCCAGATCGGGTGGCCCGCCTGCTGCTCGGTGATCATCAGCCCCACCCCACCCTTTGCGCGCTCCGTGTAAAAGGCGATGTGACGATCACTAAGAAGGTGTTCCTCACCGTAAAGAATGGTCTGTGCCGTGTACATGACACGGTTACGAACACGGGTCGGTCCGATGTCGAGGGGCTCCCAGAGATGGGTTAGCTGACCGTTTGCGGGCGTGGTCGACTGTGCCGCTGCCGCGGCGCCGGGGGGCGACTGCATAGGTGTGCTCTCTCCTCAGGCCGGCGAACCGGCATCGAAGCTAGAAGTGTGTAACCAGCTTCTCCGAAGTATCACGGTGGCAATTCACCACCGCAAATACATTTAGGGCGAGAGCAACATCGTGGTTCAGCTATGGGCGCCGGCGCTCTTCAGCAGGGCGCGCAGGTCAGGCTCCGCCGCGGGCCGGGCGTTGTTCGCGCGGAACGGGTGTTCCTCCGCGGCGGCGACCATCGCCTCGACCTCCGCCGCACCGAGCTCCTCGCCGCGGAACCGTGGCTCAAATCCGACGGCGGCATAGAGGTCGGCGAGGCGGTCGGCCAGCTCCCGGTCGACCGGGTCCAACTGCTCACGGTTGAAGGCGGCGACGTAGGGCAGCAGGACGCCGTTCTGGTACCCGTGTGGGAGGCTGACCGCCGAGGCGGCCGAAAGTGCGTGGGCGAGGCCGAGGCCGGAGCTGCCGCAGGCGAGATTGGCCATCGCGCTGGCCTCGATCAACGTCTGCAGGTCGGCCTCGCGGCGCTCCTCGAGTGCCGTCGGCAGCGTCGCCAGCAGGAGCGCCGCCGCGGACCTGGCGAGGGCATCGGTGAAGCGGGATCGGCCGCGGGCCCAAAGCGCCTCGAACGCGTGGCTGATCGCGTCGAGGCCGGCGTAGAGCATCGGCCGCCGGGGCAGCTCGCGGAGCACCCGGCCGTCGAGCAAGGCTACCCGCGGCTCGTACCCGGGGCCGCGGATGATCGCCTGCGCGGCGCCGCCACCGGCCCGCTTGAGGACGAAGGCGTTGGAGACCTCGCTGCCGGACCCGGCCGTGGTCGGGATCGCCAGGCAGGGCAGCGCCGGGGACCTCGCCAGCCCGATTCCCTCGAGCTCGGCCAAGGGCCGCGGGTCGGCGAGCCCGAGGGCGACCGCCTTGGCGCCCCCGAGCCCGCTGCCGCCGCCGACCCCGAGCACCCGCCGGCAGCCGGCCGCGCGCGCCTCGTCGACCAGCTCCGCCACCGCCTCGAAGCTCGGGTCGGCATCGACCAACGAACAGTCGAAGAGCGGCTCCTCGGCGGCCGCCGCCTTCACCTCGTCCAGCAGGCCGGCCTCGGCGACGCCCCGGTCGCAGACGACCGCGACGCGGCCCCCGCCGAGCCCGTGCAGCAACTCGCCCGCGCGCGCCAGCGAGCCGATCCCGGCAACGATCTGGGTCGGTGCGGAGAAGCGGCCGGCGGCGGCGCCGCTCACTTGTGCAGCTCGATCGAGTGCAGGTCGGACTCGCCGACCCGACCGACCTCGCACTCGAGCAGGGTCGCGCAGGCGGGGCAGGAGAACTCGCGCAGCTCGAGCTCCGGGTGGAGGCGGATGCGCCGACCGTGATCCTCCGGCCTGACCAGGCGCCGCGCCGCGCCCCGCTTCCAGTCTCCGTCCGAGGCACCGAGGTCCTCGCCGCATCGGCAGTGCAGCCGCCCGTCTCCGCCGCGAGTCAGGTACGGGCCGAGCGGCTCGCCCGTCGCACTCGGGTCCACCGGCACCTCGCGACTCGGGTCGGAGCCGAGGCGTTCGGCGCGGATCGCCTTGCGCCGGGCAGCGGTGGCGGCGAGGTCCAGCTCGCCGTCCTCGACGACGACCCCGTAATGGTCGTGGGCCGACACGGGGCTGACGAGCCCGTCGATGACGTCGGCGAGAACCGCCTCCGGGTCACGGTCGAGCGGATCACCGAAGCCGCCGCCACCCTGGAAGCTGTAGGCGAAGACTTCGCCGGCCCGCAGCGGGAAGTGCCCCGGCTTCGGTCCCGTCTCCTCGGTCCCCGTGATCGCCCGCAGGGCGTCCGGCCCGAGCACCCGGCCGATCGTGCCCTCGCCCTCGCGCAGCAACAGCGGGTCGTTGCAGGCCGCCTCCATGCCGCCGAAGAGGCCGGCAGAGTTCGGCACCTCGACCCCGTGGCTGATCAGCATCGCGCCGAGCTCGTCGACGTCGTGGGGGGTCAGTGCCAACCCGACCGCGGCGCCGCCGCGGTGACGGCCCGGTCCGGCGGTGTCCGGCACCAGCCGGCGATAGAGATAGAGGAGGGGGCCGCCGGCCTCGTTGCTCTCGACGTTGGCGATCGAGGGCCGCGGCACGCAGTAATCGCCGGAGCCGCTGATCCCGTCGTGATCGGCATAGGCGCCACCACCCCCCGCGGTGGAATCCAGCACGAAGGTCCCGTAGGGCCCGCCGTCGCGGTCCTGGCCGGCCAAGGTGAGGACCATCATCGAGCCCTTGGTGATCGCCGCCGCCTCGGAGCTGGTCGCGGCCGAGCAGGCCGCGAGGCGCGAGATCGCGGCGACGCTGACGTTGGTCGCGACCCAGACCGCGGAGACGGTGCCCGAGGAGACCGGTGCCGGCCAGGACGCGTTGATGATCGAGGCCTCGGGCGCCCGCACCTCGACCGGGTGCAGGATCCCGTGGTTCCAGCGGATGTCCGGGGCGAGGATCGGCAGCAGGGCCGTGAAGACGGCGCCGACCAACCCCGAGCGGGTGCAGTTGATGAAGCCCGGCGCCTGCGGCGAGGAGCCCTCGAAGTCGAAGACCAGCTCGTCGGCCTGCTTGTGGACGGCGAGCCGGACCTCGTAGAGCAGATCGTCGTGGCCGTCGTGCTCGAGGAAATCGACGGCACGGAAGATGCCGTCTGGCAGTTGCAGCAGCCGCGCTCGGAAGCGCCGCTCCGAGGCCTCGATCTCGGCCTCCATGACGCCGAGGACGCGCTCGGTGCCGTAGCGCTCCATCACCTCCGCAAGCCGCCGGGCGGCGACGTTGTTGGCGGCGATCATCGCCTTCAGGTCCAGCCCGAGGACCATCGGCAACCGCGTCATCCCCATGATCATCTGCCAGATGTCCTCGCGGATCTCACCGCCTTCGACGATCTTCACCCCGGGCAGCAGCATCGCCTCCTGCTGGATCTCGTAGGCGTCGACCGCCCAGCTGCCGAAGCTCATGCCGCCGATGTCGAGCTGGTGTGCGCACGACCCGGCCCAGGCGATCAGCCGCTCACCGTCGAACAGCGGCGCCACGATCGCGACGTCGGGCTGATGCACGGCGCCACGGTAGGGATCGTTGAGGATGAACATGTCACCGGGCCGGATCCCGGGGTTCTCGCTGAACTGGGCGATCACGTTCTTGATCACCGATGACATCGTGCCGCTGTGGAAGAGGACCTGGGGCCCCATCGTCACGGTCGAGCCGTCGGCGAGATAGATGCCGTTGTTGAAGTCGGTCGCCTCGGTCACCACCGGCGAACCGGAGACCGCCTTCAAGGTGATCGCCTGCTCCTCGGCGATCGCCGAGAGCTTGTTGCGGATCACCTCGAAGCTGATCGGGTCGAGGTTGCCCAGGTCGTGGATGGGCTCAGCGATGGTGCTCACACCTTGCTCCTTTCCTGGATCACGAGGTTGCCGTGCGGGTCGACTGCGGCGACCTGCCCGGACCCGACGAAGACAGTCGTCGTCGGGTGCTCGACCACTGCCGGGCCGGGCAGCTCCGAGCCGGCGGCAAGGCCGCCCCAGTGGGCCACCACGGCGTCGGCGTAGTCGTCGATGGCGGTGTCGTAGACGCGGCGGCTCTCCTGCCGGTCGTCGGCCACCGGCGCCGTCGCCTGCAGGTCGGGCTTGCGACGCCGGCCGATCGCGTCGACCCTGAAGGTGGTCATCTCGATCCCCGCCTCGCGGAAGGCCGCGCCTTTGCCGTAGGTGTCTTCGTAGGTCCGCTCGAAGCGCTCGAACAGAGCCTCGAGCGCCGCCTCGTCGAGCACCCCTGGCTCGACCGGGACGATCAGCTCGTGGGTCTGGCGGCGGAAGCGCATGTCGACGCTGCGGCGCAACTCCGCCTGCTCGGCCTCGATCCCGTTGCCGCGCAGGCGCTCGAGACACTCCGCTTCGAGTGCCTGGAAGCGCTCCTCGATCTCGCCCACCTCGATCCCGGCGGTGAGCGCTTGAGCTCCGCCACCGGCCCGGACCAGGTAGGAGCGCTCGGCCGAGTGATGGATGTCGGAAGCGAGCGCGCCGTAGGCGGACTGGACCATCGAGACGGCGGGGACGACGATCTTGGCCGCCCCGAGATCGCTACCGAAGCCGGCGCAGTGCATCGGGCCGGCACCGCCATAGGCATAGAGCACGAAATCGCGGGGATCGTGACCGCGGCCGATCGTCAGCTGCCGCAGCGTGTCGGCCATCTGCGAGTCGACGATCCGGCGGATGCCGGCCGCCGCCCGTACCACGTCCTCACCCAGCGGCTCCGCGATCTGCTCGGCGATCGCCGCTTCGGCCGCCTCTTTGTCGAGCTTCATCCGCCCGCCGAGGAACGTCTCCGGATCGATCACCCCGAGGACCAGGTCGGCGTCGGTGACCGTCGCCCGCGTGCCGCCGCGCTGGTAACAGACCGGTCCCGGCATCGCCCCGGCACTCTCCGGGCCGACCCTGATCATCCCGTCCTCGACCGTGGCGATCGAGCCGCCGCCGGAGCCGATCGCGGTGATGTCGACCATCGACGCGCTGAGGTGGTAACCGCCGACCTCGGTGTGTGAGCTGATCGTGGGGCGCCCGTCGAGGATCAGCCCGACGTCGAAGCTGGTTCCGCCCATGTCGGTGGTGATCACGTTGTCGTGACCGAGCATCTCGGCCAGGTAGCGAGAGCCGATCACGCCGCCGCTCGGACCGCTGGCCAGCAGCAGCACCGCGTGCGCGGCCGCGTCGTGGGCGCTCATCACCCCGCCGATGCTGTTCATGACGCTGAACTGACCGTCGAAGCCGCGGTCGCGGAGGCCGCGCTCGAGCCGGTCCAGATAGGCGGCGACGACCGGGCCGAGGTAGCTGTTGAGGACGGTCGTCGCGGTCCGCTCGTACTCGCCGATCACCGGGCTGACGTCGCTGGACAGGCTGATGAACAGATCTCTCCCGGCCGCCACCCGGATCAGGTCGCGCAGTCGCTGCTCGTGCTCGGGGTTCTTGAAGGACCACAGCAGGCTGACGGCGAACGCCTCGACGCCGGCCGCGAGGAGGTTTTCGATCTCGCCCCGGGCGGCCGCCTCGTCGAGGGGGACGAGGACGCGGCCGCTCTGGTCGACGCGCTCGGTGATCTCGCGGACGAGGCGCCGCGGGACGATCGGCTGCGGCTGGCTGCGGCGGCTGTACCAACCGAGCTCGTCGGTGGCCAGGCCGGTCGTGAATCCCATCAGCCTCTGGATGAAGAGCGTGTCGCCGAAGCCGGCGGTGGTCAGCAGGGCGGTGGTCGCCCCGGTGCGCTCGATCAGCGCGTTGGTCGCCTGCGTGGTGCCGTGGCCGAAGCTCTCGACCCCGGTCAGAAACTGCTCCAGTGACATCTGCCGTTCGGCGGCGATCAGACCGAGGCCGTCGAACACCCCGCGCTCCAACTCCCCTGGGGTGGTCGGCGACTTGGTGGTGACCAGGCCGCGCTCCTCGTCCATCACGACGATGTCGGTGAAGGTGCCGCCGATGTCGACGCCGACATGGCTCACCGTGGGTGCATCCACGTCATTTTCCTCCGTTCATCGGACCGTTCCCTCGACCCATCCCGCCAAATTATTGCCGCTGGCCAAATAGTGCAAATAGAATGTTCCTCTACGCCCAATCGTCGATTAGCTATAGTCTGTCCCATGCCGATGGATCTACGCATCCAGCTGTCCAAGCTGGCGGTCTACTGCCGGGTGGTAGAGCTGGAAAGCGTCACGAAGACGGCGAAAGAGATGTACCTCTCGCAGCCCGTGGTCACGGCGCACGTCCGCACGCTGCAGGACCGGCTCGGGGTCCAGCTGCTCTATCGCGACGGCCACTCGATGCGAACCACCGAGGAAGGCCGCCTGATCTACGAATGGGCCAAAGACGTACTCACCCGCAGTCAGGAGATGGCCAGGCGGATCGATGGCATGGCCGACGGCAGCGTCGGCGCGGCGGCGATCGCCGCGAGCATGACGATCGGGAGCTATCTGCTGCCCGATCTGCTCTCGCGGTTCGTCGCGGAGCGGCCGTCGGCGCGGATCGGTATGGACATGTTCGACCCCGAGCATGTGATCGCCTCGGTCGAATCCGGCGAGTACGACTTCGGCGTCCTCATCCTCAAGGACCCGCCGTCGACGAGCGCGCTGACCTTCGAGGAGATCGGCGAGGAGGAATTCGTCCTCATCGCCAACGTCGAGTCGACGCTGCCCGAGCGGGTGGCCAAGAGCGAGGTCGCCGAACTTCAATTTGTGGCCTCGCCCGAAAACCGCGTGCGCACCCACCTGCTCAACGAGCTACTGCGAGAGAAAGGGATCGAGCGTGGGCCCGCCGCGATCGAGCTCGGACATGCCGAGGCGATGAAGCGGGTCTTGAAGGCGACGGAGGCGGTGTCCTTCCTCTTCAGCTCCTCGGTCGAGGACGAGCTGGCGCGGGGGGAGCTTCGGCGCATCGCCATCGACGGAGCCGAGCGGCTACCGGCTCCGATCGTCCTCGCCTACCGAGACAGCCGCGGCTTCTCGGCGCTACAGCGTGACCTCGTCGACTCCATCCGGCACGGCATCGCGCCGGCCCTGCCGCTGGCCGCCGCCAGCGGCGCCTGAAGCATCAGACCGGATCTGCTCACACCCTGGCGATAGCCGGGGTCCAGAGGCCGGCGTCCCAGGGAAATAATATGAGTAGTGTTCATATAATGGCCAGGGAGGAGGGAGTCAATCGAAGACGACCGAGGAGACGAGACGTGCTGGAAGACCGACCCCCTCAGACTCAGCAGGGAAATGACGATGGGCGCAAGACCCTTGTCGCGGCCATCGTCACGCCGCTCAGGAAAGGCGGCGAGGAGATCGACGAGGAGGCCTTCGGCCCGCTGGTCGAGCACGTAGAAGCGGGCGACCACTGTGACGGCCTCTTCATCACCGGCACCGCGGGGGAAGGAATTCTCCTCGGCCAGGATGAGCGCCGGCGAGTGGCCGAGCTGTACTGCTCGCTGTCGAAGGGACGACGCATCGTCCAGGTCGGATCGCAGACGACGACGGCCACCGTGTCTCTCGCGGCTCATGCGGCCGAGATCGGCGCCGACGCGGTCGCAGTGATCCCACCGCCGTACTATCGGCCGTCGGACGAGGCGGTCGTCGCGCATCTCGTCGCGGCGGGCAAGGCGTGCGCCCCGACCCCGTTCTTCATCTACGCCTTCGCCGCCAGGAGCGGCTACAAGCTGAACGTCGACGTCGTCGAAGCCGTGGGCGAGCAGCTCGACAACCTTGCCGGGATGAAGGTTTCCGAACCCGACTTCGACGACGTCCTTCCCTTCCTCGGGCTGGGCCTCGAGATCCTGGTGGGCCCCGACGGCCTCATCCCGCAGGCGCTCGCGGCGGGAGCGGCCGGATCGGCCTCGGCGGTCGCAAACGTCTTCCCGGAGCGGATCCGGGAGGTACTCGACGCTCCCACCGCGGCCGGCGGCGAAGCCCTCGAGGCGCTGCGGCGGGAGATCGCCGGACGCGATGAGCTGTCGGCGGCGCTGAAGCTGGCCCTGGCACGGAAGGGCGTACCGATCCGACCCGACGTGAGAGCGCCCCTCCTCCCCGCCCGGTGACCGGCGGGGCGAGGCGCCTCGAGCCGCCCCCGCGCGGGCCAAGCTAGCTCCCGCGGTGCTGGAGCAGCGCGCCCTCGGCCTCGAGCGGCCCGATCTCCAGGCCCGACATCGCCTCGCCGAGGCCGATCGAGGCGGCGGCGACCCGCTCGGGGTCGTCGTGGTGGGTGGTCGCCTCGACGATCGCCCGCGCCCGGCGGGCGGGGTCGGAGGACTTGAAGATCCCCGAGCCGA
>JAFDWD010000970.1 GCA_018268695.1 Actinomycetota bacterium
ACGGCGCGGGCGAAGTCGACCATCTCCTTGGACGAGCCCCCGGTGCTCTCGAGCACCCGCCGGATCGCCTCGAGGTTCAGCCCCTCGGCCTGCATTTCGCGCGTCAGTTCGATCCGTGCGACGTGCTCCTCGTTGTAGTAGCCGGTCCGGCCCTGGACTTCCGGCGGTGGCAGCAGCCCGCGGGTCTGGTGGGCGCGGATGTTGCGGATCGTCATCCCGGTGCGCTGCGCCAGCTCACCGATCGTCATCTTGCCCTCGGGCACTCGCGCGCCCTTCGCCTCGCTCGCCATCAGGGCATCGTAAGCGCCAGCCGGGCGCCGTTCATCTGCGCCGCGGCGTCGGAGCAGAGCCAGGCGATCGCGTCGGCGATGTTCTCGGCCGGGGTGAACGTCGGGAACTCCCTGCCGGGGCTTTCCTCGCGCATCCGCGGCGTCAGGATCGCGTCGACGACGACGATGTTGGCCGTCGCCCCGCCGGGCTCGAAACCGTCGGCGAAGGCCAGCGTCCACGCCTCGGCGGCCGCCTTCGCGCTCGCGTAGGCCGCGTTGCCGTTGTTCGGCTTCTGGGCCAGCTTGCCGGAGACGAGGACGAAGCGCCCGTGCTCCGAGGCCGCGAGCTGATCGTGGAAGGCCCGCGTGGTCAGTTGCACCGTGCGGATCAGGAGCTTCTCGAGGAAATCCCAGTCGGCGAGCGGCTCCTCGTGCAGCGGCTGCCCGCCGCGCCAGCCGCCGACCAGGTGCACAAGCCCGTCGACCCGCCCGAAGCGCTCGACCAACGCGTCGCGCCAGGCGCCGACCGCCTCCTCGTCGGTCAGATCGACGGCGCGCCCGTCCCACTGCTCGGCGGGCAGGCCGAGATCCTCGCCCACCGCGTCGACATCGGCCTGGCTTCGATTGGCGCCGGCGACGATCGCCCCGGCCGCCGCCAGCCGCGCCGCCACCGACGGGCCGAGCCCGCCGCCGACCCCGGCGATCGCGATGACCCGCCCCTCGAGACTGCGCCCCTCGTCCATGCGCGCATCCTCCACGAATCGGTGACGAAAAGGTCGCGAGACGGCCGCAAAACCACCCATATGGCGCCTTCCGAAGGCACCCGACCGACGTCTTCCAAACTGTCATGTTACATTTCACATTCCTGATGGCCGTCGCGACCCACACTCCGTCCCTGAGCCAGTTCGATCACTCGGGCCTGAACGACAAGGTCTATGACCGGGTCCGGGCCGCGCTTCTCTCCGGGGAGCTCGCGCCGGGTCAGAAGCTCAGCCTCAACTCGCTGTCCGAACAGCTCGGCGTCTCGCGGAGCCCCGTCCACCAGGCGCTGACCCGGCTCGCCACCGAGGGACTGGTCGACGTGCGCTCGCGGCGCGGCTACTTCGTCACGCCGATCACCGCCAAGGAGGTGACGGAGGGCTATGACGTGCGCCTGGCGCTCGAGCTGATGGCCGCCGAGCGCGCCGTGGGGACGCTCGAGCGTCCCCAGCTGGACCGGCTGCGGGCAGCGTTCGAGGCGGCGCAGGAGACGATGTCGCCGGACCGGCCCTGGGACCTGCGCGCCTACATCCACGCCAACCAGCGCTTCCACCGACTGCACCTCGACCTCGCCGGCAACGACGCGCTCTCGACGATCTACGGCGGCCTCGCGGTCAGCCTGTTGATGGAGCGGGTGATGGCCGACCTCGAGTTCGCCGATCTTTCGGCGGAGATCGGCCAGCAGCACGCGGCGATCTTCACCGCCTTCGCCGACGCCGACCTCGCCGCCGCACAGGCGGCGCTCCGCGACCACGTCGAACTCGGACGGCGGATGGCGGTCGAGGCGATCGAAGCGGCGGGCGGCGCCCGATGAGCACGCTGCTCGAGCGACGCGCCGAGGCGGCCCGGGCGCAGATGGCGGCCGAGGACCTCGACGCGCTCGTGGCCTTCAGCCGCGGCCACGTCACCCAGTACGGCGACGTCGAGTTCCTCACCGGCTACACCCCGGTCGCGCGGATGGTCTACGCGGTGATGACCCGCTCCGGCCGCGGGCCGGTCCTGATCGTGCCGACCCCGGCGGACCGCTGGTACGCCGCCCGTGCCGGGGCGCCGGAGATCCGCGTGGCGGGCGGCGGCGACCTCCTCTCCGGCGCCGACGACCTGCCCGCGGCCGTCGCGGCTGTGCTCACCGAAGAGGGCGTGGACGGCGGCCGGGTCGGCGTCACCGGCATGCGCTCGCTGCTGCCGGTCGGCGAGTTCGAATCGCTGCGCGGCGCCCTCCCCGACGCCACCTTGGTCGACGCCGGCCCGCTGATGGCGGGCTTGAAGCTGCTCAAGTCCGACGAGGAGATCGCCGAGGTGCGCCGCACCGTCGCGATCGGCGACGCCGGCTTCCGCGCCGCCCAGCAGACCATCCGCCCCGGCGCCACCGACGCCGAGGTCGGCGCCGCGATCCGGGCCGAGATCTTCGCCCAGGGCGCCCGCGACGCGCTGATCTTCGTCAGCGCCGAGCCGTACTTCCTCAGCTGGTCGCAGGGACGCGAGTTCCGCGACGGCGACCTGACCTCGATCTACGTCGAGGTGGTCGGACCGAGCGGCTACTGGGTCGAGGTCGGGGGCCTCGTGGCACTGGGCGAGCCGCCGGCCGAGCACCTGCGGGTGGCGGACGCGTGCCAGGAGGCCGCCCGGGCCGCCGAGGAGAAGCTGCGCCCGGGCCTGCCCGCCGGCGACGCGGCCCGCGCCATCGACGCGGTCGCCGATGCCGCCGGCCTCAGCTCGGGTATCTGGCATGGCCACGGCGTCGGCGTCGACCACGACGGCCCGGTCATCACCGCGAGCGAAGAGCTGCCGCTGGCCGCCGGGATGACGATCTCGGTCCACCCCAACTTCTGCTCGGCGGACGAGCGCTTCGGGGCCAGCGCCGTCGACACCTACCTGGTCACCGAGGCCGGCCCCGAGCGGCTCTCGTCGATCCCGCAGGGCATCCAACGACCCGAGGAGGAACCGAGATGAGCTTCGCGATCGGCATCGACGTGGGCGGCACCTTCACCGACTTCGTCCTCACCGCCTCGGACCGCAGCGAGCTGCGCATCCACAAGTCCCCGACCACCCCGAGCGACCCCTCCGACGGCGTCCTCAACGGGCTCCGCGAGCTGGCCGAGCTCGAGGGGCTCGACACCGCCGAGTTCCTCGCCGCGACGGCGATGATCGTCCACGGCACCACGGTCACCACCAACGCGGTGCTGACCGAGCGCGGCGCGCCGACCGGCCTCCTCACGACCGAGGGATTTCGCGACGTGCTGGAGATGAGGCGTGGGGTGCGCAGCCGCACCCACCTCTACGACAACAGCTACGTGGCGCCGCCGCCGCTGGTCCCGCGCCACCTCCGGCTGCCGGTCTCAGAGCGCGTCGACACGACCGGCGCCGAGCTGGCCGAGCTCGACGTCGAGGGCACGCGCGAGGCGGTCCGCACGCTGCTCGCCGAAGGGGTCGAGGCGATCGCGATCTGCCTGATGCACTCCTACGCGAACGACTCGCACGAGCGCGAAGTCGCCGAGATCGTCGCCGACCTCGCGCCCGACGTCTTCCTCTCGGTCTCCTCCGAGGTGCTCCCCCAGGTGCGCCTGTACGAGCGGGTGAGCACGACCGCGATGAACTCCTACGTCGGGCCGGTCCTGCGCGGCTACATCGAGCGGCTGGTGACGCGGCTCGGCGACGGCGGGTTCGGCGGGGTGCTGCTGGTGATGCAGTCGAACGGCGGCGTCGCGATCCCCGAGATCGTCAGCAAGATGCCCGCCAGCACGGTGCTCTCGGGCCCCGCGGGCGGCCCGGTCGCGGCGGCGGCCTACGCCCGCGGCTCGGCCGCCGAGGACTGCCTGATCTTCGACATGGGCGGCACCAGCTACGACGTCTCGATCGTCCGCGACGGCGATGCCCAGGTGACCCACCAGGGCGAGGTCAACCGCCACTCGGTCTCGCTGCCGATGATCGACGTGCACACGATCGGCGCCGGCGGCGGCTCGATCGGCTGGATCGACGACGGCGGCCTCCTCCACATGGGACCGCAGAGCGCCGGCGCCGAACCCGGCCCCGCCGCCTACGACCGCGGCGGCACCGAGCCGACCTGCACCGACGCCGACGTCGTCCTCGGCTACCTCGACCCGGCCTACTTCCTCGGCGGCCGTATGGCCCTCCACGTCGACCGCGCCGAAGCGGCGATCGCCGACCGCATCGCCGGACCGCTCGGCCTCGACGTCGCCGAGGCGGCGGCGGCGATGTACGACGTGATCAACCTGGTGATGGCGGCCGGCACCAAGGACATGGCGCTCGCCCGCGGCGTCGACCCGACCGAGTTCCCGCTCGTCGCGGCGGGCGGCGCGGGCGGCCTGCACGCCGGGATGATCGCCCACGAGCTCGGCCTGGCGACGGTGATCGTCCCGCCGACCTCCTCCGTCCTCTGCGCCCTCGGGATGGTCCTCGCCGACCTCCGCCACGATTACGTCCAGGCGCACCGCGTCCTCTGGTCCCAGTTCGACCCGGCGGCCGCGCGGGAGCTGCTCGACGGGATGGTCGCGCAGGGGACGCAGGCGCTCGAGCGCGAGGGCGTCGACCCGGCGATGCGCCGCGTCCGGGTCGCCGCCGACATGCGCTACGTCGGCCAGCACCACGAGGTCACGGTCGAGTTCCCGCTCGCCGAGCTGGACGCCGACGACGGGGCCGAGCGCATCGAGCGGGCCTTCCACGCCCGCCACGAGGATCTCTACGGGTTCAGCTCCCCCGGGCGGGCGATGGAGGTGATCGGCCTCCACGCCACGGTGCTCGGCAGCCGCGCCGCGCCGACCCTCGAGGCAAGCGCGAACGTGGCCGGCGGCTCGACCGTGAAGGGCACCCGCCGCGCCTGGCTGCCGATCTCCCGCGGCTTCGCCGAGCTCGAGGTCCACGACGGCGACCGCCTGGCGCCGGGGGTGGACGTCCCCGGCCCGGCGCTGGTCGAGCGGGCGACGACCACCGTCCTCGTCCCCGAGGAGTTCAACCTCACCGTCGACACCCTCGGCAGCCTCGTCCTGACCAACCAGACCGCGGGAGGAGCGACCGCATGAGCGCCAGCAACGAGACGATCCTGACCTCGATCATGGCCAGCCGACTGAAGACGATCGGCGAGCGGATGGGGGTCGTGGTCGAGCGCAGCGCCCGCTCGCCCCTGCTGGTCGAGGGCCGCGACTTCTCGCTCGGGATCTACGACGCCGATGGCGTCCTCCTCGAGCAGACCGAGTACATCCCGGTGCTCGGCTACGCGACCACCCCGGCGATGAAGTACATCGCCGACTACTTCGGCGAGGAGGTCGCCGAGGGGGACGTCGTCCTCCACAACGATCCCTACACCGGCGGCAACCAGCTCTCCGACTGGAAGGTCGCGAAACCGGTGTTCCACGAGGGCGAGCACGTCGCCTGGGTGGTGATCGCGGCCCACCAGGCCGACGTCGGTGGCACCGTGCCGGGCTCCTACAACCCGAACGCGACCGACATGTGGCAGGAGGGGATGCGGATCACGCCGCTGAAGCTCTTCGACGGGGGCCGGCGGCGCCAGGACGTCTGGGACTTCGTCTTCGGCAACGTGCGGCTGCCGATCGTCGCCGACGACGTCACCGCGATGATCGGCGCCTGCGCGATCGGCGAGCGGGAGCTGAAGGCGGTGCTCGCCCGCTACGGGCGGGCCGCGTTCGACGCCGCCTGCGGTCGCCTCCTCGATGCCGCCGAGCAGACCGCGCGGGCGGTCGTCGGGCGGATCGCCGACGGCACCTACAAGGCCGAGTGGTACGTCCACGACGATGGCATCGACCACGACGGCGAATGGACGATCCGTCTGGCGGTGACGGTCGCCGGAGACGAGATCACCTTCGACTTCTCCGAGTCCGACGACCAGGCGACCGGCTACGTGAACGCGCCGCTGGCGGTGACGCTCTCCTCGGTGATGATCGCCTTCTTCATGATCGCCGAGGAGGAGCTTCCCCACAACGACGGGATCATGCGGGTGGTCAAGGTCGTCGCCCGCGAGGGCACCATCGTCCACCCCTCCTACCCTGCCCCGACCGGCTTCGGCAACCACCTCTCCGACCAGATCGCGGCGGTGATCATGCTGGCCCTGTCGGAGGCGGTGCCCGAGCGCGTCACCGCGAGCTGGAACCACCTGCTGGCGACCCTGGTCTCCGGCTGGGACGACCGCCGCGAAGCCCCTTACGTCGACATCCTGATCAACGCCTGCAAGGGTGGCGGCGGCGGGACCTACGGCACCGACGGCTACGACCACATCGGCCTGATCACCTCGGGCGGCGCGATCGCCGCCCAGGACCCGGAGATGTTCGAGGTCGTCAACCCCCACCTGCTGAAGCGCTTCGAGTACCGCCCCGACTCCGCCGGCGAGGGCCGCTGGCGCGGCGGCCTCGGCGTCGAGACCGAATTCGAGTTCCTCTCCTCGGGGACGATCGCCAGCATCTTCGGCGACGGCGGCACCCCGGAGACCGCCGCCTTCGGCATCCTCGGCGGCCGCTCCGGCAGCGCCAACGAGGTCGAGCTCCAGTTCCCCGACGGCACCGTCACCCGCCCCCGCCTGAAGGACCTGATCACCGACATCCCCGCCGGCACCACCTACCGCCAGATCGCCGGCGGTGGCGGCGGCTACGGCGACCCCCACGAACGCGACCCCGCCCGCGTCCTCGCCGACACCCGCCACGGCTACGTCTCCTTGGAGCGCGCCCGCGACGTCTACGGCGTCGCCATCGACACCGACACCTGGACCGTCGACGAGGCCGAGACCGCCCGCCTGCGCGCCTCGGGCTGACGCCGCGGCGTCGGAGCGGGGTGCCTCAGCGCAAGGCCCCGAGTCCCGCTTCGAGGAACTTGAATCCGGCCTCGAGCGCCTCCTCAGGCTTCTTCTTGCGCTTCTCTTCGTCGAGGCGATTGCGCAGTGACAGCAGGACGCCGAGGAAGGCGGCGGCGAAGGTCTGGGGACCGGGGTCGCCGGGCGCGGCGCCGAGCTCCTCGGCGACAGCCGCGGCGATGACTTCGGCGAAGCGGTCCAGGTAGCGGTGCTCGATCAGGCGGAGGTCGGAGTCCTCGATGATCGCGCGGCGGCGCAGGACCTCAAGCTCATCGTCGTGCTGCTCGGGGTCGCGATCGGCGATCCAGAGGCGCAGGCGCTCGATCAGCGGCCGATCCTCCTCGGCGAGGCGGGCGGCGAGACCGTCCAGCACCTCGTCGGCACCGTCGAACGGGATCTCGTCTTTGTTCGGAAAGTAGGTGGAGACGGTTCGCGGAGATACCATCGCGCGCTCGGCGATCATCGGGATCGTCGTGGCGCGGTAGCCAGATTCAAGACTCAGTTCGAGCGTCGCCACGACGATGTCGCGCCGGGTGCGGCGCTTCTTCAGCTCGCGCAGCCCCTCCACAGTCGCATCGGCAGCCATGCCTCCAGTCTATCCGTCCGGGGTGAAAACCTGTATTTGCTTGCAATTTTGCAAGACCTTGCAAGAATGCGAGCCATGGCAGCTATCCTCCAGCGCCTCGGGCGCAACTCATTTCGTCATCGACGCCGGGTTCTGGGCATCTGGCTCGTCCTCCTCGTCGCGCTCGCCGTCGTCGGCGGCGCCGTCTCCAAGCCTTTCTCCGAAGAATTCAAGATCCCCGGCACCGGCTCCCAGCAGGCCATCGACCTACTGAAAGAGAAGCTCCCCGCCGCCAGCGGTGCCTCCGGACAGGTCGTCATCGTGGCGCCCGACGGCCGCAAGGTGACCGAAGACGCAAAGGCGATCGAAGAGAGCGTCGCCGCCGCGGGCAAGACGCCCGGCGTCGTCGCCGTCACCGACCCGCTGGAGACGCCCGGCGCGATCTCAAAGGACGGCCGCTACGCGCTGGCCCAAGTGCAATTCGCCGAAGAACGCGACCAGATCGACGAAAGCGACCGCGCAACGCTCCAGGACTCCTTCGCGCCGGCGAAGGGGGCCGGCCTGAACGTGCAGTTCGGCGGCGCCGCCGGCGAAAAGAAGGCCGAAGCCGGGGGCGCCTCCGAGGCGATCGGCTTCATCGTCGCGCTGATCGTCCTCGCCATCACCTTCGGCTCGCTGCTGACGGCGGGGCTGCCACTGTTGACCGCGGCGATCGGCGTCGGCACCGGCATCCTCGGCATCACTCTGGTCACCGCCTTCACCACGCTCAGCTCGACCACGTCGGCGCTGGCAACGATGCTCGGGCTCGCGGTCGGGATCGACTACGCGCTCTTCATCGTGTCCCGGTACCGGACCAGCGTCGCCAAAGGGATGGAGCCTGAGGAGGCGATCGGCCACGCGGTCGGCACCTCCGGCAGCGCCGTCGTTTTCGCCGGCGCCACGGTGGCGATCGCGCTCGCCGCGCTCGCCGTCTGTGGGATCCCCTTCCTCACCGCGATGGGTCTCGCAGCCGCCGGAACGGTCGTGATCGCGTTGCTGATCGCGCTCACCCTCGTCCCGGCGCTGCTCGGCTTCGCCGGGAGGCGAGCACTGAAGGGCAAGGACCTCGAACGCCCGCGCGGCACCGAGGAGACCATGGGCAAGCGCTGGGTCGATCTTGTTACCCGGCACAAGGTTGCCGCCGCGGCGATCCCGGCGATTGCCCTGCTCGTGCTCGCGATCCCGGTGATGAACATGCGCCTCGGCCTGCCCGGCGAGGGTACGGCTCCGAAGGACGAAACCAGACGCCAGGCCTACGACCTGATCACCGACGGCTTCGGCCCCGGCGCCAATGGCGCACTCGCGGTGGTCGCCCAGCTGCCGCGGGATGGCGCGCTCGCCGCGGGGAAAGCCGTCGCATCCGAGCTCACCAAGGTGGACGACGTCGCCAAGGTCGGCGTGCCGTCCTTCGACCCGGACAGATCGATCGCCGTTATCGGCGTGACGCCGAGGAGCGGGCCCGAAAGCTCGGCCACCGAAGACCTCGTGGAAGCGATACGCGAGCAGACCGTCGCAGCCGACGGCTCCCACCTCCTCGTCGCCGGCGCGACCGCCTCGAACATCGACGTTTCCGCCCAGCTCGCCGAATCACTCCCGCTCTACCTCATCGTGGTGGTCGGCCTGGCGCTGGTCCTGTTGATAGTCGCCTTCCGCTCGATCCTCGTGCCGTTGACGGCGATCGCGGGCTTCCTGCTCACGATCGGCGCCTCCTTCGGCGCCGTGGTCGCGGTCTTCCAAGAAGGGACGGCGGCCGGCCTCTTCGGGGTTGAGGCGTCCCCGACGATCCTCAGCTTCCTCCCCGTTCTCGCCGTCGGCATCCTCTTCGGCCTGGCCATGGACTACCAGGTGTTCCTCGTCTCGCGGATGCGCGAGGAGCACGCCCACGGCGCCGGAGCCCTCGACTCCGTCCGCACCGGATTCCGCCACGGCGCTCGGGTCGTCACCGCGGCGGGCCTGATCATGATCTCGGTCTTCGCGGGCTTCATCGTCCCCGACGAACCGGTCATCAAATCGATCGGCTTCGCCCTCGCGATCGGCATCCTCTTCGACGCCTTCATCGTACGGATGACGATCATCCCCGCCGTGATGGCGATGCTCGGCGACCGCGCCTGGTGGCTCCCCACCTGGCTCGACCGCCTGATTCCGGACGTGGACCTGGAGGGCACCGGCCTGGAGAGGCGAGAGCATCCCACCCCCAGCCCCGCAGCCGAGCCCGCCCTGGGCGGCGAGGCAGGTTAGACCCCGAGCAACCGACTTTCACGAAGACCCGCCCCGGCGGGTCTTCGTGATTCAGGAGGCGTTGGTTCGCGCCTATGGGGGAGAGAGGATTCGAACCTCTGTAGGCAGAGCCAATGGGTTTACAGCCCATCTCCTTTAACCACTCGGACACTCCCCCGGGTGGGTCGGAGATTCTAGTAAGACGGGGTCAGGCGGGCGGTGCGGCGCCGAGGCGGGCAGACATCTGCTCGTTGAAGGCGTTCACGGCCTTGAGGGGGCGGAGGAAGACGGTGAGGTCGGTGACGCGGCCGTCGGCGTCGAGGGTGAGGTAGTCGACGCCCTCGATCTCGAGGTTGCCGTCGACCTTGGCGGCGAAGCGGAGGACGACGGTGCCGTCGCCGTGGACCTCGTCGAGATAGCGGAAGTCTTCGAAGACCTCGATCACGTTGGCGAGGACGAACATCGCGATGTCGCGGCCTTCGAAGCCCTTGAAGAGGATCGGGCTGTGGAGGACGACGTCCTCGGCGAGGGTCTCGCGCAGGAGGTCGAGGTCCTTGGTCTCGGCGGCAATGCGGAACGCATGCGGTTCGGGCATGGGATCAGCCTAGCCGCCGGGAACTTGGTCGTGGGATAATCGCGGCCGATGTTCGGGGACCACTTCTACGCGAAGCTGTCGAACTCGCTCGGCGCTCGCGGCCTGCGCTGGACCGGCAAGCTGAACGTGCCCCTCTACCGGCTGAGCGGCGGGCGGCTGATGAGCAAGGTCGGCGACGGACCGGTGCTGCTGCTGACCACGACCGGCCGCAAGAGCGGCGAGCCGCGGACGGCGCCGGTGCTCTACCTGGCCCACGGCGAGAGCTTCATCCTGATCGACACCAACGGCGGCAACGAGAAGCTGCCGGGCTGGTCCCACAACCTGAAGGCGAAGCCCGAGGCGGAGGTGGAGATCGGGCGGGAGAAGATCGAGATCACGGCACGAATCGCCGAGGGCGCCGAGCGCGACGAGCTGTGGCGGGCCTGCAACGACCAGTACAGCGGCTTCGACCAGTACGTCGAGTGGCTGGACCGCACGCCGTCGGTGTGGGTGCTCGAACCGGTTGCCGCCGCAGGCAAGGCGCCGCGGCCGTCTCGCGAGGCTGAGGAAGACGGCGACGTCGGCACGACCCGCGAACACGCCGCGGCGGCAGACGATACGAGCCCCCTGGACACGATTTGAACGAGAAGCTGACGCGGCGACGATTCCTGGCCGGCGCGGCCGGTGTCGGGGCGGCGGCGGCACTGGGGCCGCTCGCGCTCGCGAACGCGGTCGACCGACGGGCGGTCCCGGGGCAGCCGCGGATCGCGATCGTCGGAGCCGGGCTCGCCGGGCTCACCTGCGCCTACCGCCTTCACCAGCACGGCATCGCCTCGACTCTGTACGAGGCCCACGCCCACCGGGTCGGCGGCCGCTGCTGGACGGCGCGCGAGTTCGCCGCCGGGCAGACCGCCGAGCACGGCGGCGAGTTCATCGACTCCGCCCACCGCCGCATCCGCGCGCTCGCCGCCGACCTCGACCTGACGCTCGACGACGTCGAAGCCGCCGCGCGCAAACGACCCGGCCTCCACCCCAGGCTCGTCCTCGAAGGAAAGGTGCGCCGCTTCGACGAGGTCTACCGCGAGGCTGGCCTGCTCAGCGAGCGCGCCCACGCCGACGGCCGCCGCATCCTCCGCTTCGGCTGGAACGACTCGACCCCCGCGGCGCGCGCGCTCGATCGGACCACCGCCGCCGAGTGGCTCGACCGTGCCCTCCCCCACGGCTCCCACCGACTTCTGCGCCTCGCGGTCGAACAGTTCATGGCCGAGGAGTACGGGCTCGACGTCGACCGGCTCAGCGCGATCGCGATGCTGCTCCAGTTCGGCCCCTTCGGCGCCGAATCAGACGAACGCTTCCACGTCCACGGCGGCAACGACCAGCTCGCCTGGGGCATGGCCGAACAGCTGCC
>JAFDWD010000971.1 GCA_018268695.1 Actinomycetota bacterium
GAGCACCAGCAGGAGCACGAAGGTGGCGAGGTCGAAGGTGATCGAGGCGCCGTGGGCGGCGGGCAGGTCGTCCCATTCGCCGGTGTATGGCCAGATCACCTCGAAGGGCACGTAGGCGGCGTAGTTGACCGGCCCGTAGGTGTCGCCGGAGTGGATGTCTTCGGGCCAGTCGCCGTAGAGCGGTTCGCCGTGGACGATCCTGTGGGCGCCGGTGACCCCCGCGTAGCCGACGTCGATCGCGCCCGCGTCCGCCATGTTCAGGCCGACGCGGAACCCCATCAGGAAGAGCGCGGCGACCAGCAGCCACATCGTCGGCCAGACCGGGCGCAGGCCCGCGCCGCGTCCGCGGAACCCGATCCACAAGCATCGCGCCAAGAGGTAGACGAGCACCGGATAGGCGAGCGGGACCGAGACGCCGATTTCGCCGCGGTTGAAGAAGAAGTGCGAGACGCCGAAGCCGATCAGGACCAGGAGGTCGAGGTTGGCGATCCGTCGCAGGCGTCGCCAGTCGGTGAGCCCGATCAGGAAGAGGAGGCAGAGCGGCACCCAGATGAAGGGCGAGTTCAGCGAGTGGGCGAACTCGCCCGAGTAGCCGCGGGCCATTTCCCAGGCGACCTGATAGCCGGTCCACGACTCGGTGACTTCGCCGGTCTTCGGGTCGACCATCACCAGCGCGTACTCGTGATCGCCTTCGAACCAGCCGACTTCCCAGCGTTCGTTGTTGAACGTCGGGCTGGGGATCAGGTCCGGGTGGACGTGGGTCTCGGCGGTGACCTTCGGGTCGCGGGCGGCGGCCTGCGTCGCTTCGGCCGAGGTGATGCTGCCGGGCGGCGGCTGTTCCTTGTCGACGGCGCCCGCCGGCGACGGACCGAGCAGCGCGAGGGCGAGCAGGAGCGCGACGAGCGCCGCCGCCCGCCGGGCCATCACTCGCCGCCCGCGGCGTTCGCGTGCGGAAGGCCGAAGTGCTCGAGGATCGCCGGGGTGACGTCGCGCAGCGCCCACTGCTCGCGCTCGTCGGCGGACTCGGGGCCGCAGCCGACGAAGAGCAGCGGCCCGAGGCTGTCCCCGGCGTGGAGGGCGCCGTGGCTGCCGCCGCCGGCGTGGCTCTCGCCGCCCCAGTCGACCGCCTCGAACCCCTCTTCCAGCGAGAGCACCCAGTCGCCCGAGTGCGGCGCGGTCAATGCCGACCAGACGCGCTGCAGCGGATCGGGGTAGGCGTCGCTGCGCAGCTTGCCGTCCTCGACCCGGGCCTCCAGGGTCGAGAGCTCGCCCTCCACCTCCCAGCGTCCGCCGCGCAGGTCGGCGACCGCGCCGCCGGGACGGAACCGCAGCTGCTCGCCGCGGCGCTCGACCGTCGCCCACTCCTCGCCCGACGCGGGCATCCCGGGCTCGGGCCGGTAGAGCGGCGCGCCCTCGTCGTCGAGGAGCCGGCAGACCAGGTCGACCCCCTCGATCTCGGTCAGCCTCTCCCCCACCTCGGCCGGATCGGCGCGCTCGCCCTCGCCGGGCAGCAGGTAGACGTGCGCCGCCCGGCTGGTCGGGCTGACGGCGAGCTGGGCCAGCTCGGGGCGCTCCTCGGAGGGCTGCAGGACGCGCCACTGGGCGCCGAGGATCTCGGCGAGGGGCAGGCCGCGCTCGACCGCCGTGTGGGCGTGATCGGCGACGAGGATCACCGCGTGTTCGTCGAGGAAGGGGTCGATCCCGCCCGCCTGCTCGACCAGCTGGCCAAAGCATTCGTCGGCCTTGGCGATCGACTCGATCGACTCGTCGGGGCCGTGGCGGTGCGAGTAGTTGTCGTTGTCCGGCAGCGAGAGGAGAAGGAAGTCGAAGCCGTCGTCCTTCATCAGCTCGACCGCGCAGCAGGCGGCATACGGATCGCGGACGCCGGGGATCGAGGTCGACTTACAGGGGGTCTGGCGGCTCGCGTAGAGGTCGCCGTAGAAGAGCTCGGCCGGCCCCCAGGTGTGGTGGCGGAACTTCAGTTTGGTCGCGTCGACGGCGCGCCGCAGGAGCCCGTCGAGCGAGACTTCGTGGCGGTGGCGCCCGCGGTAGATCAGGTAGGGCGTGCAGGCGGTGCGCTCGCCCGCGTCGTCGAGGCTCTCGAACAGGGTGTCGATCTCCGGCGAGAGGTGCGCCAGGTTCATGTTGTAGACGAGGTCGTAGAGGGCGCGGAAGACGCCGAAGGCGCGGGTCGCCTCGAGCGAGGTCCCGTACTCGACGTAGCGCCGCTC
>JAFDWD010000972.1 GCA_018268695.1 Actinomycetota bacterium
AATCGCTGCTGGTCTGGACGACGACGCCCTGGACGCTCCCGGGCAACAAAGCCGTCGCGATCAACCCGGCCGTCACCTACGTCCGCGCGCAAGTCGACGGAGAGGTCCTGATCGTGGCCCGCGACCTGGTCGAGAAGGTGCTCGGCGAGGGCGCCGAGATCCTCGAGGAGATGCCCGGGACGGCGCTCCTCGACCTCCGCTACAGCGGCCCGATCTTCGAGCTCTCAGACGTCGAGCCCGGCGCCTACCCGGTGATCGCGGGCGACTACGTCACCACCGAGGACGGCACCGGCCTCGTCCACATCGCGCCTCCCTTCGGCGAGGACGACTACGTCGTCGCCGCCGCCGCGGGCATCTTCGACCCGACCGTCGCCTCGACCCTCTACAACCCGGTCCGCCCGAACGGCACCTTCGACGACCGAGTCATCGGCTTCGCCGGCGAGTTCGTAAAAGGGAGTGAGACCACTCGTCGCCTCATCGACCGTCTCAGCGAGCGCGGCCTGCTCTTCCGCGAGCAGGTCTACGAGCACGCCTACCCGCACTGCTGGCGCTGCGGCACGCCGCTCCTCTACTACGCGACGACGTCCTGGTACATCGGCACCTCCGCCGCGCGCGATCAGCTGCTCGCCAACAACGAGACGATCGGCTGGCATCCCGAGCACGTCAAGCACGGCCGCTTCGGCAAATGGCTGGAGAACAACGTCGACTGGGCGCTCTCGCGCAACCGCTACTGGGGGACGCCGCTGCCGATCTGGCGCTGCGAGGACGAGGGGTGCGGATCGGTGATCTGCGTCGGCTCGAAAGAGGACCTGGTGAAGCACGGCGGCAGCGTGCCCGACGACCTCCACCGCCCCTACATCGACGAAGTCACCCTGCGCTGCGAGGACTGCGGCGGGCCCATGCACCGGGTCAGCTCGGTGATCGACACCTGGTACGACAGCGGCGCGATGCCGTTCGCCCAGTTCCACTACCCCTTCGAGGGCAAGGAGGAGTTCGAGGCGCGCTTCCCCGCCGACTACATCTGCGAGGCCCAGGACCAGACTCGCGGCTGGTTCTACACGCTGCTGGCCGAGTCGACCCTGCTCTTCGAGCAGTCGAGCTTCAAGAATTGCGTCTGCCTCGGCCTGATCCTCGACCCCGAGGGCCAGAAGATGTCGAAGAGCCGCGGCAACGTGGTCGATCCCTGGGAGGTCCTCGCCGCCCACGGCGCCGACGCCTTCCGCTGGTACTTCCTCACCGCGCAGCAGCCCTGGGCCGGTTACCGCTTCTCCGCCGACACGGTCGGCGAGTCGGTCCGTCAGTTCATGCTGACGCTCTGGAACACCTACTCGTTCTGGGTCCTCTACGCGAACGCCACCAATGGCCTCGCTGAAGCATTTTTGTCCTCTGACGACCAAAATGCTTCAGCCGGCGATCTGACCGCGCTCGACCGCTGGGCGCTCTCGCGGCTCCAGGCCACGGTCGGGACGGTGCGGGAGCGGATGGACGACTTCGACGCGACCACCGCCGGGCGGGCGATCGCCGAGTTCGTCGAGGAGCTCTCCAACTGGTACGTGCGGCTCTCGCGGCGGCGCTTCTGGGACGGCGACGCCGCCGCGTTCGCGACCCTCCGCACCTGCCTGCTGGATGCGTCGAAGATGCTCGCGCCCTTCATCCCGTTCCTCGCCGACGAGATCTACCGCAACCTCGTCGGTGGCGCCGACGGCGACTTCTCAGGCGCCCCGGACTCGGTCCACCTGGCGGATTTCCCGCAGGTCGACGACGCCCTTCTCGACCCCGAGCTGGAAGCCGGCATGGCCGCCGTCCAGCGCACCGTCCGCCTCGGCCACGCGGCCCGCTCCGCCGGCAAGGTGAAAGTGCGCCAGCCGCTGCGCCGCGCGGTGATCGTCGCCAACGAGGACGAGCGGGCCTCGATCGAGGCCCTCGCCGACCTGGTCACCGCCGAGCTGAACGTGATCGACCTCGACTTCGTCTCCGAGGAGGGCGAGCTGGTCACCTACACGGTGAAGCCCAACTACCGCACGCTCGGCCCGCGCTTCGGCAAGGGCATGCCGCAGGTGGCCGCCGCGGTGTCCGCGCTCGATGCCTCGAGCGTGGCGAGCACCCTGGCCGCGGGCGGCGAGGTCGGCATCTCGATCGACGGCCACGACCACACCCTCGGCCCCGACGACCTGATCATGGCCCTGGCGCCGCTGGAGGGCTACGAGGTGGAGGCCGAGGCGGGCCACGCGGTCGCCCTGCAGCTGGAGATCGACGAGGAGCTGCGCCGCGCCGGCCTCGCCCGCGAGATCGTCCGCGCCGTCCAGGACGCGCGCAAGAACGCCGGCCTCGAGATCACCGACCGGATCGAGCTCGGCCTCGGCGGCGACGCCGAGCTGCTCGAGGTCACCCGGGAGCACGAGGCCTACATCGCCGGCGAGGTCCTGGCGACCGGCATCACCTTCGGCCACGAGGACGGGGCGGGGAGCACCGTCAGCGACGCGACGATCGACTCCCGCGACCTGCGGATCTCGGTCCGCCCGGTTTGAGGCGCGCGAGCAAGATCCCGGCACCGCTGCTGGTGCTCCTGCTGGTGGCCCTCGTCATCCCCGGCGCCGCCCTCGCCGACGAAGCCACCGGCGGCGAAAACGGGGGCGAAGGGGCAGGCGGCCTGGTCGGCTCGACCGAACGCCCGCAGCTCCTCCTCATCCACGGCGGCTCGTTCCTCTACGACGATCCGACCTTCGAACCGATGACCCGCGGCCCCGCGATCGAAGCCGGCTTCGTGCCGCACTACGTCACCTATCCGCTCGACAACCTCCCGGCCGCCGTGACGAGGGTGCGCGAAGAAGCCCGCAGATTGCGGGAAAAGTTCGGCCTCGACCGGGTCTACGCCTACGGCTCCTCGGCGGGCGGAACGCTGACCGCGCTGCTGTCCGGCCAGGAACTCGTCAGCGCCGGAGTGGCGAAGGCGCCCGTCTCCGACCTCGCCACCTGGGAATGGCCCACCGGCAGGTACGGTCCCGAATACTGGACCGCGCTCGGCGCCGGCCAGGCCACCCGCGAACGCCTGTCGCCCGCCCTACGCCCCGAGCAGGCGCCGCTGCTGATCATCCAGGGACGCGCCGACAACGTTGTGCCACCATCGATGAACGAAGCGTTCGCGGCGCGGTCCAACCGGGTAAAGCTCTGGTTGGTGGCCGGTGGGCACACGACCGACCGCGTGCGCCCGTTTTTGATCACCCGCGCGATGCACTGGCTGGCGCGGATCGCCGCCCGCAAGATGGCTCCGCCTCGGGAAACCGAAGCGCCGCCGTCGAAGACCGGCGAATAGCCGTCACGGGCGGCTCGCCCGACCCCCTAAGCTGAAGTTGACCAATGGACTCAAGAAAACATCCTGACGAAGCAGAGTCGGGGCGGCGTTTCCGCCCGGACATCGAGGGGCTGCGGGCGATCGCGATCGTCGCCGTCCTCCTCGCGCACGCCGGGGTGCCGTTCCTGGCCGGCGGCTACGTCGGGGTCGACGTCTTCTTCGTCATCTCCGGCTTCCTCATCACCGGCCTCCTGATCCGGGAGCTCGAGGGGTCCGGGACGATCTCCCTGCGCGGCTTCTACGCCCGCCGGGCCAAACGCCTGCTGCCGCTGTCGGCCGTCCTGCTGGTGACCGTCGGCGTGCTCTCGATGATCCTCCTGTCGCCGCTGCGCAACACCGAAGTCGCCGGGGACATCATCGCCTCGGCCCTCTACGTCGCCAACTGGCACTTCGCCGCCCAGTCGGTCGACTACTTCGCGCAGGGCCTGGAACCGAGCCCGGTCCTCCACCTCTGGTCGCTGGCGATCGAGGAGCAGTTCTACGTCGTCTGGCCGGGGCTGATGCTGGCCGTCACCTGGTTCTGGCGCCGCCGCGGCCGCTCGATCCGCCCAGCCCTCTGGGTCGCCCTGATCGCGATCCTCGCCGGCTCGCTCGTCTACGGCATCGTGCTGACCGACGAAAAGCCGGCCTTCGCCTATTTCTCGACCTTCGCCCGCGCCTGGGAGCTCGGCCTCGGCGCCGCCCTCGCGCTGATCGGCACGGTGAAGCTGCCGCGCCTCGGTGCCGCCGCCCTCGGCTGGGCCGGCGTCGCCGCGATCCTCTACGCGTGCTTCTTCTTCACCGGGGACACGCCCTTCCCGGGGAGCGCCGCCTTGGTCCCGACCCTGGGCGCCGCGGCGCTGATCCTCTCCGGCACGGCGCTCGCCGCCACCGCCGGCGGTGTCACCGGCGTCAAGGCCGGGGTGGGGCGGGTCCTCTCCCTGTCGCCGGTCCGTTATGTCGGCCGGATCTCCTACTCCTGGTACCTCTGGCACTGGCCGTTCCTCGTCTTCGCGGCGGCGATCTGGGGACCGCGCCTCTCGGTCGCCGCGGGGCTCCTGGCCGTCGCCGCCTCCTGGGTGCCGACGCAGATCACCCACACCCTGATCGAGGACCCGGTCCGTCGCGCCCCCGCCCTGCGCCGCCTGCCCAACCGGGCGATCGCCCTCGGCCTCGCCTGTATGGCGGTGGCCGTGGCGGTCGGGATCGGCCTGCGGGATTCGCAGCCGACGGTGCGCCTGGCGAGGATCGGCGACGTGCCCGGCGCCGCGGCGCTCGTCGACCAGCCGGTCCCCCAGGAAACTGCCACCGCGCTGCGCCCGAACCCGCTGAAGGCGCGCGCCGACCGCGGCCGCAGCTACTACGAAGGCTGCATGGTCGGGATCGAAGGCACCAACTCGAACAGGTGCCTCTACGGCAACCCGACCGGCGAACGCACTCTGATCCTCTTCGGCGACTCCCACGCGATGCAGTACTTCCCGGCGGTCGAGGAACTCGCCAACATCCACGGCTGGCGACTGATCGTCCTGACCAAGGCGGAATGCCCGCCCGAGGAAGTCGAAGTGAAGAGCATGGTCGAAGACCGCGAGTACTCGCAGTGCGACGTCTGGCGCCAGGAAGCGCTCAAACGGATCGAAAAAGGCGGCGCGAGCGTGACCGTGGTGATGAGCGGCGATACCGAATACACCCCCTACAACGCCAAGGGCGAAGAGCTCTCCGGCGACGAAGCGGCGGAAGCGATGGAAGCCGGCTACCTGCGCACGCTCAAACGGATCGAGGCGGCGGGCCCGCACACGGTGGTCATCCGCGACAACCCGAGCTCGGTCCAAGATGTCCCGAGCTGCGTCTCCGAAGACATCCAGCACCTCAAACGCTGCGCTTTCCCCCGCCGCAAAGAATGGGACCGCGAATACGACGTCCGCGCCGCCGAAGCCTCACCCGAAACCCACCTGGTCGACTTCATCGGCGACATCTGCCCCGGCGAAGTCTGCCGCGCCGTGATCGGCAACGCCCTCGTCTACCGCGACAAAGACCACCTCACCGCCACCTTCGCCCGCACCCTCGAGCCGATGCTCGAAAACGATTTCCGCGAAGACGGCCTTCTGTAGCGGCCCGAGGGGATCCTGCCCGGCCGCCTGACCGACGGGCGCTACTCGCCCGTCGGGTTGATCAGGAAGTCGGTTTTCGAGGAGTCGGAGAATTTGATCCAGCAGTGGTCGGGGCTGACCCCGGCCACCTCGATCAGCGCCTGCTCGATGCGCTCGGCGATCTCCTGCTTCTGCTCGTCAGAGCGGCCCTCGAACCAGTGGACCTCGACGAACGGCACGGGACGGTGGCGCCGCCGCTAGGCGAGCGCCGGCTCCAGTTCGGCCTCGAGGCGACGCTTGGGCATCGCGCCGATGATTTTCTTCGTCATCTGCCCGTCCTTGAAGAGGATCATGGTCGGGATCGAGAGGACTTCGTACTGCGCGGCGGTCTGCTGGTTCTCGTCCACGTTCAAGCTGAGGATCGTGAGGTTGTCGCGCTCACCGTCGATCTCCTCGAGGACCGGGTGGACGACGCGACACGGGCCGCACCACGGAGCCCAGAAGTCGACGAGAACGGCGCCCTCGGCGTCGAGTACGTCGGATTTGAAGGTGGCGTCGGTTACGTCGGCCAAATTTCCACTCACGGTGATCGCTCTCCCGAGTCGCGTTCTAGAAGTCCAATACTTCAAAAAGTATAGCGCCCTTTGGAAGGGTTCCCAAGGCTAGCTCAGCGCTAGGTTGGGACCTATGACCAACGCCGAGATCGCCGCTGCCCTCGACGAACTGGGCGTCCTCTACGAGCTGGACGGCGCGGTGCGCTACCGCGTCCTCGCCTACTCGACCGCGGCCAAGGCGATCCGCGAAAGCCCCGTCTCGGTCGAGGAGCTGGCGCGGGCGGGGAAGGCGACCGACATCCCCGGCGTCGGCAAGACGCTCGCCGAAAAGATCGACGCGCTGCTGGACACCGGCGAAATCCCCGCCGCGGCCAAGCTGAAAGCGAAATTTCCGGCGACGCTGGTGGAAGTGACGCGCGTCCCCGGGCTCGGTCCCAAAACCGCGCGCCTGCTCTGGGACGAACTCGAAATCTCCTCTTTGGAGGACCTGAAGAAGGCCGCCGAGGAAGAGAAGATCCGCGACGTCAAAGGCCTCGGACCGAAAGCCGAGGAAAACGTGCTGGCCTCGCTCGAGCGCCTCGGCGAGCCGGGGACCGGGCCGGGCCGGCTGCTGCTCTCGACCGTGCGCCCGATCGCCGAGGAGCTGGCCGCGGCGCTGCGCGAGCACGACGGCGCCCACTGGGTCGAGGTCGCGGGCTCGGTCCGCCGCTGGGCGGAGACCTGCAAGGACATCGACCTGATCGCGACCGCCGACGAGGGCAAGGAGCTGGCCCAGTTCCTCGCCGACCACCCGCTGATCGCCGCCGCCGGCAAACCGGGCAAGAACGGCGTGAGAGCGCAGACCCACAACGGCGTCTCGGTCGACCTGCGCGTCGTCCCGCCCGCCGAGTTCGGCAACCTGCTCCAGCACTTCACCGGCTCGCAGGCCCACAACATCCAGCTCCGCGAGGACGCGGTGAAGCGCGGCCTCTCGGTCTCCGAGCACGGCATCACCGACACCGAGACCGACGAGGTCACCCTCTGCGAGACCGAGCACGAGGTCTACGAGCGCCTCGGTTACGCCTACATCGAGCCGGAGCTGCGCGAGGGCCGCGGCGAGCTGAAGGCGGCGCGCGAAGGCAAGCTGCCGGAGCTGGTCGAGCTCGGTGACATCCGCGGCGACCTCCACGCCCACACGACGCTCTCCGACGGCCGCAACTCCCTCGCCGAGATGGCAGAGGCGGGCCGCGAGCGCGGCTACGCCTACATGGCGATCACCGACCACTCCGCCACCCACGGCTTCGGCGACGACGTCCAGCCCGACGCGCTGCGCAAGCGGATCGAGGAGGTGGCCGCCTGGAACGCCGAGCACGGCAGCCGCCGCTTCCGCCTCCTGGTCGGCTCGGAGATCAACATCGGCCTCGACGGCAGCCTCGACTACCCCGACGACCTGGTCGCCGAACTGGACTGGGTCGTCGCCTCCGTCCACACCTCCTTCAACGTCTCCGAAAAGGCCATGACCTCGCGTGTCGTCGCCGCGATCGAAGATCCGAACGTCGACTGCATCGGCCACCTCACCGGCCGTCTGATCGGCCGTCGCGAGCCCTACGGCATCGACGTCGAGGCGGTCGCCGAGGCCGCCTCCCGCACCGGCACGATGATCGAGATCAACGGCAACCCCAACCGCCGCGACCTCTCCGACCGCCACGCCCG
>JAFDWD010000973.1 GCA_018268695.1 Actinomycetota bacterium
ACGCGGATGGCGTCGCGGACCTGCATCGCCTGCTCGTCGGCAGTGCCGTTCAAGTCGAGCCGGCCGATCGAGGCGACGGTCATCTCGACCGCCAGCTTGATCGCGTTGTCGGCCCAGGCGACGCGCTGCGAGGACTGCATCTGCTCCGAGAGCTCCTCCATACGGGCGCGGAACTCGTCGGGATCGCCGAAAAGATTGAAAGGGCTTCCCTCCATGGAGCGAATGTAAGCAGAACCGGCGCGCCGCCGATCCACAATTGGCACGAACCGCGCGCCACGGGTGCGTATTTGCGGCCTAGCGTCGCCCTATGGGCGGGGAACGAGGACAGGCGACGGTCGAATCGGCGGGGCTGGCGGCGCTCATCGCGCTGATCGCGATCGCGGTCGTGGCGGCGATCGCGGGCGGCGGCGAAGTCGACGCGGGGCGGGACCTGGCGCGCGCGATCGGCCGTCGCATCGTCTGCGCCCCGCACCTACCGGATGCCTGCGGCCACCAAGCGCTGGTTCCCGCCTACGGTTGGCCGCTCGCCCGACTTGCCCGCGCGCTGGCGCCGCCGCCCGAGCCACTGACCGGACCCGGCGGCCTGCCCCTCGTCCCGGTCGACTTCCGCCGCTGCCGCCGCGCGAGCTGCGCCGTCGCCGCCGGCCCCCACCTGACCGCCTCCGATCGCCGCACCACCGCCTTCACCGAGCTGATCGACCATCGCCGCGCCGACGGCACCGTCGAGATCGTCTACTGGGAGTACCGGCCCACCCTCGGCTGGCGCGCCGTCCGCCGCACCGCGACGACGGCCGAGGTCGAAGCCGCCGCCGGGACCGAAGTCCGCGCCTCCCAGGACCCCGCCCTGGTCCCCCTCGAGACCCTCCCCGGCCGCAACCACTACGACTTCCCCGCCAACGAGACACCGCCTTGGCGGTGGCACGTCGAAGCCCGTTACCCCGGCTGGTCGGACTGATGAGGCGGAAGAGCAGACTCGCCCAGCTGTTCTTTATGGCGCTGTGGGGTCCATAAAGAACAGCGGAACGGGGTGGGCACGTGGCGGACTAGGCCGAGCTCGGGGTCGGGGCTTCGCTGGTGGCGCTGCCGCCGGGGCCGCCGGGGCCGCCGCCCTCGTCGCGGTCGGC
>JAFDWD010000974.1 GCA_018268695.1 Actinomycetota bacterium
AGCAGGGGTCCGAAGAAGCCGTTCGGGCTCGGGTATTCGAGGAACCAGTTGGCCCAGCCGGTGTCGAGTGCCGGGGTCGAGGAGTTGGTGATGACGGTGAAGTAGTTGTCCGGCGAGAGGATCTTCAGTTCGGCGTTGAAGCCGAGTTCATTCAGCACACCCTGGTAGTAGGCGCCGACGTCGTCGGAGGGCGATTCGCTGTTGGTCCAGACGGTGATGTTCTTGTCGCTCGGGTCCGCTTCGGCGATCAGTTCCTTCGCCTTCTTCATGTTGTGCGGGTAGAGGTTCAGCTTCTTGTAGCCGGGCATGCCGGGCGGGAGGATCTGCTGGCCGCCTTCCAGTCGGCCGGCGTAGATCCGTTCCAACGCGGCGGGGTCGATCGCGTAGTTGACCGCCTGGCGCACCTTGACGTCGTTGAACGGTTCTAGGGTGGTGTTCATCCAGAAGAAGTAGTTGGAGAAGGTCGGCTCGACGCGGAACTGGCTGCCTTCGTACTTGGACTTGACGTCCTGGTAGCGGTCGGTCGGCACTTCGTTGCCCATCCAGTCGAGCTTGCCCGATTCGATGTAGTTGACCTCGGTCTCCGGGTTGCGCAGGACCTGGATCTGGATCTTGTCGACGTGACCCGAAGGGATTTCCGGCATCAGCTTCTCGTTCGCCTTCGCCCACTGCGGGTTGCGTTCGTATTCCCAGCCGCGCCCGGGCTCGGACTTGGTGATGACGTAGGGGCCGGTGGCGGGCGGCGGTTCGGCGGTGAGGTCCTCCTTCGGCGTGTCAGATGGAACCAGGGCGACGTAGGGGAGCGCCAGCTCGGACTCGAAGCTGCCGTCGGGGTTTTCCAGGTGGATCGTGATCTTGCCGGTCTTGTCGTCGGTTTCGATGCCGGGGATCCCCCCCTTCTTCGTCTTCATGAACTTCGCCGCGCCGACGATCCCTTCGTAGAACGGCGAGCCGCCGGAGTTGAGGATGAAGACGCGTTCCAGCGCGTGGGTGAAGTCGCTGGCGACGACCGGTTCGCCGTTGGAGTACTTGAGACCCTTGCGCAGGGTCATTTCGTAGGTCTTGCCGTCGTCAGACACCTTGGGGAGCGCGGTGGCGAGGCCGGGGATCACCCGGCCGCTCGCCTGTCCGTCTTCATGGGCGTAGGTGAGCAGCGGGATGTAGGTGTCGTAGGTGGCGGTCCACCCTTCGAGGGTCTGGGACAGGGCCGGGTCGAGATGGTCCGGGAACGAGGCGTAGGCGCCCATCAGGGTGCCGCCTTCCTTGCCGCCGGAGCCGCTCGTGGAGGAGTCGCCTGAGCTCGAGCTGCCCCCGCCCCCGCAGGCGGACAGGCCGAGGGCCGCGAGCGCGCAGGCCGCAATGAAAAGGAAAGTCTTTCTCAGTCCCATTGGGGCCGCCTTCGGCAGGTGGCGGCGAAACCTTTAATCCTGCGGCGAGGTGCCCGCCTGGAAACCGGACCCGTCCGGCGCCGAGCGGGCCGCCTGGGCGGGGCCGAGCCGATCGCTGATCTCGGCGCGGATCCGCTGCACCAGCTCGACCGTCGCGTCGCGCAGCCCGTCGAGGTCCTCGGCGACGGTCTGCTGTCCAAGCAGGCTCACGCAGAGCGTCCCTTCGACGTACTCGAAGGCGAATCCCTTCGGTGCCTTTTCGATCAGGAAGACGATGAAGGCGGGCGAGAAGAGCTCGTGGAACCAGATGTCATCGCGCTCGGTCGCCGCGTAGACGCGGTAGTGCTGGTCGAATTCGG
>JAFDWD010000975.1 GCA_018268695.1 Actinomycetota bacterium
CCGCGGGTCGAGGCTGCGGACCTCCTCGTCGGTGAGGACCAGGTGGTGCGGGGACGCCTCGGCCGTGCTCCGGACGCCGGCGGCCTTGGCGGCGCGGACCACTTCCACCGACTCCTTGGCGGAGAGGTGCTGGACGTGGATGCGGGCCTCCTCGTAGGCGGCGAGCGCGCAGTCTCGGGCGATCATCGTCGACTCGGCGACCGAGGGCCAGCCGGCGAGGCCGAGCGCCGCCGAGACCGGGCCTTCGTGCATGACCCCGCCGGACGAGAGGTCCGGGTCTTCCTCGTGCAGGGCGATCTGCCCGCCGCAGAGATGCTGGTACTGGAGCGCACGGCGCATGATGTTCGCGTTGCGGATCGGCAGGCCGTCGTCGGTGAAGCCGATCGCGCCGGCGTCGCGGAGTTCGACCATCTCGGTCAGCTCCTCGCCCTTCATGCCCATCGTCACCGTGGCGGTGAAGCCGACCGGGACCGAGGCCTGGGCGCGGGCCTGCTCGCGCAGCGCCGTGATGTCGGCCGCCGTGTCGATCGGCGGCGAGGTGTTGGCCATCGCGATGATCCCGCAGTAGCCGCCCGCGGCGGCGGCGCGGGTGCCGGTCTCGACGTCCTCCTTGTGCTCCTGGCCGGGCGTGCGCAGGTGCACGTGGGGGTCGAAGAAGGCCGGGAAGGCGTGCAGGCCTGCGGCGTCGAGCTCCTCGGCACCGCCGGCGTCGGCCTCGCCGGGGGCGGCGATCTCGGCGATGCGGCCGCCGCGGATGACCAGGTCGTGGACGCCGTCGATCCCGGCGACCGGGTCGAGCAGGGTCGCACGCCGCAGGACAAGGTCGGCGGGGCGCCCGGCGCGCACGTCGAGCAGGTCGGTGAGGTTCTCGGTGTGGTTCTTGTCCGGGTTCATGCGGGTTGTCCGATCGTCGGGGCGGCGGCTTCGGCGGCGGCCGGGCCGTCGCCGACCGCGGTCGGGCGCTCCGGCTGCCCGGCGAGCAGCTCGTAGAGGATCGCCATCCGCACCACCAGGCCGGCGGCGACCTGCTCGCCGATCAGCGACTGCGGTGAGTCGATCGCCTCGCCGGAGATCTCGACCCCGCGGTTGACCGGGCCCGGGTGCATCAGCAGCTGGCGCGGGCCGAGTCGCCGGGTGTCGATCTGGAAGTTGGCGGCGTACTCGCGCAGGCTGGGGACGAAGCTGCCGCTCATCCGCTCGTGCTGCATCCGCAAGGCGTAGACGACGTCGGCCTCCTCCAGTCGGTCGAGCGAGTAGGTGACCTGGCAGCCGAGCTCCTCGATCCCCCGCGGGATCAGCGTCGGCGGCCCGCAGAGGGTCACCTCGGCCCCCATCCGCTGGAAGGCGATCAGGTTGGAGCGGGCGACGCGGCTGTGGAGGACGTCGCCGACGATCCAGATCCGCTTGCCCTCCAGCGACCCGAGCCTGCGGCGCAGCGTGTAGACGTCGAGCAGGGCCTGGCTCGGTTGCTCG
>JAFDWD010000976.1 GCA_018268695.1 Actinomycetota bacterium
CAGGACGCGATCCTCGCCGAGGTGCTGGAGCGGGCGATCGCCGACGGCGAGCGGGCGGTGGCGCGGACGCCCGAGCAACTAGCGGTGCTGCGCGAATCGGGGGTCGTCGACGCGGGCGGCCACGGCCTCGTGCTGATCCTCGCCGGGGTGGTCGCGGGGCTGAAGGGCGACGGGGCGGAGCTGCCCGAGGTCGCCCACCACGAGCCGCCGAAGCTGACCCGGCCCCACCACGAGGACAGCCGCTATCGCTACTGCACGAACTTCATCGTCTCCGGCGAGGGCCTCGACGACCGGGCGATCCTGCCGCGCCTGGAGGCGCTCGGGGACTCGGTCTTGGTCGTCGGCGACGAAGCGACGCTGAAGGTCCACGTCCACACCGACACCCCGGAGACGGCGATGGGCCTCTTCGACGGCGTCGGCGAGGTCGCCAACGTCGACATCGCCGACATGCGCCAGCAGGTGGCCGAACGCGACGCGCGGCTGGGGACGGGGCGGACCGGCGTCGTCGCGGTCGCCGCGGGCAAGGGGCTCGAACGGCTCTTCGCCGAGCTCGGCGCCGACGTGGTGCCGGGAGGCGAGACGCTGAACCCCTCGACCTCGGAGCTGCTGGCCGGGATCCACGGCGCGGCGGCCGAGGAAGTGCTGGTCCTGCCGAGCTCCTCGAACGTGATCATGGCGGCCGAGCGGGCCTGCGAGCTCTCCGAGAAGCCCGCCCGCGTGGTCGCCGCCAAGTCCCAGCAGGCGAGCCTGCTGGCGCTGGTGGAGCTGGACCCGGGGGCGGCGCTCGACGAGAACGCGGCACGGGTCGAGGCGGCGCTCGAGGAGGTGGCGACCGGGGGCGTCGCCCCGGCGGCCCGCGACGACGCCCAGGGACGCTTCAAGCGCGGCGACGCGGTCGGCTTCGTCGAGGGCGAGATCGTCGCCTGGGGCGGGGCGGGATCGACGCTGGAGGCGACGATCGAGCTGCTCGCCGCCGACGGCGAGGCGGAGATCGTCACCGTGATCGGCGGCGCCGAGGCGCCGCTGCCGCTCGACCAGGTGGACGCCCACGTCC
>JAFDWD010000977.1 GCA_018268695.1 Actinomycetota bacterium
CGGTCCCCGCGGACTGCACCACCTGGTCTACGAGATCGTCGACAACTCGGTCGACGAGGCATTGGCGGGCTACTGCGACACGGTCACGATCGTCATCCACCCGGACAACAGCATCACGGTGGGGGACAACGGGCGCGGCATCCCGGTGGGGATCATGGAGAAAGAGAACCGGCCGGCGGCGGAAGTCGTCCTCACGGTCCTCCACGCGGGCGGCAAGTTCGGGGACGGCGGCGGCTACAAGGTCTCCGGCGGGCTTCACGGTGTCGGCTCCTCGGTGGTCAACGCGCTCTCCGAGCGCCTGCACCTGAAGATCGAAACCGATGGCGCGGTCTGGGAGCAGGACTACGAGCGCGGCAAACCGCAGACCAAACTGGAGAAGGGCGAATCCACCGACGGGCACGGGACCGAGATCACCTTCCTGCCCGACCTCGAGATCTTCGAAGAGATCGAGTACGACTTCGCGACGCTCGCCGAGCGGATGCGGGAGACGGCGTTCCTCACCCGCGGGCTGAAGATCTCGCTGACCGACGAGCGCGGCGAGGGCCAGTCGGTCGAGTTCCAGTACGACGGCGGCATCGAGGACTTCGTGATTCACCTCAACGAGAACAAGGAGGTGATCAACAAGAAGCCGATCTTCTTCGAAGGCGAGAAAGAGGACGGTGAAGTCGAGGTCGCGATGCAGTGGAACAACTCCTACCAGGAGTCGATCTTCAGCTTCGCCAACAACATCAACACCCACGAGGGCGGCACGCACCTGTCGGGTTTCCGCGGCGCGCTGACCCGTACCCTCAACGCCTACGCACGCGCCAAAGGGTTGCTGAAAGAGAAGGACGACAACCTCGCCGGCGAGGACGTTCGCGAGGGTCTCACCGCGGTCATCTCGGTGAAGCTCCATGACCCGCAGTTAGAGGGTCAGACCAAGACGAAACTGGGGAACCCGCCGATCAAAAGCCTGGTCGAGGAGACCGTCAACCGCAAACTGGCCGAGTACCTCGACGAGAACCCGCCGGAGGCGCGACGGATCATCTCGAAGGCGATCGACGCCGCCCGCGCCCGTTCGGCCGCCCGTAAAGCCCGTGACCTGACCCGCAAGTCGGCACTCGAGAACTCGACCCTGCCGGGCAAGCTCGCCGACTGTTCGGTGAAGGACCCGAGCCTGGCCGAGATCTTCGTGGTCGAGGGTGACTCCGCCGGTGGCTCGGCGAAGCAGGCCCGAGACCGCTCGACCCAGGCGGTGCTGCCGCTGCGCGGGAAGATCATCAACGTCGAGAAGAGCCGGATCGACAAGGTCCTCGCCAACACCGAGGTGCAGGCGTTGATCACCGCGATCGGCACCGGGGTTCACGACGAGTTCAACATCGAGGACGCCCGGTACCACAAGATCGTGATGGCGACCGACGCCGACGTCGACGGTGCCCACATCCGCACCTTGGTGCTCACGTTCCTCTACCGGCAGATGCCGGAGCTGATCGAGAGCGGTTTCGTCTACATCGCGAAACCGCCGCTCTATCGAGTGAAACAGGGCAACCAGGAGACCTACCTGGAGCGCGAGTCCGAACTCGAAGA
>JAFDWD010000978.1 GCA_018268695.1 Actinomycetota bacterium
GGCGTCACCCGGAGCCTGCCGGCCGTGCCGAACCTCGTCCGGCTGTAGGGCCTTGCGGCAGTCCTAGCTTCGGTGCCCTGGGACTCCTCCGAGGTCCGTGCGGTTCCGTCGCGGCCCGCAACGCGCTGTCGACTTCAGGGCCCCCATAGGGGACTCGAAGTCGACAGCGGTGAACTCGGTGTTGTGACCCGCAGGGGACGATCCTTCATCCCCCCGAGGACCCGGCCGTCTCGGCCACGGCCACAGCCTGCCCGGGCCGTGGACGAGACGGCCCTCTCGCCGCCACGCCCTGCGTCCCTTTCTCGTCCCCGACGCTCGCCTACGGCTGGGGCCGGATGACGAACTGCCAGGCCCAGGGCCAGAGGCGCATCGGGGGCTGGAGGAGCTTGTAGACGCCGCGCACGCGCTCCGGGATCACCTCGGGCGGGTAGTTGAACTTGCGCACCATCGTCACTTCCATCCCTCCCGCGGCGGTATCGCGGCGGAGGTGCTTCGGGGTGACGACGAAGAAGTCGTGTTCCCAGCTGACCGGGGCCAGCTTCCAGTAGACCTTCTGCAGGCGGATCGGCAGCCAGCCCATGAAGGGCAGCCGGCTGTGGGACTCGATCGGGAAGTACGGATTGGGGATCTGGCCGACGACCGCCCCGCCCGGTTTCAGCACCCGCCGCATCTCGGCAAAGGAGGCGACCCGGTAGTTGGGGAAGATGTGCTCGTAGACGTTGGCCAGCATCACGACGTCGAAGCTGGCGTCGGGAAACTCGAGCTTGTCGGCGGTCCCCGGATGGAGGTCGACGCCTTCGGGCGATTTCTGGTCGGCGTCCAGGGCCGGGTCGATCCCGACCCAGTCGAAGCCGGTCAGCGAGGCGTAGCGGTCGGTCGTCCAGCCGTTCTGGCAGCCGACGTCGAGGCCACGCGTCGCCGTCGGAGCTTCGCGCCGGACGAGGGTCGTCAGCGTCTCGGAAAGGATCTTGTTGCGGAAGTCCCACTCCGCCTCGGACTGCAGCAGAGCGTGACTGGACTGGTGCGGATCGGCCACGGTCAGTGCACTTTCCGCAGGCGGGCCCGTTCCTCCTGCTTTTCCACCACCTGGACGACAAGCTTCACCACGTTGGAATCCCCGGTGACCTTGATGTGGCCGGTCTCCGCCGCGCGGCGGTAGCTCGCCAGCGTGCCTTTCTCGGCCAACTGGTTGAACTGGGGACGATCGATTTCGATCAGGACGCGCTCGTCCTGAGCCAGGTCCTTCTTGATCACCGGGCCGGGCAGCTCCACCCGGTACAGCTGGATGTCGTGTTTGGCGCGCAGCTGTAGGCCGCAGACCAGTTTCAGCTTTTCCAGGGCCGGGACTTCGGCCTGGAACCGCTCGATCGCGGTGCGGATCAGGTCTGCGGTGGAAGCCACGCGCCGCCCACTCTCTCCTAGATCTTGTTCCGCTGCAGGATCTTTTTGCCGATCACCATGCGCTGGATCTCGGAGGTTCCCTCGCCGATCAGGAGCAACGGCGCATCGCGGTAGAGGCGCTCGATCTCGTACTCCTTCGAGTAGCCATAGCCGCCGTGGATGCGGAAGGCGTCCTCGACGTTTTCCTTCCCCGTCTCCGAGGCCAGGAGCTTCGCCATGCCCGCCTCGAGGTCGGAGCGCACGCCGGCGTCCTTCAGCCGCGCCGCTTTGCGGGTCACCAGGCGGGCCGCCTCCAGGCGGGTCGCCATGTCGGCGAGCTTGAAGGAGATCGCCTGGTGCTGGGCGATCGGCTTGCCGAACGTCTTGCGCTCCTGGCTGTATTTGAGCGCCAGCTCGAGCGCCCGCTGAGCGATGCCGACACCGCGCGCGGCGACGTTGACGCGGCCGACCTCGAGCGCGTCCATCATCTGCGAGAACCCCTGGCCGACGCCGTCGGCGCCACCGAGGATCCGGTCGGTCGAGCACTTGTAGCCGTCGTAGACGAGCTCGGTGGACTCGACGCCCTTGTAGCCCATCTTCTTGATCTTCGGCGGCACGTTCAGGCCCTTGAAGTCGCCCTCGCCGATTTCCTTCCACGGCTCCTTCTCGGTGATGAAGCAGGTCATCCCCTTGTAGGGAGGGTCGGCCTTCGGGTCGGTCTTCATCAGGACGAAGA
>JAFDWD010000979.1 GCA_018268695.1 Actinomycetota bacterium
CCCGCTTCATCGCCTGGGTCGAGCGCGGCGGGTCGGAGAAGCGGAAGTCGAGGACCGGCAGCTCGGCGAGGCGGTTCAGCTCGATCCCCGGGCCGAGCAGGCCGTAGTGCTGGGGCAGGAAGGTCAGCGCGAGGCCGAGCTTCTTGCACTCCTCGATCAGGCGCTCGGCAGCGACCTCCGACATCTGCTGTTCGGTGACGACGACGCGCTCGATCCCGGTCACCTCGGCGACCTCGGAGATGTCGGCGAGGCTGCCGAGGCGCGGCAGCTCGGCCGAGTCCTCCTCGCGCGACGCCGAGAGGTAGCCGACCAGGTGCAGCCGCGTCTCCGGGTGGGTGACGACGCGGCGGGCGACGGTGTCGACCGTGGCGGGCGGGCCGATCACCAGGCCGAGCGCGACCGGCGTCGCCCGGTGCCAGACCCAACGCAGGAGGCCGCGCAGGACGAAGCTGCCGAGCAGCGTCCCGACGCCCAGGGCGATCGCGCTCTTCGGCGACAGCGGGCCGACCGGGCTGATCGCCAGCAGGCCGTCGAGCACCAGCGTGCCGAGCACGGTCGCCGAGACCAGCGAGGGCACCTCGTCGAGGGTTGAGTGGCGGATCCGCCGGTGGTCGTGGTCGTAGAGGCCGTGGAGCTTGACCACGAGAATCCAGCTGGGGCTGAAGAGCACCGCCCAGAAGAGGTCGGCGACGTCGGTCGAGGAGGTCGTCGCGGTGACGACCAGGAGGGCCACGATCAGCGCCGTCCAGTCGGCGAGGGCGAGCAGGCGCCGCAGCAGCGCGCCGCGCCGGCGCGAGCCCTCGGGGCCGCTCAGCCCGAGGCGGTCGGCGGCCACTGCCCGCGCGCCGCGGTCCGGTAGTTCGTCGCCGTTGGTCTCGGCAGCGCGCAGCGCGGCGGCCACCTTCCGTTCGGCGGCGATCTTCTCGGTGTCCGGCGTTCGCGTCATCCGCAACCTTCAAACCCTTCGGTGAGACAAGTTTCGAGTGGGTTCAGGCGTTTTGCTTCGTTCAGATCGTTCTGGGCGGCTTCCTTCTGACCTGCCTGGTGCTCGGCCTTGGCCTTCAGGTACCACAGGGTCCAGCTGTGATCCTCGCGATCGATCGCCTCCTCGAAGCGACGGATCGCGGTTTCGTAGTCGCCCTGGGCCTGGGCCAGGAGGCCGAGCTGGAGGTACGGAGTGGCCGCCCACGGCTCGATCGAGCGGGCCGTTTCGGCGTGGTTCACGGCGCTTTCGAAATCGGCGGGCTTCTCCTGCGCGGCGGCGGTCGAGGCGTGGATCTCGTGATCGACCAGGAGCGGCCCGGTGAGCGCGACCATGGTCAACCAGGCCACGGCCAGACCGGCGATCGTGAGGCCGAAGCGCCGGCTTTCGGTGTCGGTCTCCACCGCTTCTCCCGCGCGTGCGCGGGCGGCGGCGCGGGCGCGCCAGAGCTGGCCGCAGCGGGCCGCGACCAGGATCCCGGTCGCCATGAAGAAGATCGACCCGATCAGCGCGAACTGCCAGAACCAGTCATAGGCGACGCCGACCGCGAAGGCGAGGCTGATACCGAGCAGGATCGCGTAGAGCTCCCGCTCGCGGCCGCCTGCCGCGCGCCAGGCGGTGAAACCCGTCCAGAGCAGGAACAACACGAGGCCGATGATCAGTAGTCCGCCGACGATCCCGAGCTCGTCCAGCGCCTCGAAGTAGAGCGAATGCGCCTGGGTGTTGGACATGGCGATCGGCCGGTGCTGGTCCCAGGCGAACTGATAGGTCCCGGCTCCCTGTCCGGTGATCGGCTTTTCGCCGAAGCCGTCGAGCGCGACTTCCCAGAACTGGGTGCGACCGCGGCTCGAGGCTTCCGCCAACCCCGCGGGCGCCTGGACGTCTGCGCTGGTGAACTTTTCCCAGGCGGTGCCGCCGTAGATCGCCGCCGCGATCGCCACCGCGACCAGCACGGCGATCCCGATCCCCTTGATCACGCGGGGGTCGCGGGAGATCGCCAGCGCCCGCCCGACAGCGGCGGAGTCGCGGCGCTCCAGCCCCTTCATCGACCGGACGACGAGCGCCGTCGCCGTCATCCCGGCGAGCAGGATCGCGCCTGCTTTCAGTCCCTGCCCTTCGATCGGCGCGAAGAGAAAGTTGTAGCGGAGTTCGGGATAGGACTGGATGGCGAGAACGGCCGGCATCGTGAAGACGACGGCGATGAGCAGCGTGGCCAGATACCAGAGGCGGTCGCGGGAGAGGACGACCAAGGTCCCGACGCCGATGACCATCGTCAGGATGCCGCCGCGGGAGTGGGTGAAGTAGAGGGCGAGCAGGACCGCGGGCAGGGCGGCGATCGAGAACCATCGCAGGGCGGTGGTCAGGGAGCGTCGACTCATCCAGACGCAAAGGGCCGCGGCGAAGCTGAAGAGGATCGCGTCGCCGTTCCAGTAGCCGAGTGGGTACTGGAGGCGGGTCCCTTTGGATTCGTCGAAGGGAAGGTCGAAAAGGAAAGGCAGGAGCCGCGTCGCCAATGCCAGGATCGCCAGCAAGGTGAGGGCGATCGCGATGCCTTCACCGAAACGTTGGCGCCTTTGGTTGGTTTGGGCGAGGAGGAACGCGGCAAGGAAGACGCCGAGGTACATCAGGACCCGATCCGCCTCGGTGACGCTCAACTCGACAGAACCGGACCAGAGAGATGAGAGTGCAGACCAAATTGCAAAGCCAAGAAGCAGACCCGAGGCCCAGTAGAACGGCTTCGCCAGGAGCGCCCGACCGGCGACTCCGAGGACCAGCAGGCCCACGACCAGCAGCCAGACGACCAGTCCGGCGATGTGTCGCGAGCTCAGCGAGAAGCCCCCGCCGGTCATCGCCAGAGCCCCGATCAGGGCGATCGGACCGAGGAACGCCGTCGATTCCTCTAACCTCCTGCGGAATGCAAGGTGCCCCTCGCCGCCAGGCCCGTAGCTCGGCCCGCTCCTTTTTCTTGCTTCCGTCAGTGCTTGCTCTGCTGGCATTGGCTCTAGTTCCCGCAAACGCTTTCGCGGGGAATTCGGGCGAAACCGTCTACGAAACCGAAATTCCCTCGGTGACGAATGAACCCTCGTCCGGTGGCACGGAAAAGTCGCCGACCCATCACAAGTCTTCTAACAACGCCAAGGCCGAAGGTTCCGCCACGAAGGAAAACGGTGGCGGCGCCGGGACCGAAGAACCCGAATCGGAAGCTGGATCGTCTCAAGGCGGTCACAAGAAGGGGTCTTCCTCGAAGGAAGAAGAAGGCAAGTCTTCCACGGCGGGCGGTGGCAATGGCGGCGGCAACGGCAACAAGCCGAACGGCGGCGCCAACTCCGGCGGGTCGGAAGGCTCGATCGGGGAACAGAAGGACCTTGGCAGCACCCAGCAGGGGAAGAACGTCGCGCAGAGCAGCGGCGGCTCTTCGCCCGTCGTCCCCATCCTGATCGCGGTGGTCGTGCTCGCGGCGATCTCGATCGGTGTGGTGCTCTACCGCCAGCGGAAGTCGGACCAAGGTGGGTCCGGCGGACGCGCCTCTTCGCCCAGCGCGAGCTAGTCCGAACAATCCCACCCCCACATGGAGGGAACGATGCTTAAAGCCAGCAGGAGGGCGCGCGCCCTGACGGCCGTGTCGGCCGTCGTCCTCGCGCTCGGGGTCTTCGCCGCGAGCGCCGGCGCCGTCACCGCCAAGTTTTTCGGCGTGGTGCCCCAGTCCAACCTCACCCAAGAACAGCTCACGACCCTGAAGCAGGGCGGCGTTAAAGAGATGCGCGTGGCGATGATCTGGGGCGGCATGCAGCCGACCCGCGGCGGCGCCATCAACTGGAGCGAATTCGACGGTCAGGTCGAACGTGCCGCGAAGAGCGGCATCGAACTGCTGCCGTTCGTCGTCGGGACCCCCGCCTGGGTGGTGCCGAGCGTGAACGTGCCGGGGGCGCCCGGCGCCAAGGCTCCGGCGCGCCTGCCGGTGTCGGGTAGCGCGGCCACGGCCTGGTCGTCCTTCCTCAAAGCCGCCGTCGGTCGCTACGGCACCAACGGCACCTTCTGGGCCGAACACCCGACCGTCCCGGTGAAGCCGATCAAGGCGTGGCAGATCTGGAACGAGCCCAACTTCAAGTACTTCGTCGCCAAGCCGAACCCGGCCGAATACGGGAAGCTCGTGAAGCTCTCTTCGACCGCGATCAAATCGACCGATCCGACGGCGCAGATCGTCCTGGCCGGGCTCTTCGCCAAGCCGGCCGGCGCCCGGTACCTGAACGGCAAAAAGGTCATGCACGCGACGAGCCCGAACTACTTCGCCTCGTACTTCCTCGAACAGATGTACAAGACCAACCCGGGGATCAAGTCGAGCTTCCAGGGCGTCGCGCTGCATCCGTACGTGGCCCGCTACCGCCAGCTGCCGCCGGAGATCGAAGAACTCCGCGGGGTGATGACCCGCTCGGGCGACGCGTCC
>JAFDWD010000097.1 GCA_018268695.1 Actinomycetota bacterium
CCCTTCCATTGCTCCTGGTCCTCCCAGCGTTTCGGGTAGCCGAGGCCGGGCTTGGTCTCGACGTCGTTGAACCACATGTACTCGGCACCGGGCCGGTTGGTCCACACCTGCTTGCAGGTGACCGAACAGGTGTGGCAGCCGATGCACTTGTCGAGGTTCATCACCATCCCGACCTGGGCCTTGATCCTCACTCGAACACCACCTCCGCCTCGCGCTTGCGTATGACCGTGACCTCGTCGCGCTGGGACCCGGTCGGGCCGTAGTAGTTGAAGCCGAAGCTGAGTTGCGCGTAGCCGCCGATGAAGTGGGTGGGCTTCATCACGATCCGGGTGAGCGAGTTGTCGGTCCCGCCCCGCTTGCCTTCGAGCTCGGTCAGCGGCACGTTCAGGTGGCGGTCCTTGGCGTGGTACATCAGGCAGGTCCCCTCCGGGATCCGGTGGGAGACCGTCGCCCGGCAGGCGACGACGCCGTTGCGGTTGTAGGCCTCGACCCAGTCGTTGTCGTGGATGTCAAGGGACTCGGCGTCCTCGCGGCTGATCCAGAGCATGCCGCCGCCGCGGAACAGGGTGAGCATGTGCAGGTTGTCCTGGTACTCGGAGTGGATCGACCATTTCGAGTGCGGGGTCAGGTAGCGCAGGGTCAGCTCCCGGCGCCCGGAGCCGTCGGCCGCGCCCTGATCGCCGAAGATCGCCCGGTGATGCAGCGGCGGCCGGAACACCGGCAGCCCCTCCCCCAGCTCGAGCATCCAGGCGTGGTCAAGGTAGAGGTGCATGCGGCCCGAGAGCGTGTGCCATGGCTTCTCGCGCTCGACGTTGGCGGTGAACGGCGCGTAGCGGCGCCCATGGGCCTCGATCCCCGACCACTCGGGCGAGGTGATCACCGTGCGCGGCTGCACCCGCGCGTCGGCGAGGGTGATGCGGTCCGCCGAGCGCGTGCCTGCCAGATCGGCGAGCTCGAGGCCGGTGGTGCGCTCCAGCGAGCGGAAGCCCTCGACCGCGAGGCGGCCGTTGGTCGTCCCGGAGAGGGCGAGGATCGCCTCGCAAGCCTGGTCCACGCGCTCCAGCGAGGGTCGGCCGTCGGCGACACCGCCGCGCACGGCGCCGTTCGTGGCGACCAACTCGGCGACCTCCTCGTCGGCGACCCAACTCGCCCCCTTGACCGCCGTGCCCTTCTCCTCGACCAACGGGCCGAGCGCCCGCCACTTCTCGGCGATCGTCGGATAGTCGCGCTCGACCACGATCAGCTTCGGCATCGTGCG
>JAFDWD010000980.1 GCA_018268695.1 Actinomycetota bacterium
CGCAAGCCGCGGCCGCTGATCGTCTTCACGCCGAAGGGGCTCCTGCGGCTCGACCGCGCCTCCTCCACGATGGAGGACCTGACGAGCGGCGAGTGGCGCCACATCCTCGATGACCCGACCGTCGAGGGCCGTCGCGACAAGGTCGAGCGCCTGGTCCTCTGCACCGGCAAGATCTACTACGACATCGACGGCTCCGAGCGCCGCGCCGCCGCCGAGAACGTGGCGATCGCGCGGGTCGAGATGCTCTACCCCTTCGCCAAGACGCGCCTCGAAGAAGTGATCGCCGGCTACCCGAACCTGAAGGAGATCGCCTGGGTCCAGGAGGAGCCGCGGAACATGGGCGCCTGGAAGGTCATGTCGCGCCGCTTCCCGCAGGTGCTGCCCGAGGGCGTCGACCTCACCTACATCGGCCGTCCCGGCCGTGCCAGCCCGGGCGAGGGCTACGCCGCCGCCCACGCGCTCGAGCAGGAGCGCATCGCCCTCACCGCGCTCACGCCCGGCATCTAGCCGCGCCCGCCCGGCGATGCGCCGACCGCGCCCCTTCAAACCGTTCGAGAAGCCCGTCCCCGGTGAGCTCTTCGTCTGGGTGAAGCGTGTCTCCTACGTCGAGCTCGCGATCTTCATCGGCCTGCTCTTCTTCTGGCTGGCCCCGGGTTTTGAAACTGAGACGATGCTCTTCGGCTGGGCCCACGGGCTCGGCTTCTGCGCCCTCTGCGTCGTCATCTGGGTCGCCTGTGTGCGCCACGAGGCGCCATACACCCTCCTCGCGGCCACCCTCACCACCTTCGGCCCGATCGGCTCGGTCATCGGCATCGAGCTGATCGAACGCAAGGGCTGGGGCATCGCGACCGAACGACCGTAGTAGTTCGGTATACGGCGCTTGACCGGAACCTGTAACGGCGATATAGGTAACCCGGACTGTTCCTAGGCAATACGCCAAGGAACGGCCGCGTCGGCATCCCTCCCTGGCTACCGGCGCGCAGGTGCAGCGAGGGGCGCGCGGACCCCCCTGCCTCCCCGCGCCCCCGCTGTGCCACGTCGCGTCTGGCTGGGTCGGGGGGCGCGTCGCGGCGTCGTTACTCGGTCACCTGCTGAAGCAGGCTCCCTCGTGACTCCTTGCGACGCTGGCCCCGACCTGCGCCAGACGCGACGTGGCTGCGTCCTTGATGAGCGGGGTCAGGCGGCGGCGGCTGACCCGGGTCGGCCGGGCGAGGGGAGCCGTTCGAGCATCTCGGCGGGGAAGACCTTGCTCGCGTCCCAGATCTCCAGGGCGGTCACCTCGTCGGTGTCCTTGTCGTGGTCGACGATCCCCCATGGGGTTTTCTCGCTGTTGACGAACTTCGCCGGTCCCGTCGGGATCCAGACGATGTCCGTCTCACGTTCCCAGTAGGCGAAGCGTTCCTCTTTCCAGTCCACAATTACCCCCGATCGTTCAGATCCCAGACGCTCACGATGCGGACTCGGGCCAAGTCCTCGCCGACCGGATGGTCGTAGATGACCCCGAAGCCGCGGCCGTCAAGCCGCTCACCACGGACGAGCCAGTCGGCGCGACCGTCGTTCAGACTGCGCTCATCATGGCCCAGCGCGATCGTCATCTCAACTTGAAACCGGTCAAATTCGCGCTCCCAGGCGCGGCGCCCCGCGTGGTCAGTCCAATCGAACCGTTCGATCACGCCCCCCTAAGGGGGCGGGACCGATGGTTTCGCCCCCCGGCTACTTCAGGTTCCGAAGAACCGTCTGCAAAATGCCGCCGTTGTTGATGTAGGTGATCTCGTTGGGGGTGTCGAGACGGACCTTGGCCTCGAAGGTCTTCTCGGTGCCGTCGTCACTCGTCGCCGTGACGGTCACGGTTTTCGCCCGGCCCTCTTCGAGGTCCCCGATCGTGATCGTCTCGGCGCCGGTCAGGCCGAGGGAAGCCGCGTTCTCGCCGTCCTTGTACTGGAGGGGGACGACGCCCATGCCGATCAGATTGGAGCGGTGGATGCGCTCGAAGGACTCGGCGATCACGGCGCGGACGCCGAGCAGGACCGTGCCCTTGGCCGCCCAGTCGCGGGAGGAGCCGGAGCCATACTCCTTGCCGGCGAGGACGATCAGCGGGACGTTCTCGTCGGCGTAGGCCACCGCCGCGTCGTAGATCGACATCTCCGCGCCGTCGGGGAAGTGGCGGGTGTAGCCGCCGGCTTTCTCGACCAGCTGGTTGCGCAGGCGGATGTTGGCGAAGGTGCCGCGGATCATCACCTCGTGGTTGCCGCGACGCGAGCCGTAGGAGTTGAAATCCCCGGGCTCGACCCCCTGGTCGGTGAGCCACTTGCCGGCCGGGCCTTCCTTTTTGATCGCGCCGGCGGGCGAGATGTGGTCGGTGGTGACCGAGTCGCCGAGCACCGCGAGGACGCGGGCGTCCTCGATCGGCGCCAGGCCGGGCGGGTCCGCCGGCATGTCCTTGAAGAAGCTGGGCTGCCGCACGTAGGTCGAGTCGGGCCAGCTGTAGCGGTCGCCCTCGGGCACCTCGACCGCGTTCCATTCCTCGTCGCCGCTGAAGACGTCGGCGTAGTTGCGCTTGAACATCTCCGCCGCGACCGACTCGCCGACGACGCGCTTCACTTCCTCGGTGCTGGGCCAGATGTCGCGCAGGTAGACCGGCTCGCCGTCAGAGTCCTCGCCGAGCGGCTCGGTCGTGATGTCGATGTCCATGCGGCCGGCCAGCGCGTAGGCGACGACCAGCGGCGGGCTGGCC
>JAFDWD010000981.1 GCA_018268695.1 Actinomycetota bacterium
CCCTTGTAGGGGACCGAGGCGATCTTCAATGAGTTACTACCACCTTCGTAACCGCCGATGTAGCCGAGGACGGTCTTGCCGTCCGGGGTCAGGTCGACGCCCGCGAAGCCGGTCTCGGTGTTTTCCGGGCTGAGGTTGCGTTCGGCACCGGTCTTCGGGTTGACCGCCACCGCGTAGCTCGTGTCCTGCCCGCCGAACTCGGCCAGCAGCTGGTTCCCCGAGGCCGACCAGGCCGTCGGGAAGAGCCCAACGACGAGATCGCCGACCTTCGTATGGGTCAGCCGCTTGACGCCCTTGCCGTTTTCGTTCATCAGGTAGAGGTCGTTCTTCGGGCCGTACTTGCGGCTCTTCGCGTTCAGCTGCTTGACGAAGACGATCTGCCCCTTCGGGCCCCAGAGCGGCCAGCCCGAGATGCCGTCATGGGTCAGCTGCGAGGTCGGCCCGCCGGCGACCGGGCCGCGCACGATGTTCGTCTTCTGCGGGTAGCGTTCGCCGAAAGCGAGGCCGAAGACGACTTCGCTCGAGTCCGGGGAGAAGCTGACCGCGTTGAAGTAGCCCTTCGCGATCCGCGTCACCTTGCCGGTTTCGACGTCGATCACGCAGAGCGTCCGCGTCCCCAGTTCACCGCCCCGCAGCGCCGCCACCATGGTCGAATCCGGAGACCAGGCGAAGGTATAGCTTTCGCGCCAGGGCGAGAAGATCGTCTTCGTCTTCCCCGTCGAGAGGTCGTAGAGCCTCATTTCCGGGCTCTTGCCGCTGGTCCCTTCCTTTTCGAAGGCGACCAATTTGCCGTCCGGGGACACTTTCGGGTTGGTCCCGGCGCCGATCCCCTTCGCCCCCTTGCCGTTGTCCTGAGCGACGACGACATGCGGGTGGAAGATGTGGGTCGTGTAGGCGAGGGTCGCCTGCGCGGCGGCAGGCACGGCCAGCAGCGCGACGATGGCGACCAGGGCAGGGACGAGCTTCAGCTTCGGCAAGTTGGGCATCGCGCGAGCCTATCCGCGCGACAGGCGTAGGAAAAGATCTCCCACCCATTCGTCCAGCTGTTCCTTCTGGACGCCACAGGTCCATAAAGAACAGCTGGCGGGAGGTGGCGGGGCGCTAGAGCTCGGGGACGTCGGCGCCGAGGGGTTCGAAGGGGAGGCGTTTGACCTCGGCCCAGCCCTCGCAGCGGTCCTTCAGCGCCGCGGCGACGCCGCCCGCTTCCTCCCAGGTCGTCCAGACGAGGACGGTGGGGCCGGCGCCGGAGATCGTCGCCCCCAGCGCGCCCAGCTCGCCCGCCGCGTCGACGATCTCCATCGAGCGCGGATAGAGGTCGCGCCGGCGGTCCTGGTGGATGCGGTCGTGGAGGCCGCGGGAGACGAGGTCGAGGTCGGCGCTCCGCAATCCCAGGACCAAGAGCGCGGCGGCGGAGACGTTGGCGACCGCGTCGGCGAGCGGCAGCTCGCCTGGGATCGCCGTACGCGCCAGCTCGGTCGAGACTTCCTCGCCGGGGATCACGACGATGCCCTCCAGGCCCTCGGGCGGATCGAACCTGGCCGCGAAGGCCTCTCTCCCCGCGGCGCAGACGACGAAGCCGCCGTAGATCGCCGCGGCGACGTTGTCGGGGTGCCCCTCGATCGCGGTCGCCCGCTCCAGCAGCTCCTCCCGCGTCAGCGCCAGCTCGAAGAGGTGGTCGGCGGCCGCCAGCCCGGCGACGATCGCCGCCGAGCTCGATCCCAGCCCCCGCGCCAGCGGGATCTCCGAGCGCAGCTTGAACGCGATCCCGTCGGCCGGGTGCAGCGTCTCGAAGGCCCGGACGATCAGGTTGTCGCGCCCGGTCGACACCGCGAGCCCACCCGGATCGAGCGAGAACTCCCCCGCCTCTTCCACCTCCAGCTCCAGGTGCAGAGCCATCGCCGCCGCCATCGCGTCGTACCCCGGCCCGAGGTTGGCCGAGGAGGCGGGAACGCGAACGAGTCGGTGGCGCGCGGTCATCCGCGCAGCTTAGAGGCGGATCCGTCGGTCGGGCGCGGACATCGGAGTCGGATGAACGAACTGGAATGTTTCTGCTATTCAAGGTTAGTGTCGCAAAAATGCCATCCCGCAATTCCCGGTCGATCGCTGGCGTCGATAGCGGTATTGGTTGCCGGGATCGCGTTGATATCCGTGGGCTGCGGCGGCACTGGAGGGGCCGCCCCTCCGGAGGCCCCTCCCGCGGAAGTCCACGTCATCTCGCCGGAATCGGGTGCCGCCCGACAGGGAGGAGGGAACGCCGCCCCGCCGGAGCCTCCGGCACTCTCGCGAGAAAGCCCCGCGCCGAAAATTGCAGCCCGGCTGGAGGCGATAGAAGCCCCGCCGGCAGAAGCCGCCCCGCCGGAGACTGGCCCAGGCCCGCAGAAGGCGAGCGCTGGAAAACCGAGTGCCGGGTCGGTCTCGGACACTCCACCGCAGTCGACCGGCTCCGCGGCCCAGATCCGGCTCTTCCTGGCCAGGCACGAGATCTACCGACCTTGGTATCCGAAGGTTGGGGAAATCGAACTGATCCCTCCCGGCACCGCCGTCGTAGGAACGACGCTCTCCGCGGGAGATAGGGCGCAGGCGCTCGAAGCGTGCGAAGCGGTAATCGAATCGGGATTTGTCAGGCGGGCGCGGGTCGCCTACGGAGCGAGGTCAGCAATTGGCTGCGCCTGATCGGACCCGACGAAAGAAGGGCCTCGACTCGACTTCCGTCAATTGGACCGCAGTCTCGGCGATCATCGGAGTCTTCGCGCTGGCGGTCGCCGTGGGTTTCAACGCGCTCCAGGCGATGTCGAGCGCTGACGCCGACCACCAGTCGCAGCTCGCCACCGAACTGGGACTGCTCACCCAGTTGCAGAGCGTGACCAGTCGATCGGTGTACAACCGAACCCGGTACACGAAGCAGTTCGAGGAGCTTCGCGACGGCCGACGGTCCGGGCTCACCCGACCGGCGTACCGCGCGACGGCCGAAGAGGCGGCGACCCTTGACTACGTCGCCTGGCTCTTCGACAACGGCTACGTCGACACGGGGCGTGCCGACGAGCTCTGGGGACCACGGATGCTGTGCGAGTACCGCCAGGCGTTCGCCCCGGCATTGAAGGATCCGGCCCACGATCTGCCGAACCTGCTCGAGTTCATCCAGCAGCGAGGTCACCGGCTCTCCCCACTGGTCGAACGCTGCTGAGCTAGTCGTTGAACACCGCGCGCTCGACCGCGGCGAGGTCGTTCTCGCAGGTGATCACGGCGGGGGCTTTGCCGAGGGCGGTGTCGGGGTCCTTCAGGCCGTGGCCGGTGAGGACCGCGACCACGGTTTCGGGCTTCGGCTCGCCGGCGACGGTGGGTAGGCCATGGGCGAGGAGGCCGGCGACCGAGGCGGCCGAGGCGGGCTCGCAGAAGACTCCGACGCAGCTGGCCAGATAGTGGTAGGCGTCGATGATCTGCTCGTCGGTGACGGCGGCGATGCGGCCGTGCGAGGTGGTGACGGCGCCCATCGCCTCCTCCCAACGGGCCGGGTTGCCGATGCGGATCGCGGAGGCGATCGTTTCCGGTTTCTCCACCGGCTTGCCGATCACCAGCGGCGCCGCGCCCGCGGCCTGGAAGCCGTAGAGGATCGGGGAGGCACCCATCTCCTGGAAGCCGCGCCAGTAGGCGGTGATGTTGCCCGCGTTGCCGACCGGGATCGCCAGCGCGTCAGGGGCCTTGCCGAGCTCTTCGATCAGCTCGAAGGCGCCCGTCTTCTGCCCTTCGATCCGGTAAGGGTTGACCGAGTTGACGAGTTCAATCGGGTGCTTCTGGGTCAGCTCGCGGACGATCCTCAGGGCATCGTCGAAGTTTCCTTTCAGGGCCACCACGCGGGCCCCGTGGATCAGCGCCTGGGCGAGCTTGCCGATCGCGATTTTGCCCTCCGGCACGATCACCGCGCCGCGCAGCCCGGCGCGCGCCGCGTAGGCGGCGCAGCTCGCCGCCGTGTTGCCGGTCGAGGCACAGATCACGGCCTCCACCCCCCGCCCCTTGGCGCGCGAGACGGCGACGGTCATGCCGCGGTCCTTGAACGAACCGGTCGGGTTCGCGCCCTCGAACTTGAGGAAGACCTCCGCCCCGACCCGGTCGGAGAGGTGCGGCGAGGGGATCAGCGGCGTCGTCCCCTCCTGGAGGCTGACGATCGGATCGCCGGGCTCCAGGTTGAGGCGGTCGCGGTAGCGTTCGATCAGGCCCCGCTCGGGCATCAGACCCCTTCCTCGATCACGTGGATGGACCGGGCCGGCGCGCGCAGCTCGCCGAGCCCGTTAAGCGCCTCTACCGCGCGCGCGAAGTTCGACTCGAGGCACTCGTGGACGACCATCACCAGGCGCGCGTCCTCGCCGATGCCGCGCTGGACGACGCTCTTGACCGACACCTGGTGGTCGCCGAGGACCGTCGCGATCCGCGCCAGCACCCCCGGCTGGTCGGCGACCTCGAGGTGCAGGTAGAAGCTCGACGGGACGTCGGCGACGATCGGCAGCTCGGTCCGCGTCTCGTGCACGGGGGTGTCCCCCGCGAGGATCGAGACGACGTCGCCGAGCACCGCGCTGGCCGTCTGCAGCCCCCCGGCCCCGGGCCCCGAGAGCGTCACCTCGTTGATCGCGTCGGCCTGGATCATCACCGCGTTGAAGGCGCCCTCGATCGGCGCCAGCGGGTGGCCGGAGTAGAGGAAGCAGGGGAAGACGCGGACGCTGATCGTCTCGCCGCGCCGCTCCGCCACGCCGAGCAGCTTCAGCGAGAGGCCGAGCTCCTTGGCGAAGGCGAGGTCGTCGGGAGCGATCCCCTCGATTCCCTCATAGGCGACCTCCGCGAGCGTCACCGGGGTGTGGAAGGCAAGGCGCGCGAGGATCGCCATCTTCGCCGCCGCGTCGGCGCCGGAGACGTCGTCGGTGGGATCCGCCTCCGCGTAGCCCAGCTCCTGGGCGCGCGCCAGCGTCTCCTCGTAGCCCGCCCCGCTCGCCGCCATCTCGCTGAGGATGAAGTTCGTGGTCCCGTTGACGATCCCGTAGACCTTCTCGATCTCGGTCGCCGCGAAGCCCTCCTGGATCGTGCGGACGATCGGGATCACCGCCGCGAC
>JAFDWD010000982.1 GCA_018268695.1 Actinomycetota bacterium
CTCGATCGCCAGCCCCAGCTTCTCCATCACCCGCGCCTCGACCGCCGGCGGCACCGAGGCATAGGTCCCGACCGCGCCGGAAAGCTTGCCGTAGGCGAGTTCGGCGAACGCCTCTTCCAGGCGCCCCAGGTTGCGGTCGGCCTCGAAGGCGAAGCCCGCCAGCCGCAGCCCGAAGGTGGTCGGCTCGGCGTGCACGCCGTGCGTCCGCCCGACGCAGAGCGTGTCGCGCTCCGCCAGCGCCCGGTCGATCAGCGCGTCGCGGTACTCCTTGGCGCCCTTGACGAGGATCGCGCCCGCGCGCTTCAGCTGCAGCGCCAGCGCCGTGTCGAGCACGTCGGATGAGGTCAGTCCGTAGTGGAGCCACTGGGCGCCCTCCGGCCCGACCGACGCCGCGACCACGTCGACGAACGCGGCCATGTCGTGGTCGGTGATCTTCTCCCGGTCGTCGACCGCCTCGACCGTGAAGGTCGCCCGCTCGCGCGCCGCCGCGGCGACCTCGGCCGGGACGACGCCCTCCGCCGCCCACGCCTCGGTCGCCGCGAGCTCGACCTCGAGCCACGTCTCGAGCTTCGCCTGCTGGGTCCATACGGCCCCGATCTCGGGGCGGGTGTAGCGCGGGATCATGCGTTGATTATCCGTGCCGCGAGCACGCCCGCGCTTTCGGCGCCGTCGACCGCCACGCAGGCGACCGGGGTCGCGGCCGGCACCTGCACCGTCGCCAGCAGCGCGTCGGCCGAATCGAGCCCCTCGCCGACGAGCGGCACGCCGATCACCGGCAGGTCGGTGTGGGCGGCGGCGACGCCGGGCAGCGCCGTGCTCATCGCCGCCCCGACGACGATCACCTTCAGGCCCTTGGCCCGGGCGCCCTCGCAGTACTCGCCCACCGCCTCGGGAGCGTCGATGACCCGGATCTCGGAGGCGATGCTCCGTTCGGAGAGGTACTCCTCCGCCGGCAACATCCGCGCCAGATCCTCGTCGGACCCGACCAGGATCCCGACCAGCGGCCCGATGGCGGCGAAGTTCTCTTCGATCTGCTCCAGCTCGGCCTCGACCTCGGGGTCCGGCGGCGGCAGCTCGGCGGTGCCGATCTCGGGTGGATTCGGGTCGGCGATGTCGCTCATCGGGTTGCTCCTCTCGGGAGGTCTTTTAGTCAGGGACTGGAAACTCGGGCGACCGCGCGGGCGGCGATGTCGCCGCGGACCTGCATCCCGTCGAAGGAGATGCGGCCGGCGGCGTCGTAGGCGCGCTCGCGCGCGGTGGCCGGATCGGGGCCGAGCCCCGTCACGTTGAGGACGCGCCCGCCGGCGGTGACGATCTCACCGTCGCGCGCCGCGGTCCCGGCGTGGGTGACCTCGGCGATCTCCGCCGCCTCGGCGAGCCCGTGGATCACGTCGCCCTTCGAGGAGCTCTCCGGGTAGCCCGCCGAGGCGAGCACCACGGTCACCGCCCAGTCGTCGTCGAACTCGGCGCTCATCCCGGCGAGCCCGCCCGGCTCGCGCGCGGCGCGGAAGAGGTCGACGAGGTCGGAGCGCAGCCGCGGCAGCACCGCCTGCGTCTCGGGGTCGCCGAAGCGCACGTTGAACTCGATCACCTTGGGACCGTCGGCGGTCATCATCAGCCCGGCGTAGAGGATCCCGTGGAAGGGGGTGCCGCGCTCGGCCATCGCCGCGACGATCGGCCGGTGGACCCGCTCGACGATCTCCTCGATCTCGGCGGCGCCCGCCAGGCCCGGCACCGGCGAGTAGCTGCCCATGCCGCCGGTGTTCGGCCCCTCGTCGCCGTCGAAGATCCGCTTGTAGTCCTGGGCGGGGGAGAGGGGGACGACGTTCTCGCCGTCGCAGAGCGCCAGCAGCGACAGCTCTTCGCCCTCGAGGAACTCCTCCATCACCACGGCGGTCGCGCCGAAGCGCTGCTCGGTGAAGTAGACGTCGAGCGCGCCGCGCGCCTCGGCCTCGTCGGCACAGAGGATCACGCCCTTGCCGGCGGCGAGGCCGTCGGCCTTCAGCACGGTCGGATAGGCGGCCGCCGCGAGCGCGGCGTCGGCCTCCTCGCGGGTGCGAAGGAGGACGTGGGATGCCGTCGGCACCCCGGCCGCGGCCATCAGCTCCTTGGCGAAGGCCTTCGAGCCCTCCAGCTCCGCCGCCGCCCGGGTCGGGCCGAAGGCGGGGATCCCGGCCGCCTCGAGCGCGTCGACCGCGCCGACGACGAGTGCCGCCTCGGGGCCGATCACCGCCAGGTCGACGGCACGCTCGGTCGCCAGCGCGACGATCGCCTCGACGTCGTCGGCCGCCACCTCGGGAAAACACTCGGCGTCCGCCGCGATCCCCGCGTTGCCCGGCGCACAGAGCACCTCCGGCGCCGACGCCGAGCGGCGCAGCGCCCGGACGATCGCGTGCTCGCGGCCGCCGCTGCCGACTACAAGCGTCTTCAAGAAGTGAGGTCCGAGGCGGGCATCGCGGACAGCGTGCGGCTGGTCATCGTGCCGCGCGAGCCGAGCTCCACCGAGATCTTCGCCATCGTCCGCTCGTCAGGGGCCTCGATCACGGTGACGAAGTCGTACTCGCCGAGCGTCGCGTACTGGGTGACGACCTTGCCGCCCATCTGCTCGACCTCCTTGTTCACCTCGGTGACGCGACCCGGGTTGTTCTTCAGGGTCCGCAGGCCCTCGGCGGTCAGATTGGTCAGCATCAGGTAAGTCGGCATGGCTCCTCCCTCGGAATCCTAGTACCCCGCCGGATGCCGCACCACGAAACCTTCCGGGTAGGGCGGTTCGGCGTGCCAGCGCGGACCGGTGCCTTCGGTGTCGCC
>JAFDWD010000983.1 GCA_018268695.1 Actinomycetota bacterium
ACTTGACCAGCGGCAGCCAGCGGTTGAGGCCCTCGCGGGCGTCGGGGTAGGGGAAGTCGAGCCGCACCGACTGATGTTCGTCGGTCGAGGGATAGCGGTCGTCCATCAGGGCGAGGTAGATCCCGACGCGGTTGGTGAAGCGCAGCAGTTCGAGGTTCCAGTCGAACCACCAGCGCGGGTATTTCTGGCGGAAGAGGATCATCAGGAGCGGCGGCAGGAAGAGGAGGCCGGTGCCCCCGATCGCGATCGTCGTCGCCTGATCGCTTTCCCCCCAGGTCGAGGAGTAGCCGCCGATCGCGGCGAGCACGAGCGCGATCGGGATCACCGTGAAGATCCGAAAGCCGGTGCTGACCCGATCGAGGTCCCGATCCGGGTAGTCGACGGCGAAGCTGACGGGGTATGCGTCTTCATCCATGCGCCGAAGCCTCCGCGAGCGGTCGTGGCCGCGCATCCCGCAAGCGCCACATCGCCGTGCGCGGACCCATACGGATGCCACCGGAGCGCGCCGCGCCCAGAATCGGCCCATGGCCGACGACAAGGACATCGAAGAGACCGGCACCGACCGCGAGCGAGCCCTCGCCCGCATCCACAAGAAGCGCGACTTCCAGGGGCACGTCGCCACCTACGTCGTCGTCAACGCGGCGATCTGGGCGATCTGGGCCGTGACCGGCGCCGGCTATCCCTGGCCCGCCTGGGTGACCGGCGGCTGGGGCATCGGCCTCGTCCTCAACGCCTGGGACGTCTACCTCCGCGCCCCGATCACCGAGGCCGAGGTCCAGCGCGAGATGGACCGCCTGAACGCTCCGCGGTGAGGGGGCCGTGGCGGCGCGGCCGGCGTTGTGACGCTTCCGCCCGTCTCCTACCCATCCCCCAGCTGCGCGTCGAGCTGCTTGCGGACCTCGTCGCAGACGGCCTGCGAGTCGGGGTTGTGGCGCTCGGCGCTGACGACTCCGAGGAGGACCTCGGCGTCGGCTTGGCTCAGGGTCACGGTGACCGTCTTCTCGTCCATCTTCATCCTCCTGGGGTCGGGGGTGGTTGGGTGAGGCGCCAGAGGCGGAGCATTCCGAGGTTGATCCGTTCGAGGGCCGGGCCGACCGGGGTCAGGGCTTCGGAGACGGCGAGGGTGGCGCTTTCGCATTCGTGGGCGCGCCAGCGGCCGAACGGCGTCTGCAGACCGGCGACGGCGGCGCGCATCGAGGCGATCCCGCCGCGGGTCGCGAGGACGCCGCGGCGGAGTTCGCGAAGGTCGGTCGGGGAGTCGGCCCAGCGGCGTTCGTAGCGTTGCCTGAGGTCGCCGAGGACGGCGTCGGCGTTGCGGAAGGCGATGTCGATCCGGCGGGTCTCCTGCGTCGCCACTTCGTCGACCAGCTGGCCCAGCGTCGTCCAGTCGGCTGCGGCCAGGTCGGGCCGTTCGGCGGCGGCGCGATCGCCGAGGCCGCAGACGAGTTCGGCGCTGGTCAGCGATTCGTCGAGTTCGGCAGGGGCGTATTCGATCGCGATCCGCAGGTGGGCGTTGACGCGGGCCAGGTTGTGGCTGAGCTGGCCGGCGGCGGCCGGCGGGACCACCGCCAGGAACGCGGCAAGGGCGATCAGCGCGACAGCGCGACGGGAGCGCATCGGAGTGCTCAGACGGCGATGCCGGCGAGGAAATCGGTCAGGTAGCGACCGACGATCTTGCCGCGCTCGTCGCCCCAGGGCGGGGTGTCGGAGATCGTCGACGTTTCGCCGTGGCCGCCCGCCAGCCAGCCCTGCAGATAGCGGGTCTCGGTACCGGTCCAGAGGACGCCGTGGAGGATCGGGTCGAACTCGGCGGGCGTGATGTCGACGCCGCAGCCGGCGGCGATCGCTTCGGCGGCCACGTCCGCCTGCTGGGTGGCGAGCCCGCCCTGCTTCACCGGGAAGCTGGTCACGTCACCGGCCGCGTAGACGTGCTCGCAGTCGAGCACCTGGCAGTGGTCGTCGATCCGCACGAAGCCTTCGACGTCGTGGGGGACGCCGCGGATCCGTCGGCCCTCCAGTTTCGGCAGGCTGACCACCTTGTCGAAGGGGATTCGCCCGGCGGGGACCGTCTCCAGGTGCCCGTGCTCGAAGCGGACCGGATGGGTGCCGGTGAGGACCTCGATCCGTCGTTCGGCGAGCAGGTCGGCCATGCCCTCGGCGGCGCCGCGGCCGAAGATCTGCAGCGGCGCGTCCTCCGGCGTGACGATCGTCAGCTCGGCGTCGTCCCCGGTCCGGTCGAGCTCGGCGCGGCAGAGGAGCGCCAGCTCGTACAGCGGCAGCGCCCAGCTCTCGACCGCGGGCATCGTGAACGCGACCCGGCGGGCGGCGCCGCCGCGGATCTCGTCCATCACCTTGCCGACATCGCCCTCGTCGGCGATCCCCCAGAAGGTGATCGCGCCGGGCACCGGCCAGAGCAGCTTCGTCCCCGGGCAGACGATCAGGTCGCCGTAGGCGATGCTCTCGCCGTCGTGGGTGACGGCGAGGCGGGCCTCGCGGTCGACCGAGGCGATGCTGTCGCCGCGATAGCGCGCGCCCGCCGCCGCGGCGAGTCCCTCGAGGTCATAGGTGGCGACGTGGGAGACGCCATAGGGGACGCCGACCGCGTAGGGGCGGTAGACGAAGGTCGGGCGGGGAGAGCAGATCGTCACCTCGACGCGGTCGCCCGCCAGATCCTCCAGCGCCAGCGCCGCCTCCAAGGCCGCGACGCCGCCGCCCGCGATCAATACTGAGTCCTTCATCGGTGGGCCTTTCTCGTTCCAGGGCTGAGCATGGCTCCACTTTCACGGGTCCCGGGGTCCTCGCCATCCGTCCGATCCCGGCGAGGTGGTTGCGGGTTTGCCACCAGCTCGACCGTCCGCGCCAGCTCCTCGACGTCCTCG
>JAFDWD010000984.1 GCA_018268695.1 Actinomycetota bacterium
GCTCCGCGCCGCCGACCTCCATCACCAGCTGATCGGCTGCCGCTGGGCCGAAGCCGAGCGCCCGCAGCCGCAGCGCTTCCGCCGGCCCCGGCAGCCCCTCCAGCCGGGGCACCAGGAGGCGGCGGAGCGCCGACGCGGCGGCGGTGGGACGGCCGAGACCCTGGTCGACGCTCCAACTGCCGCCGCCGCAGAGCCGCGCCCCGAGGCGCACGCCGAGCAGCGTCCGTCCCTTGCGCGCCGGCGCCGCCAGCAGCCGGTCGATCAGTAGGTGGAGCGCCCGGTCGAGCTGGCTCCCCGCGACCCCTTCGGGCAGCTCGATCTCGCAGACGAGGTCCTCGCGCGGGACGCGCGGGCGCAGCGGCTCCTCTTCGCCGCGGGCGATCCGCAGGGCGGCCAGGCCGAGCGGCCCGAAGCGGTCGGCAACCTGGTCGAGCGTCAGCCGCCGCAGCTCCCCGAGCGTCCGGATCCCCAGCCGCTCCAACGAGGCGACCAGCTCGCCGGCCCGCCGCGGCTCGTCCAGTCGGTCGATCAGCACCGCGGTCGGCAGGGGTCCGAGGAAGCGCCCCACCCGCGCCGCCGCCACCACCACCTCGCCCCGCTCGGCGGCGGCCCGCGCCGCGGTCCGGGTCGGCGCCACCCCGATCAGCACCGGCGCCCCGACCGCCGCCCGCGCCGCCGCCGTCACCCCTGCCACCTCGCCGCCGTAGAGCCCGCGCAGCCCGTCGACCGCGAAGAAGACCTCCCCGGCCCTCTCCGTCTCGACCCCGGCACCGATCCCCTCCAGCGCCCGCGCCACCGCCTCGGTCATCTCCGCCGCCTCGACCGGGTCCTTCGCCCGATCGACCCCCGGCCCAGCTGAAGTTTCGCGCCCGGACCGAAGCCCCCCGGAATGGCCCGGGCGCTCAGGAGTCGTCAGGCGGCAGTCGATGACGCAAGCGATCTCCATACGAACGTATGTTCGCACCGATGGCGACCGCCGGCCTCAGACAAAGCGCCGCAGAAAGAAAAGTTGCCGCTCAGCCCAAGATTTCGCCCGCCAGGGCTTCGCTCAGCTCCCACAACCGGCGGCGGGCGTCGGGGTCATAGGCCTGATCTTCGGCGCGGGCTTCGGTCTCGCGGTCGAAGAAGCGGCCGGTGACGTCGTCGAAGGAGGGGTCGGTGGCGAGGCGGACGGCGGAGTCGACGCCACGGTCGAGGGAGTCGACGGAGGTGCCGCGCTCGTCGAGGACGATCTTGGTCGGCATGAAGGTGGCCGGATGGATGGAGTTGACGGTGACGCCGGAGTCGGTGGGGAGGCGGTAGGCGAGCTCGTTGGCGAAGGAGATCTGGGCGAGCTTCGACTGGGCGTAGGCCCGGCGGCCTTCGTAGAGGGAGCGCTCGAGCTGGGGGTCGTCGAAGTCGAGGGAGGCCTGGCCGAGGGAGGCGATCATGACGACGCGGGCGGGGGCCGAGCGTTCGAGGAGCGGCACGAGGCGGGTGGTGAGGACGAAGC
>JAFDWD010000985.1 GCA_018268695.1 Actinomycetota bacterium
CGCACGGAAGCGTGGACTTCGCAACATCTCCCGCACTTCCCCGCCCCCTGAGGCGGCGTGGGCCAGCCTCGCAAGGACGCAGGGAGCGAGCCGAGGGGAGCGCACTCAAGTGCGTGACCCGAAGGCGAGCGACCGAGGACGCCGCGAGTCGCCCCCACGCCGCCTCAGGCCGGGACCTGCTGGGTGATGCAGTGGATGTTGCCCTCGCCGAGGAGGATCTCGCGGGCGGGGACGCCGACGACCTCGCGGTCGGGGAAGGCGGCGGCGATGATCGCGGCGGCCTCTTCGTCGGTGGCGGGGTCGAGGAGGGGGTAGACCACGCGGGAGTTGCCGATGTAGAAGTTGACGTAGCTCGCCGCCATGCGGTCGCCGCCGCGGCGCGGTTGGGTGCCCTCGACGACCTTGACGCCCGAGGCCTCCTCGTCGGTCGTGGTGAGGGGGCCGGGCGCCGGCAATTTGACCACCTCGAAGGAGCGGCCGCGGGCATCGGTGGCGGCTTCGAGGCGCTCCAGGGCGTCGCGGGAGATCGCGTGCTGGGGGTCCTCGGGATCGTCGACCCAGGTGAGCAGCACCACGCCGGGCCGGGCGAAGCAGGCGAGGTTGTCGATGTGGCCGTCGGTCTCGTCGTTCAGGACCCCGTCGCCGAGCCAGACGACCTTCTCCGTCCCCAGGTGGTCGTGGAGCGCGGCTTCGATCGCCGCCCGGTCCAGCTCCGGGTTGCGGTTCGGGTTCAGCAGGCACTCTTCGGTGGTGAGGATCGTGCCCTCGCCGTCGACGTGGATCGAGCCGCCCTCCAGCACCAGCGGCGCCGCGTAGCGCCGGTCGCCTTCGACCTCGAGCACCTTCGAGGCGACGCGTTCGTCGCGGTCCCAGGGGAAGTAGAGGCCGCCCTCGAGGCCGCCCCAGGCGTTGAAGCGCCAGTCGACCCCCCGCCGCGCGCCCTTCCCGTCGACGACGAACGTCGGTGCCGTGTCGCGCAGCCAGGCGTCGTCGGTGGAGAGCTCGATCAGCCGCACCGACTCGGGCAGCGCCGCCCGCGCGCGCTCGTACTGCCCGTCGGAGACCGCCATCGTCACCGGCTCGGAAGCGACGATCGCGCTCGCCACCGCGGCGTACGCCTCCTGCGCCGGCCCGGCGCCGAGCCGCCAGTTGTCGGGGCGCTCCGGCCAGGCCATCCAGCAGCTGGCGTGCGGCTCCCACTCGGCGGGCATGCGGAAGCCGTCGGCGGCGGGGGTGGACTCGAGCGGGGAGGGCATGGTGCCTATTGTGGCCGGCCCATCCGACCGCTTACAGTCGAGGGGATGACCGAGCCGAGATTGATCCAGAAGACCGGGGCGGAGGAGTCGCACGCCCGCAAGCGCGCGCCGGGGCGCGAGCCGTTCCGGATCGCCGCCGTGCAGGAGCGCTGGCGGCCCGATCCCGACGAGCACCGCGAGGCGCTCGCGACCGGCATCCGCATGGCGGCGGCCCAGGGCGCGCGCCTCGTCGCCCTGCAGGAGCTGACGCTCTCGCCGTACTTCGCGGTCGACCCGGCCGGGCCGGAGGGCGTGGGGGTCGAGCCGGAGGAGCTGCCGGGCGGCCCGACCTACCAGTTCGCCGCCTCGCTGGCGGCCGAGACCGGGATCTATGTACACGCGTCGCTGTACGAGCGGGCGCCGGACGACGGTCTCGGCTTCAACACCGCGATCGTCGTCGCGCCGGACGGCAGCCTCCTCGGTCGCACCCGCAAGCTCCACATCCCGGTCACCGCCGGCTACCACGAGGACAAGTACTTCCGCCAGGGGCCGGCCGACGAGGGCGACGCCTTCCCGCTGGTCGCGCTCGGCGAGGCGCGCCTCGGGCTGCCGACCTGCTGGGACCAGTGGTTCCCGGAGCTCGCCCGCGCCTACAGCCTGGCCGGCGCCGAGATCCTCATCTACCCGACCGCGATCGGCTCCGAGCCCGACCATCCCGACTTCGACACGCAGCCGCTCTGGGAGCGGGTGATCGTCGCCAACGGGATCGCCAACGGCACCTTCATGGTCGCGGTGAACCGCTTCGGCTCCGAGCCGCCGCTCACCTTCTACGGCTCCTCCTTCATCTCCGACCCCTACGGCCGGGTGCTGGTGCAGGCGCCGCGCGACGAGGCGGCGGTCCTGGTCGCCGATCTCGACCTCGACCAGCGCGGGGATTGGCTGGAGCTCTTCCCGTTCCTCGCCACGCGTCGTCCCGATGCCTACGCGACCCTGATCGAGGGTAGGGCTAAAGACGTATGAGCGACGCCCCCAGCGAGGCCACCGAGACCGTCATGACGTGCCCCAAATGCGGCGCCGAGATGCGCATGGTCAGCCGCAACGGCGTGACGATCGAGCAGTGCAGCAAATGCCACGGGATCTTCCTCGACCGCGGTGAGTTCGAGCAGCTGCTCGGCCGCGAAACCTCCTTTCTCGGCAACGACGAAATGCTCCCCGGCCAGAGCTCCGATGGCAGCGGGCGGGCCAAAGGGTGGCGACGTTGGCGGCGCTGATCGAGTTCCCCGCCGACGACCCCGAGCGCGCCCGCCGCTTCTGGAGTGGCCTGCTCGAAGTCGAACTCGCCGAGCGGCGCGAGGGTGAAGGCGCGGGCTGGGTCGCGGACTCGGGCGGCGTCCGGGTCGGTGTCCACGAGCGCGGCCGCGGCCCCGGCGACACCGCCTCGCTGCCCTACTTCCCGGTCGCCGACATGACCAGCGCCCTGCGCAAGGTCGAGGACCTCGGCGGCTCCCTCGTCCACCCGGGCGAGCACTGGTCGATCTGCCGCGACTCCGAGGGCACCCCGTTCGCGCTGGAGCAGCGGTAGTCCTGAGGGGGCAGTCCTAGGAGCGGTGCCCTGGGAGGGAGTGCGGTGTTTCGCCGGGGGTCCGTGCGTGATCTGCCACACCTGGCCGGGATCGTTGACGAAGACGTCGGGAACTCCACGCTTCCGCGCGCCTTCGGTCGGTTTCCGCAGCCTTCCGCGACGGTCCCGTCGCGCCCCAAGGGGCGCTGCATGCCTTTTCCACCCTATGGCGTGGAAAACCCGTGCAGCGCCGAATTCGGTGCTCGCCGACCCCGCCTCGCGTCCCTTTTGTCCGGCCTCGCTACGAGCGGCCGGAGCCGTCGAGCGGTTCGATGCGGAAGGCGGAGCGTTTCGGGCTGGCCGGCTTGTAGAACGTGGCCGTCTGGTTGTCGAGCTTCCAGGGTGCCGGCACGTTGGGGCTGTTGCCGAGGAACCGCTGGAAGAGGGAGACGGCCTGTTCGCAGTTGATCGTCGAGCCGGGCGGCAGGTAGATCAGGAACTGGCCTTTGGTGAAGCGGAGGGGGCGCAGGGTGGTCGTGTGGTTGACCGTGAAGGGGTTGCGGCAGAGCGTTCCGAGGTCCGGATTCGTCGCGCCTTCTTTTTCGATTTCGCCGCTGGTCTGTTTCTTGGTCAGTTCGACCGAGAAGCCGGGCTGGGAGCCGCGCGGGAACGACGCCTTGCCGGTGCCTTCCGCCACGACCTTCCACGGCGCCGGCAGGTTGCCGTCGAAGTCCTCGAGGAAGCGGGCGAAGAGTTCGCCGCCGGTCTTGCAGTCGAGGGTCGTGCTTTCGAGGTTGATCGTGTAGCTGCCGGCGGGGAAGACCGCGGCGCCGATCCGGTCGTTGTGCAGGACCTGGAAGCTGGGGCAGGACTTCGAGGCGGGCGCGGCGGCGGCCGGGCGGGCGGCGATCGCGAGCGCGACGAGGGCGAGCAACGCCCCGAGCGCGATCAGCGCGATGCGGCTCCGCCGCGGTTCGTTTCGGGAATTAGCGTGGAATCCTTGAAGGGCCTGCATAAGGCGGGGAAAACTATCAGCCTCGCCCGTCCCTACCATGCATCGCTCCGATGCCGGAACCGATCACGCGCGGCGAGCGTTATATGCCTGGGCTGGATGGCCTGCGCGCGATCGCGGTCCTGGCCGTCATCTTCTTCCACCTCGGGTTCGACTGGGCCCCCGGCGGGCTCCTCGGCGTCGGCATCTTCTTCACCCTCTCGGGCTACCTGATCACCGACATCCTGCTCGGCCAGTACCTGCGCAAAAACGCGATCCACCTCGGCCGCTTCTGGCTCGGCCGTGCCCGCCGCCTGCTGCCCGCGCTCTTCCTGATGCTGCTGATCGTGATCGCCTGGGTGACGATCTTCGGCCCGGCCCAGCCTGACCAGTTCCGCAAGGCGGTCGTCTCGGCGCTCTTCTACGTCAACAACTGGCAGCAGATCGCCGCGAACGTGTCGTACTTCGCCCGCTTCGCGCCCGAACAGCCGCTCAACCATCTCTGGTCGCTCTCGGTCGAGGAGCAGTTCTACATCTTCTGGCCGTTCATCCTGTTGCTCGGGCTGAAGGTGATCCGCGACCGCGACGGCAACGGCCTGCGGCCCAAGCTCGCCCTCGCGACGCTGGTGCTGGCGATCGTCTCCTCGATCGAGATGGCGATCCTCTACCACCCGAGCCTCGACCCCTCGCGCGTCTACTACGGCACCGACACGCGCGCCGCGGGTCTCCTCTTCGGCGCCGCCCTGGCGATGGTCTGGCCCAGTCGCCGGCTCAGCAAACGCATCACCTTCCAGGCCCGACGGAACCTCGACATCATCGGCTGCGTCGGCCTCCTGATCATCGCGTTCATGATCTGGCGGACCGGCGAGTTCTCCCAGTTCCTCTACCGCGGC
>JAFDWD010000986.1 GCA_018268695.1 Actinomycetota bacterium
CTCGACGGCGTCAGTGCCGCCGGCCTCCTCGCCGCCCAACCGGCCCCGCCCGCGATCCTGATGCTGACCACCTTCGACGCCGACGACCTGGTGCTGCGGGCACTCCGCGCCGGCGCCGCCGGGTTCCTGCTCAAGGACACACCGCCCGCCGAGATCGTCCGTGCGATCGAACTCGTCCACGCCGGCGACTCGATGCTCTCCCCCGCCGTCACCCGGCGCCTGATCGACCTGGTCGCCGGCGAGGCCGACGAGACCACGCCCCGGGCCGACGCGGACCGCCTCCTCGCCGGCCTCTCACCCCGCGAGCTCGAGGTGGCCCGCGCCGTCGGCCGCGGCCTCTCCAACGCCGACATCTCCGCCGAGCTCCACCTCAGCGTCGCCACCGTGAAGGCCCACGTCTCCCGCCTCCTGGAAAAGCTCGGCGCCGACAACCGCGTGCAGGTCGCCCTGCTGATCCGCGACGCCTCGCCGGGTGGCGCGGGGCGGTAGGGGGAGCTAGGCGAGGGACTGGAAAGGGACGCGAGGCGCTGCGGCGAGCACGGCCGTCTCGGCCACGGCCCTGGCTGGCTGTGGCCGTGGCCGAGACGGCCGGGGGATGAAAGTGAGGAGGAAGTGCGACGCCGTTGCGGGAGACGTGCGGGAGACGTCGGGAAGTCCACTCTTCCGTGCGTGAGAGGCCACACCTCGGCCGATCCGTCGACGAAGACGTCTGGAACTCCACGCTTCCTCGCGCCTTCGGTCGGTTTCGTGGACTTCCGTGACGGTTCCACAACGCCCCGGGAAGCGCTGCGTGTCTCAGGGCCCCTATAGGGGCCCTGAAGTCGACAGCGGTGAATCCGCGGGCCGTGGCCGAGACGGCCGTGCTCGCCGCAGGCCCTTGCGTCCCTTTCCTCGTCCCCGACTACGCCGAGGCGCGCAGGCGGACGATCATCGTCAGCAGCAGCTCGGGGCGCTTGATCACCGAGCGCTTCCACTGCAGGGCCTTCCAGGGGAGGCGGAGGGGGCCGGGCATGTAATCGATCGGTCCTTCGTCCTCGACGAAGACGTATTCGGGCGGGTCGAAGCCGGTGCGGGCGGCGAGCTGGTCGATCACC
>JAFDWD010000987.1 GCA_018268695.1 Actinomycetota bacterium
AGACGAACACCACGCCGGAAAAATTCGAGTACATCCCGGCGAAAAACATCGATAAATCGATCACCGAAGCGGAATCGAACACCGGGCCGCTGCTCGACGAAGCCGAACTGAGGACCAACGGGGCGACGCTGGAAAAGAAAGCGACCACCGAGGTGAAAGAACCTGGCAACTCCGAAAGCCAGGCGACGATCGGCGAGGTCGTCGACTACACGGTCACCGCGAAAGTCCCGGCTAACAGCAAGATCTTCGGGACGCCGGTGATCAAAGACGTGCTCCCGGCCAACGTCGGACTCGTGAGCGGGACGCTGGGTGCCAAGGTCGACGGCGAAGCGCTGCCGGCGCAGGGGCTGACGCTGGAACCGCTCGCCAACGGCTTCGAAGTGCGGTTCAGCGGCGCCTATCCGGCGACGCCCAGCGCGACCGAACACGTCGTCGTCGTCACCTTCAAAGCGCGGGTCCTGAACATCGCCGCCAACGAACGCGGCAAGACGATCACCAATACCGCCTCCTTCGAATTCGAAGACAACCTCGAAGCGGGCGCGAAAGTGATGAAAAGATCGAGCTCCACCCCGGTGGTCGAGCCCGACATCGTCGCGCGGAAGAAGAACCTGCTCCCGTCCGGCCAGACCACCGTGTCCCCCGGTGAAGTCGTCGGATACGAAACCGAAGTCGAAGACAAATCGGGCGCCTCGACCGCCAACGAAGTCACGGTCGTCGACACGATCCCGCCTGGCATGAAAGTCGTCGGCACCCCGACGCCCGCCGCCACCGTCGCCGGCAACACGATCACCTGGCATCTCGGTGCGATCGCCCCGGGCGCCGTCCAGACGCTCCTCTACGAACTCGAAATCGAAAAACCCGCGAAAGCGGCCTCGAGCTTCACCAACCGGGTCGTCGCGACGACGCAGAGCCTGCCCGAAGGCGAAGGCGGGGAACCGTCCCAGATCCGCACCGCCGCGTTCGGCCAGTCCGGCTACGAATCGAAAGCCACCGACACGGTCAAGCTGATCGGCGCGACGGTGAGCAAGGAAGTGACGCCGACCGAAGGCACGATCGGCAAAGACCTCACCTACACGCTGCACATGAACCTGCCGCCGGAAATCAAATACTTCAACACGACGATGGTCGACCGGCTGCCGAACGGCGTCACCTTCGACGAACTCGTCAGCACCAAATGCGAATTCGAAGGCGGCGAAGGCTGCGGCGCCGGCGAAGCGATCGCGCCTGAAGTCCAGCCCGACGGCACCACCTTGCTCGGCTGGTACTTCGGCTTCTTCGAAGCGGGCAAAGCGCGCGAGCTGACGGTCCAGTTCAAAGCCCACATCGACGACGTGAAGGTCGGCGGCGGCGCCAAAGTCAAAGCGCCGGAAACGCTCACCAACCAGCTCGTCGGCCTCTACAACGAAACCGAAGGCACCAAACCGACCACGGTCCCGGTGCCCGGCTCCAACGGCTTCGGCGAAGAAACCGAAAAAGCCGAAGCGACGACCAAAGTGGTCGAGCCGAACGTGACGCTGGCGAAGGCAGTGTCCGCGGAACCGGCACTGGCCGGCGGGGTCGCGGCGCAGCCGGGCAGCAAACTGACCTACTCGCTCACCGTCGGCAACACCGGCACCTCGACCGCCTACGAAGTCGAAGTCGAAGACACCAATACGACCGGCAACCTGCGGAACGTCACGCCGGTCGTCGGGGCCGAATTCGTCAAATCGGCTCCGGGGGCGCCGTTGATCTGGGTCCTGCCGAAAGTCGAAGCCGGGAAAACGGTGACGCTCACCTACACCGCCGAGCTCCCGCCGTCCGGCGAACTCGAAGACAAAGAGGAAGTCGACAACGCGGCGGCGGTCCCGAGCTACTTCGGGCTCGAAAAGAGCGAGCGCGAAGCGGCGAAAACCTTCCGCACCTACGAAGGGCCGGAAGCGACGAAAGACCTCGAAGTCGCGCTGCCGAAGATCGGCGTGGTGAAGACGACCGGCGTCGAAAGCTTCCCCGACGAAGCGAGCGCGGAAGTCGGCAAAGCCTTCCCTTGGCGTGTCGTCGTGACCAACGAATCGACGCTCGCCGGAGCGAAAGCGGTGACGGTGGAAGACGTGCTGCCGCCCCACTGGGAATACGTCTCGGGTAGCAGCGAATTCAAAGCGATCGGCGGCGCGGTGGTGCCGTCGACCGAAGTCGAGCCGACCGAAGCCGGCACCGAAGTCAAGACGCTGACCTGGGCGAGCATCGCCGAACTACCGCCGGGCGCTTCGGTCGAAGTGCTCTTCGAGGCCCGCCCGACCGTGACGGCGATCGCCAACGTGGGTGGCGCCAAACAGGCCAACAAGGCGATCGGGTCCTTCCAGGATCTCTCCGGCGCGAGCGGCAGCGAAGCCGGTCCCTACAGCGCCGAAGACGAAGCCGTCGCCGAGCTCCTGTCACCCGAACTGGCGATCGAAAAGACGCCCGACGGCGGTGAAACGGTCGCCGGGACCAACGACGAATACGAAATCACTGTCTCCAACAGCGGCACCGGCACCGCCCATGAAGTCGAAGTGAAAGACGTGCTGTCGGCGGGCCAGGAATTCGTCGGTCCGGCGACCGCCGAACCGAGCACCGGGTTCGCCCAGAAATCGGTGGAAACCGACACGCCCGGTGCCGGCGAAACGACGATCGTCTGGACCATCGCCGAAGTCGCGAACGGGACCCCGGTGAAGATCAAGGTCCCGATCAAGACGCCGCCCTCGGCGCAAGACGGCGACGAAGTCACCGACCTGGCGACGGTGCGCTCGCCGCAGCAATCCAAAGAACCGAGCGATCCGGGCTCCTTCGTGATCGAACGTGAAACCAACCTGCGGATCCTGAAGAAAGCGGTCGAGCCGTCGGTCAACGCGGGCGAAGACATCCACTACGAAGTGGAAGTCGAAAACGAAGGGCCCTCGGACGCGACCGGCATCGTCGTCACCGACCAGCTGCCGGCGAACACGAACTTCAAAGCCGCCGACCCGGAGTGCGCCGAAGCGGGCGAAGTCGTGACCTGCGAACTGGCCGAACTCAAACTCGCCGAAAAGCACGTCTTCAAATTCACCGTCGAAGTCGAATCGGGGACCACCGAAACGATCGAAAACACGGCGGATGTGGAAGACGACCAAGGCGGCACCGGGGAATCGACCGTGGAAACGCCGATCGGCGGCCTCGCCAACCTGACGATCGAAAAGACCGGTCCGGACAAGCCGGTGCTGCTCGGCAGTCAGTTCACCTACGAGATCCAGGTGGAGAACGAAGGGCCGTCGGACGCGGTCGGCGCGAAGGTCGAAGACGCGCTGAAACAGCAGGTGAAATTCCTCTCGGCGACCACCACGGCCGGGACCTGCGACGAAGCGCCCGCCGCCCTCCTCACCTGCGAACTCGGCCGGATGCTGCCGCACGCCAAGGTGACGATCGTGGTGACGGTCGAGGCCGTCGAAGTCGGCACCTTCACCAACACCGCGACGTTCGACTCGACCACCTCCCCGGAACCGAAAGAAGGCGAAGCGCCGCCGACCGAAATCGTCCCGGCCGCCGACCTGGCGATCGCCAAGACCGGGCCCACGACGGTGGCGCCGGACGGCGAAGTGACCTACGGCCTGCACGTCGAGAACCTCGGGCCGTCGATCGCCCACAAGGTCGTGATCACCGACCCGCTGCCGAAAGGCGTCGACTTCGTCAAGGCGAGTGAAGGCTGCGCCGCCGCCGCCGGGGTCGTCACCTGCGCGGTCCAGCCCGCCGATGAACTCGAAGTGGGCGGTGCCGCCGACTTCCAGATCACCGTCCACGTGCCGTTCGCCCTTGGCGGCCAGGCGCTGGTCAACACCGCGACCGTCGCCGCCGAAGAGGCCGACCCGCACATCGAAAACAACTCCAGCACCGTGACCACGACCGTCGGGCCCGCCGCCGACCTCGCCATCGCCAAGACGATGGGCAAGGCGCAGGCCGGGCAGCCGCTCGTCTACACGCTCGCGGTCACCAACAAGGGCCCGTCCGCATCGACCGCGGTGACGGTGAAGGACACGCTGCCCGCCGGCACGACCTTCAAGTCCGCGGCGCCGAGCCAGGGCACCTGCTCGGCCTCGGGACAGGCGGTCACCTGCGGCCTCGGCGCGCTCGCCTCGGGCGGCTCGGCGCAGGTGTCGATCACGGTCGAAGTCGCAGCCGGCGCGACCGGGTCGCTGAAGAACACGGCGACGGTCGAAGGTCCCGAGCCCGATCCGGACAAGTCGAACAACGAAGCTTCGGTCGAAGGGCCGGTCTCACCCCCGGTTCCGACCGACCCGAACCTCAAGGTCGTCAAGACCGCCGATACCTCGAGCCCGCGGGTCGGCTCGCCGTTTTCCTACGACGTCGAAGTCACCAACATGAACGGCGGCGAAGCGAAGAACGTGAAGGTGGTCGACACGCTGAACGGGCCGGTGAAGGTAGTCTCGATCGAAGCCGAAGCGGGGAAGTGTGGCGCGCAGGGCTCGACCATCACCTGCACGATCCCGAGCATCCCGGTCGGCAAGACCATCCACATCACCTACTCGGTGATCGCCGAAGCGGCCGGGCCGCTGAAGAACACCGTCAGCGCCCAGGCGGCCAACGGTGAGAAGGCGCCGGGCAACAATCGCGCGGTGAAGTCGGTGCAGGCGAAGGCGACGCAAGGCACCTTCTCGCTGACCAAGACCGCCTCGCGGAAGGTCGTGCCGGGCGGCAAGAAGGTCGGCTTCACGATCACCCTCCGCAACGGTGCCACGGCGCTCACCGACGCCAAGATCTGCGATCGCCTGCCGGCCGCGCTGGTCTTCGTCAAGGCGGCCGGGGCGCGCTTCGTGAACGGAGAAGCCTGTTGGACGGAGCCCTTCGTCGCCGTGCACCGGACGGTGCGGTTCCACCTGACCGCCCGCGCGGTGAAGGGCTACGTTTCGCGCAAGGCCCGCAACGTGGCGACGGCCGAGGCCGACAACGCCTCGCGCCGCAGCGCCGCCGCGACCGTGCGGGTGAAGCCGGCGTTCGCCGGCAAGCCCGGCGGTGTCACGGGTTAGCCGCGGCGTCGCCCTGCTGGGGATCGGCGTCGCGCTCGCCCTCCCGTCTCTCGCCCAGGCCGCGCCCCCTTCCGATCCCTACGCGCTGACCCCCAGGCTCGCCCACGTCGCCCGGGTCGTCGCGCCGACCTGGGCACGGCGGGAGCCGGGGAAGGTCACCGCGGTGGCGAAGGTCTCGCCGCTCGCCGAATGGGGTGGGGGCGTGGTCCAGTTCCTGGTGCTGCGCTCGCGGCTGGTCGACGGGCGCCGCTGGCTGCTCGTGCGCCTGCCGGAACGGCCGAACGACGCCGCCGGCTGGATCCCCGCCGACGTCACCCGCGATTCGACCACGCCGTGGCGGATCGTCGTCTCGACCACGCAGGCACGGGTGACGGTGCGTCGCGCCGGTCGCCGGGTCGTCCGCTTCCCCGCCGTGGTCGGCAAGCCCGCGACGCCTACCCCCCACGGCCTCTTCGCGATCGACGAGCCGATCCGCCAGCCCCCGGGCTCCGAACTCGGCCCCTGGGCGCTCTTCCTCACCGCCCACTCCCGCGTCCTCGACGACTACGGCGGCGGCCCCGGCCGCATCGCCATCCACGGCCGCGCCGGGCCGCTGTTGGCCAATCCCCTCGGCACCGCCGCGTCCCACGGTTGCATCCGGGTCCCCAATGCGAGGGTCCGGTGGCTGGCAAGGATCGCGGTGAACGGGACCCCGGTGGAAGTGGTGGGGTAGGGCGGGAGGGGGTCGGGACCCGGGGAAAAGGGACGCAAGGGTCTGCGGCGAGCACGGCCGTCCCGGGAGACGTGCGGGAGACGCCCCGAACGGGCGCCCCGGCGCCAGCCGTTCGCTGTTACCCCGCAAAATAGCGGGGAAAGAGCGAAGGGCCAGGACTGCCGCAAACCCCTAAGCCAGTTCGAAGACCACGTGGACCGTCGCCTTGACCCGGGAGGTGCCGGGTTTCGTCGGCGGCGTCGGGGCGCCCTTGGCGACGGGGGCTCCTTCGGAGCCGGCGCTCTCGAACCGTGGTCCGATGAGTTCGGCGCCTTCGCCTTCTTCGATCGTCAGCGCCTGGCCGAGCTTGGCGCCGGCCTGGGTGGCGAGGATGCTCGCGCGTTCCTTGGCCTTTTCGAAGGCCGCGGCCAGGGCCTTGGCGAACGCTTCTTCTTCGTTGCCGACGGTGAAGGTCGGGCCGCTGACGCCGGTCGCTCCGGCGGCGAGGCCCTTCGAGATCAGTTCGCCGGACTTGTCGGGTTCGTGGAGGGTCACCTGGACGCCCTCGGTGGCGCGGTAGACGGTCACCTTGCCCTTCTGGATCGGCCGGATGTTGATGCGGCCAGTGCGGATGTCCCCTTCGCCGACGCCGGGGAAGGCTTTGGCGGCGGCGATCACCTTGCGCAGGCCGGCGGCGGTCGCCTGCAGGGCGGCGGTCCGCGTCTTCGCTTCCCGCTTCACCCCGAAGCCGACCTTGGCGGTGTCGTTCGGGACTTTGATGTTCGCCGAGGCGGTGACGGCCACGGTGCGGCCGGTCGCAGCCCCCGCGGCGGCGGGGAGGAGGAGGGCGCAGGTCGCCACGGCCGCGGCCAAGGACAGGATCAGGGCTGATTTTCGCGATGAAGACATATGCATGTCCTCACTACCCCCGAGCTACGGATTGATCACAATCTTGCCGAGAACGTCGCCCTCGGCGAGCGCCTTCAGGCCCTCGGCGACGTCGGCCAGAGGGAAGGTCTTGTCGATGCGGGGGCGGATCCCGGTCGCGTCGATCATCGAGACGAGGTTGCGCAGGTCCTCCAGCGTGCCCATCGTCGAGCCGACCACCTCGAGCTCTTTGAAGAAGATGCGGTTCAGTTCGGCGGCGGGGTCGTGGCCGCTGGTGGCGCCGGCGATGACGACGCGGCCGCCGGGGCGTAAGCCGCGCAGCGTGTGTCCCCAGGTCGCCTTGCCGACGGTCTCGAGGACGACGTCGACTTTGGCGGGCAGGCGGGCACCGGACTCGAAGACCTCATGGGCGCCGCACTCGAGCGCGAAGTCGCGCTTACGCTGCTCGCGGCTGGTCGCCCAGACGCGGAAGCCGGCGGCGCGGGCGAGCGCGATCGCGGCGGAGGAGACGCCGCCGCCGGCACCCTGGACGAGGACCGTCTGGCCCGGCCGCAGGCCGGAGCGGTCGAACAGCATGCGGTACGCGGTGAGCCAGGCGGTCGGCAGGCAGCAGGCTTCCTCGAAGCTGAGCGACTCCGGCTTCGGCACCAGGTTGCGGCGCGGGACCGCGACGCGCTCGGCCAGCGTGCCGGGGTGGAGCTCGGAGAGGAGCGTGCGGCCCGGGTCGATGATTTCGCCGCCGGGGTACTCGGGGTCGCCGAGCACCGCGTGGACGATCACCTCGTCGCCGCGGTCGTCGATCCCGGCGGCGTCGCAGCCGAGGATCATCGGCAGACGCTCCTCCGGCAGGCCGATGCCGCGTAGGGACCAGAGGTCGTGGTGGTTCAGCGAGGTCGCCTTGACGTCGACCAGCGCCCAGCCCTCGGGCACGTCCGGCTCGTCGACCTGGCCCACCTGGAGGGCAGAGAGCGGGTCCTCCATCGAGGCGGAGATGGCGCGGGCGGCAAGCATCCCCTGAAACTTATCTGTCAGACAGATGTGACGCCGGTCACCGAGTGAGCGCGGTCACAAACGCCTGTTCGTGCCTTGCCGATACTTGTATACAAGCCGCA
>JAFDWD010000988.1 GCA_018268695.1 Actinomycetota bacterium
CGGCATGTCCCTGACCAAGCTGCGCCCGCTCTGGTCCACCTACCTCACCTTCTCCGACTACGCCCGCCCGGCGATCCGCCTCTCCAGCCTGATGGAGCTGCCGATCGTCCACGTCTTCACCCACGACTCGATCGGCCTCGGTGAGGACGGCCCGACCCACCAGCCGGTCGAGCAGATCGCCTCCCTCCGCGCGATCCCCGGCCTCGACGTGATCCGCCCCGCCGACGCCAACGAGGTCGCCGAGGCGTGGCGCCTGGCGATCGACCGCCACCACCAGCCGGTCGCGATGGTCCTCACGCGCCAGGACGTGCCGATCTTCGACCGCGCCAGGTACGCGAGCGCCGCGGGCGCCCGCCGCGGCGGCTACGTCCTCGCCGACCCGCCCGACGGCGATCCCGAGGTGATCCTGATCGCCACCGGCTCGGAGGTCGCCCTCGCCGTCGCCGCGCACGAGGAGCTGAGCGGCGAAGGCGTCCGCTCCCGCGTCGTCAGCCTCCCCTGCTGGGAGCTCTTCGACCGCCAGGACCAGGACTACCGCGACGAGGTCCTGCCGCCCGCGGTCCGCGCCCGGGTGTCGGTCGAGGAGGCCTCGACCCTCGGCTGGGACCGCTGGGTCGGGCCCGAGGGTGCAATGGTGGGTATGCACACCTTCGGCAGCTCGGCGCCGCTGAAGGACGTGATGAACGAGTTCGGCTTCACCCCCGACAAGGTCGCCGAGGCGGCCCGCGGCGCGATCGAGCGCGCCGCCCGCAGCGAGACTTCGAACTAGAGAGACAAGAGAAGGAGCCCCAAGATGAGCAATCCCACGCAGAAGCTGCACGAGGTCGGACAGAGCCTCTGGGTCGACAACATCACCCGTGAGATGCTCCGCGAAGGCACGCTGAAGGGGTACATCGACGACCTCTCGGTCACCGGGCTGACCTCGAACCCGACCATCTTCGACAAGGCGATCGGCGCCGGCGAGGCCTACGACCAGCAGGTCGCCGAGCTCGGCGACTCGGTCGACCAGGGCGGCGCCGGGGCCACGCCCGAGGAGAACGTCTTCTTCGAGCTGGCGCTCGCCGACCTGCGCGACGCCACCGACCTCTTCGCCGACGTCCACGCCCGCACCGGCGGGGTCGACGGGTTCGTCAGCCTCGAGGTCTCGCCGCTCCTCGCCGACGACGCCGCGGCGACGATCGAGCAGGCCGCGAAGCTCCACGCCAAGGGCGAGCGCTCCAACCTCTTCATCAAGATCCCCGGCACCACCGCCGGCCTCGAGGCGATCGAGGAGTCGATCTTCGCGGGCATCCCGATCAACGTCACGCTGCTCTTCGACCACAAGCAGTACCTCGCCGCCGCCGACGCCTACATGAAGGGGATCGAACGGCGGATCGCGGCCGGGCTCGACCCGGTGGTCCAGTCGGTCGCCTCGATCTTCATGAGCCGCTGGGATGTCGCCGTCGCCGAAGAGGTCCCGGCGGAGCTGAAGAACAAGCTCGGCATCGCGATCGGCGGCCGCGCCTACCATGCCTACCGCGAGCTGCTCGACTCCGAGCGCTGGATGCGCCTCGCCAACTCGGGCGCCCGGGCGCAGCGCCTGCTCTGGGCGAGCACCGGGACCAAGGATCCGGACGCCTCCGACACGCTCTACATCGAGTCCTTCGCCTCGCCGTTCACGGTCAACACGATGCCCGACAAGACGCTCGAGGCCTTCGCCGACCACGGTGAGCTGGGCGACCTGATGGACCCGTCGGCCACCGCCGCGGAGCAGACCCTGAAGCAGTTCGAGGAGGCCGGGATCGACCTCGCCGCGCTGGCGCAGCGCCTCCAGGACGAGGGCAAAGAGTCCTTCAACAAGTCCTGGGAAGAGCTGCTGAAGACGATCTCCGCGAAGCGCGGGGTGACGGCTTGAGCGCGGACGGCGCCGCGGGCTCGCTGCGCGAGACCGCCGCCTGGGGACAGCTCCAGTCCCACTTCGCCGAGGTCCGCAAGCGCACCCTGCGCGAGCTGTTCGACGGCGATCCCGAGCGGGGGGAGCGCCTGGTCGCCGACGGCGCCGGGCTCTTCCTCGACTTCTCGAAGAACCGGATCACCGACGAGACGCTGATGCTGCTCGGCGCGCTGGCCCGCGAGCGCGGGGTCGAAGAGCGCCGCGAAGCGATGTTCCGCGGCGAGCACAAGATCGGAAGAGCGGCGGGCAGGGAAAGATAGACGGAGTGGAGATCTCGGTGGGCGCCGTACCAGTGAAATACGAC
>JAFDWD010000989.1 GCA_018268695.1 Actinomycetota bacterium
CGCGCTCGAGGCGGGGCTCGAGCAGGTCGGCACGGCGGTGATCGTGGTCGACCGCCACGGTCGCGTCGACCTCGCCACGCCGGCCGGGCGCCGGCTACTGCGGGGCCCGCTCGGAGGCGAGGACCCGCGACGGCTTTCCCCCGGGGTGGCGGCGGCGCTCGCGGCGCGCCGCGAGGCGCACACGCCCGCGACCGAGCCCCTGGTCATCGACGCCCCCGACGAACGGCTCTCGCTCCGCGTCCTCGGCGGCCCCGAAGGGGGAAGCGAGATGCTCGTGATCGAGCCCGACGTCAGCGGCCTCTCGGTGCCCGCCCTGGAATCGCTGGGCCTCACTCCCCGCCAGGCCGAGGCCCTCCGTTGGGTCGCGCTCGGGCGCCGCGGCCCCGACGTCGCCAAGGCGATGGGCATCTCCCCCAGAACTGTGGAGAAGCACCTTCAGGGCGCCTACGCGAAGCTCGGGGTGGGTGGGGCCTCCGAGGCCGCCGCGACGGCCTGGGCGGCGGTGGGGGTGCGGCTGCCGGGGTAGGGATCCGATCGCATTTATCGCTGCCTGGATTGACCACACCCTGGTGTGGTCAAAGTCGACAACGCGCCCCGGACCTCCGCCGGGCGCAACAGCTGTCCCCCGCCTGCCTCTCGTCTAAGCCTCGAGCTTGCCGATCTTGAAGATTTTGGTCCCGCAGTCGGGGCAGACCCCTTGGATCGCGGGGCGGCCGTTCTTCATCGTCACCTGCTTGGCGTCTCTGATCTCGACCTTCTTGCGCTCCTTGACGCAGTAGCCCTCAGGCATGTCGAGGCCTCCTTTCCTGCCGCTATGCGGCCCTTTTCCCGCGTACCGACGCGGGCTGGATCGTTCGAATGTACCCCAGAAGGAGCCGCCGCACGCATCTTCAAATGCGGAATGTCACGAAAGTTTGACCGACCAGTCAATCAGCCGGTGGTCGGTTTGCTCTACGCTCCTCGTCGGTTCCACAAGCAGTCAGTCGATTCGCACTTATGCCCAAGGAGGCGCCTGAGATGCCCGAAGCAGTAATCGTCGACACCATCCGCACGCCGATCGGCCGTGCCTTCAAGGGCTCGCTCGCCTCGCTGCGGCCCGAGGAGCAGGGCGCCTTCGTGGTCGACCAGCTCCTCGAGCGCAACCCCGGGCTGGACCCCGCCCTGGTCGAGGACGTCTTCTGCGGCGTCGGCATGCCGCAGGGCCTGCAGGCCTTCAACATGGGCCGGATCATCAGCCTGCTCTCGCAGAAGCTGCCGCAGACGGTCAACGGCGTCACCGTCTCCCGCTACTGCTCCTCCAGCCTCGATGCGATCCGCCACGCCGGCAACGCGATCAAGGCAGGCGAGGGCGACGCCTACATCGCCGTCGGCGTCGAGTGGGTCAGCCGCTTCAACGAAGCCTCCGAGCCGGTCCGCGTCCAGGATCGCGACGAGAACCTGATCGGCGAGAACGGCCAGCCGAACGCCTACATCGACATGGGCATCACCGCCGTCAACGTCGCCAAGAAGTACGGCGTCAGCCGCGAGGACATGGACAAGTTCGCCCAGCGCTCCCAGGAACTGGCGGTCAAATCGCAGGCCGACGGGTTCTTCGACCGTGAGATCGTGCCGGTGACGCTGGCCGACGGCACCGTGGTCGCCAAAGATGACGGCCCGCGCGCGTCCTCGACCCTGGAGAAGCTGGCCGAACTCGACGAGGCGTTCGAGGGCGGCGGCGGCGTCACCGCCGGCAACTCCTGCCCGCTGAACGACGGGGCCGCCGCGGTGCTGCTGATGAGCGACACGAAGGCCAAGGAGCTCGGCCTCACCCCGCGGGCCCGCATCGTCACCGCCGCCACCTACGGCAACGAGCCGGAGCTGATGGGCGTCGCCCCGATCGGCGCGGTGAAGAAGGTCCTCGACCGGGCCGGGATGTCGATCGGCGACATCGATAAGTACGAGCTGAACGAGGCGTTCGCCGCCCAGGTCATCCCGATCATGCAGGAAACCGGGATGGACGAAGGCAAGCTGAACACGCACGGCGGCGCGATCGCCCTCGGCCACCCCTTCGGCATGACCGGCGCCCGCATCATGGGCACGCTGCTGAACGGGATGGAGACCGACGACGCCCAGGTCGGCCTGGAGACGATGTGCGTCGCCGGCGGCCAGGGCAAGGCGATGATCGTCGAACGGGTCTGAGGACGCCCGAGTAATCGTTATGTGACGAAGCGGCCCCATGGCGGGGCCGCTTCTTGTTTACATTCAGACCCCATGCCAGATCTTTCCCAGGTCAAGCCGGAAGACATCCGCGAGTTCGCCGTCGGGAGCTTTCCCGGCGACATCGGCATCGAACCGCTGGAGATCGAGGACGACCACGCCCGCGGGCGGATCATGGTCGAGAGTCGCCACCTGCATCCCGGCGGCTTCGTCCACGGCGGCGTCTGGACCGCCCTCGGCGACACCGTCGCCGCCTGGGCCACCTTCCGCGCGATC
>JAFDWD010000098.1 GCA_018268695.1 Actinomycetota bacterium
CGCGGCCGTTGGAGCGCGAGCGGCGCGGCTGGTCGCGCAGGGGACGATCGACGATCTCGGCCGGCTCGAAGCCGTTCTTGTGGCGGTCGCGCAGGGTGGCGACGCGCGCGTCGGCCTCCTCGCGGAGGTCGTCCGGCGCCAGCACCTTCGCGTTGGCCCGCCAGCGCAGCACCCAGGCGATCAGCTCGCGGTGGGAGGCATAGTCGGTTTCGAAGATCTTGCCCTTGCCGGGCGCCTTGTCGGCCGATCTCGCCTCGCGGATCTCCCCGTAGGTGCCGAAGTCGCGCTCGATCAACCAGGCGATCCGCTCCCGGATCCAGATCTTCGCGCGGCCCTGGGTCTCCCCCAGCTGCCAGTCGGCGCGGCTGCCGTAGTCGCGGCGATCGAAGTCCTCGGGCGGTGAGAAGTCGTGCTCGGCCTTGGTCGCGTAGCCGACCTTGCCCTGGATCCGGGAAAGGCGGAAGACCCGCACCGCCTCCCGCTCGTGGGAGAGGCCGATCAAGTAGAACTGCCCGCCGCGGAAGACCAGGTGGTAGGGGTCGACCTTGCGCTTGGACGTGTCCCCGCGCTCCATCGTGAAGTAGGTGAACTCGATCGTCTTGCGGCGGGAGATCGCGGTCTCGATCTTCGACAGCCGCTGGGACAGGTCCCGGCCCCCGGCCGACGCCGTCATCGCCATCTCGACCGGCGCGCGCTCGCCCTCGGCCAGCGGGTTGGGATGGCCCCAGGCCACCTGCTGCAGCGCCAGTCGCAGCGGCTCGGCATAGGCGAAACCGCCGTCGGTCAGCAGGAGCAGCGCCGTCGACAGCGCCGCCAGCTCGTCGTCGGAGAATTTGATCGCGTCGAGGTAGAAGTTCTCCGGCGGGAGCGAGTACAGCTCGGCCTCGAAAAATCCCTCCCCCGGCTTCTCCACCCCCAGCTGGATCCCCAGGCTCTCCAGCTCGGCGCGGTCCGCGTAGAAGCGGCGCGCGAAGGCGTCGTCGTTCATGTCGCTGTAGCCCTCGACCTCGCGCTTGATCTCCAAAGCCGAAACCGGCCTCCCCTGAGCCATGAGGAATGAGATCAGCGAGAGCTGTCGAATCAGCTTCTCGGTGTCCTTTGCCACGTATCGCAGGATAGTCCGCGCGCGCTAGATGGCACTCCTGCTCGCGCCGCTCCGGTGGCTGACTTCCTCGATTATCCGGCTCGCGATCTTCGCGGGGATCCTTCTCGTGGTCTATTTGGTCCTGCTAAAGCCGGCAATCGACAGCGGCGAGAAGACGGTCCGCCACACCCTTCACTCGTTGGAACAGAAGGCGAGTCCGAAGCACCTCGCCCACTGCATCGAACGGGCCGACGGCGACGTGGACAAGATGAAACGCTGCGCCCGGCTCTTCTAGGTCGTCGGTTTACCGCCCTAGGCGAATCCCCGATCCCAGGTTAGGCTCCGGCCCGAAATGGAATTCCTCTCCAACCTCTTCGGCAACCTGACCTCCGGGATCATCCGCCTCGGCGTCACCGTAGGCATCCTCGCCGCGGTCTACTTCTTCATCGTCAAGCCGGTCCTGCACACGACCGAAAACACCGTCAACACGACCAACAAAGCCATCGAACATTCCTTTGACAGCGCCAACTTCGACACGAAATCGATCGAGGAAGAAGTCAACAAAACGATCGAAGACGTGAACAAGCAGGTCCAGACCGAAGTCGAACACTCCTTCCACGCCACCAAGGTCAACGGCACCCAGAGGAAGCAGGAAAAGCTCCTGCACTGCGTCCAGCGGGCGCACGGCAACGTCCACCGGATCGAACGCTGCACGGCGAAGTTCTAGGGCTACTACGCCGCGCGCTGCGAGAACCAGGCGGAGCCGGAGAGGGCGCGGTCGAAGCCTGACCAGGACTCGCCCTCGGGGAGCTGGCGCTCGAGGCGGTCGAAGGAGCCGAGGCGGCCGCCAAGGTTGTCCATCATGTGGACGAGGACGGCCTCGCGGGTGGCGGGGACGACCGGGGAGCCGTGCTCGAGTGAGCCGTGGTGGCTGAGGATGATGTGGAGCACGCACTGGGCGAGGTGGGGATCGAAGCCGGGGATGTCCTCGATCGCGCGGCGCACGGTGTAGTAGCCGAGCGGGATCTCGCCCTGGAGGCGGCCGGCGTCGGTGAGATCGATCGAGAGCGGGTCGTCGTTGTAGGCGATCAGCTTGCCGATGTCGTGGAAGAGCGCGCCGGTGACGGCGATTTCGCGGTCGACGCCGGGGAAGAAGTTGGCCGCGGCCGACACCGCCTGGGCGACCGAGAGCGTGTGCTCGAGGAGCCCGTGTCGGTAGGCCTGGTGGTACGTCTTCGCGGCCGGAGCGTCGCGAAAGCGTGCCCAGGTATCGCAGTCAGGGGCGAAGAACTGATCGAGGAGATCGCGGAGCTCGAGGTTCTGGATCGTGTCGAGAAGCTCGCGCAGATCGGCCTCGAGCCGCTCGGCGGAGACCTCGGACGGGACCGCCAGGTCGTTCAGCTCGTACTCGCCGTCCTCGGCGGCCCGCAGCTCGGTGATCTTGATCTTCGAGCCCCACTTTTCCGAGGTCTCGAAGATGCCGCTGACGTGGACCGGCGTGCCGGTGCCGCAGAGGGCATACCGGACCTCGGCGTCGTCCCAGCAGACCGCCTCGGTGATGCCGGTGGCATCGCCGACCGTCATCTTCAGCCACGGCTCGCCGTTGCGCTTGCGCCGCAGCTCCCGCCCGCGGACCGCGTAGACCCCGCGCACCCGCTGGCCGTCCTCGAGATCGCGGATCGAGATCCGCGCGTCGATCGATACCTCCTCGACCACCCCGACCGGCTCCGCCTCGACGATGCCGAGTTCGGAGTCCGCGAGCGGCGGCGCTTCACGCTCCGGCGCCGCCTCCGGCACGACCGGAGCGAAGGCTGGGTCGCTACCCAGGAGACTGTCCATCTGCGTCTGTTCGGCCATCTCGCAACCCAAGTTAGGGGCCGAGTCGGACGCATTTCGGGACACGCCAGGCGCCGCTTCGCAGGCTGAAAAGTCCAGCAAAGAGCGCTTTTTCCACGTGCAAATTGCGAATCCTTCCCTACCTCGTGGCGACCACCTTCGAGATCCGCTGCGCATAGACGAGGTCGCCCTCGCAGGCCAGTTCCCGCGCAATTTCGAGCCACCGCGCGGCGGGCTCGGGAGCGTCGACGAGTTCGACCACCATCGGCACGTCGCGGCGCAGCGCGAGCACCCGATCCCCGTGGGGCGCCCCCTCTCCGCGGAAGCCCCAGACCCCGCGGAGGGCCGTCGCCCCCGCGGCCCCCTCGCGGCGGAGCCGGTGGATGAACTCGACGTAGACGGGGTGGGAGCCGCGCGAGGCGACCTCGGAGGTCACCAGCGTGACCCGGACAGCGCCCGCGTCGGCGGTGTGGAGCGTTGCTCCCGCTATCCGGGAGGAAATCTCCACAGCCTCGTAGGTGACGAGGTACGCGGCGCGGTCGACCTCCGCCACCGCGGCTTCGATCGCGGCGCGCGCGCCCACGCCGACGGTGATCGCGGGGACGCCTTTATTGCCCGAGAAGAAGCGGGCGCGGCGGCGCTCGCCCTCGAGGACGCCGTCGACGCCGAGGAGCACGGTCGCCGACCCTGCTCCGTGGCGCTTCAGCGCGGCGACTGCCTCGAGGTGCGGGGACTTCGGCCCGGTGCGCGGGCCCCAGATCGTCGCCTTGACCACCTCGCTCGCGGGCGCCGCGGCGGGCTCGACGACGAGCAGTCCCTCCCCCGCCATCGCCCGCACCTCCTCGGCGAGTGCCTCGACCACCTCCTCGTCGCCGACGGCCACGGCCACAAGCGGTGCGTCTTCCGAGAGCGACAGCAGCCGATCGGTGCGCAGCCGGTGCTTCGCCCCGAAGCCCTCTGCGCCCCGCATCGACGCCGCGGCTCCCACTCCGGCCCGCGCGCACGCGTCCATCACCGCGGCCTCGAGCGGGCCGTCGCCGTCGCGGTCACGCTCACCGAAATGGAAGCGCATCTGCGCCAACTCGCTCACAGCAGTCCCCCGATCCAGTGACCGAGCGCGACCGCGGCGAGGCCGGCGAGAAGCGACACGGCGATATTCGCCCAGAGCACCCGCGCGTCTCCGTCCTCGCCCGCGCGGTGGGACTCGAGCATCCAGGTGGAGAAGGTGGTGTAGGTGCCGACGCCGCCGCCGGCGACGATCGTGTAGGCGGTGCCGGAGAGCGCCGCGCCGGCGAGGACGCCGAGGACCACGGCGCCGCTCAGGTTCACCGCGAGCGTCCCCAGCGGGAAGTCCCCGTCGAGGCGCGTCGCCACGGTCGAGTCGACGACGAAGCGGGCGATCGCCATCGCGCCGCCGAGCGCGGCGACGGCGACCCAGGCAAGCGGCGTCATCTGAGCACCCGCGCTCTCCGCGTCGCGACCGTCCCCAGGTGAACGCAGGCGAAGCCGCCGATGAGCGTCGCGGCCGCGTAGGCCACCGCCAGCCCGAGATAGCCACCTTCGACCATCTTGAAGAGCTCCAGCTGCAGGGTCGAGAAGGTGGTCAGTGCGCCGCAGACACCGGTCCCGAGGAAGGGGCGGCGGTAGGTCGACGGCGGCAGGCGCTCCCCCAGCCGCGTCACGAACCAACCTAGAAGCGCGGCGCCGAGCAGGTTCACGACGAAGGTCGCCCACGGCCAGGCGTCGACTCCGTGCGGCAGCGCCTCCGACAGGCCGACCCGCGCCAACGCGCCGATCACGCCGCCGGCGTAGATCGCTCCCAACTCGCGGCGATCGAATCTTCTCTGTCTCAAATCCGCAGCCTCCTACGCGCCATCGTCAGCGTCGGTAGGAGCCATCAGCGGTCGCGCCGCGGTTATGGAGCGAGCCCCATCGCTCGGGTCAGGAGGCGAACCTTAGCCGAGGTCGAACGGTTAGGGGACGAAACCACCTCGAGGAGGCAGAGATGTTGCGCGCAGTTCTACGGCGGC
>JAFDWD010000990.1 GCA_018268695.1 Actinomycetota bacterium
CGATCGTCATCCAGCCGAGCGAAAGCCAGGAGAGGAGACGCACCTTGCGAGCGACCTCCGTGTAGCGCTCGCGGCTGATGGTGGGCGCCTGCGGCGGCGGGGCGGGCGGGGCGACGACGGGGAGCTCGACCGGCGGCGTCACGGTGCCACCGCCTCGGGCACCACGGCTCCGAGGAGCGCTCGGCCCGCGTCGGTCAGCTCGTACATGACCATCTTGCCGTCGCGCTCGGAGCGGGCGAGGCCGGCGCCCTTCAGGAGGCGGAGGTGGTGGGAGACCAGCCGCTCGTCGCGACCGACGATCCAGGCGAGATCGCAGACGCAGGCCGACTCGCCCCCACCCAACGCCAGGGCGATCGCCAGCCGGGTCGGATCCCCGAGAGCCTTCGCCGCGGCGGCCCGGGTCTCGAGCTCGTCGACCGCCGGGAGCGAGGCGCGCAGGCGCTCGGCCTTCGGCACGTCGAGGCAGAGCAGGTCACAGGTGTCGGCATCCTTCGTCGCCCTCCGATCTTACATACGCACGAATGTACGAATGATGGACCAGCGGCCCCGCGGAAAATCGTCACACTGCCCCGATGCTGACCCTCGACGGCGCCGCGGCGGTCACCTTCATGATCGAGGCATCGACGGTCATGCTGGGTGACGCGCTGCTCGGTGGGGGCCTCGCCTTCCTGATCGCCGTCATAAGCACCCCGGTCGGCGTCTCGGGGGCGGTGTTCCTGGTGCCGGTCGTCTCGCGGCACCCCGGGTCAACCGGCTCGCCCCGTCGTTCGTCCACGTAGATGACGTCGCCCGCTCGACTTCTGTCGACACCTCGGGTTCACGGTCAACGGCGCCTGCGAATACAAGGGCGGGCCGGTCTGGTTCGCCGTCTCGAGCGAGGGGCCGAGTTGATGTTGACGCTCGACGGCCATCCGATCGAGCCGGCGGGTCAGGGCGTCCTCTTCTACCTCTATTCCACCGACCTGGCCGGGCTACGCGAGCGCCTCCTCGCCGCCGGGATCGAGGATGGCAGCCCCGGTCCGAGCGAGGAGATGCGGGTCGTCGATCCCGATGACTACGTCCTGATGATCGCGCAGATCGAGACCACCGATCCGCCGGAGCA
>JAFDWD010000991.1 GCA_018268695.1 Actinomycetota bacterium
CACCCCCTCACGTCCTGGGCGTCTCATGGAGGTCACAGCCTGCCAGGACCTCCATGAGACGCCCAGGGCACCGCCACTCGGACGGTCGCAACCGCCTCAGTGATTCGCCACCAGCGTCGCCGTATAAAGCAGCCGCGCCGTCGAGTACTTGCAGCCATAGGTGGCCCGCTTCCCGACTTCTTCCTGCGGCCGGCCCTGGCGGATGTCGGTCGAGTTGGTGCAGGCGCCTGCTTCGCGGCTCGCCCGCCAGACGTTTTCCGCGCTCAGTTCCTGGGAGAACATCGGGGCCCAGGTCGGGACGGTGACGCCGATGATGTCGCCCTTTTCGACCTTCAGCGAGGCGCCGAACTTGACCGTCTGGCCGAGGAACGGCGAGAGCACCTTCACCGCTCCCTGGCGGCGCAGGTTGTAGCGCGGCGGGTTGGTGCCGGCGACCTTGCGGAGGATCGCCAGGCGCGCCTCCGGTGGCGTGCCGAAGAAGCCGTTGAAGAAGCTGCGCTGGCTGTTGGTCGGCTGCGCCAAGGTCAGGGTCCAGGACTTGATCGTCCCGTCGGTCTTGACCAGGAAGGGGTTCTGGTTCTGGTCGGTCGAGACCTGGAACCCGGTGACGCTGCCAACCGCCTGGCAGGGCATGTTCGGGCAGGACGGGTCGGGCGTTTCGGAGGTCGCGCCAAGCGTCACCGTCGTCTTTTCCACCCCGGCGGCGCTCGCCACGGCGGCGACGACGATCAGGGCGATAGCGGTGGCAACGGCCGCGAATGCGGACCGGGAAGTCCTCGACATCGGTACGACTCCTCTCGTAAAACGGCTACTGAGCAGGAAACTTTAACCCGCCTCAGCCGCGAGAGGTGCGCCCTCGAGCGCCCGACCGTGCCGGACGCTCGATTACGCGCGCTAACGGTTCTTGCGCGCGTATTCGATCGCGACCGCGTACTGGATCCGGCCGATTCCTTCGAATTCCAGCGCTTCGGCCGCGGCGGAGGTGAGATCCCAGGCACGGCCCCTGATGTAGGGACCGCGATCGATCACCGGGGCGACGATCGAGTGGCCGTGCCAGACGAACTTGACCGGGGTGCCGCAGGGAAGCGTCTTGTTGGCGACGCCGATCGTCGACGGGCGAAGCACCTGGCCGCAGGCGGTCGAGCGGCCCCACATCGTCTTGCCCCCGTACCAGCTGGCGCCGGCGTAGCGGTACGGGGTGAAGGAGAGTTCGGCTTCGTTGAAGGCGGTGGTGGCCGCCGCTTCTTCGGTCGCGACGGGTTCCGGGGCCGGCTCGGCCGCGATCGGCGAGGCACCGCCGGTGGTGGCCTGGGCGCCCGGCGCGATCGCGAAGGCGAGCACCGTCAGGGCCCCGACGAGCAACGCGACGCGAAGCCAGATGGTGGAGGCCCTGGGGACAGGGGCTCCCGAGCAGTTGGATGTCGCCTCGCGGCGCTGGGGGGATTTGTTCATGTCTCTTTCGGTGCGCTTGCGGGGTTAGCTGACGGGCTCGCGCTGAAAGAGCTGCGCTACACGGCCTCGGCCGCGATTCGCCCCCACTAATTGGGTCCCCCGCTCTCTGCGATATGTGGCAAAGATTCAGCGGAAGTTGGCGCCAGGTTAGCAAACGCTAAGACAGAAAAATTGCGAAACCCCCGGCGCTACATCCGCAACTTGCGGATGTATTCGGCCGCCGACACCGGATCCGGGATTCCTGCATGCCCCCGCCCGCCCCTCCCGCGTCGCGCACAAATAGGAAGGCCCCGCCGAAGCGGGGCCTTCCGACAGCGAGCCTGTAAGCCGGATCCTGTCGCGAGCGGACATCTATCTCGTCGGGCCGAA
>JAFDWD010000992.1 GCA_018268695.1 Actinomycetota bacterium
CGTCCTGGGCGTCTCATCGCGGTCCTGGCTGGCTGTGACCGCGATGAGACGCCCAGGACGTGAGGGTTTCGAGTGGAAGTGCGCGAGATTCGAACGGTCAGGAATCTGCCCTGTTCCTTATGCGCCTATATGGCGGTTTTCGAACACCGCAAGGCTTGCGTGGTTAGAAACCCACGCCAGACGTGGATTGCGAACCCCGCAGATTCCCGACCGTTCGGGGCCCGGCGTACGAACCGGGCCCGGCGCTTCCCGCACATCCCCCGGCGACCAGCCCCCTGCACGCTTGTCTCGCTATGCGAGACAAGCGTGCAGGGGGCTGCGGCCGAGACGGCCGCGTTTGCCGCCACGCCACGCGTCCCTTGGACCGCCCTTTCCATCCGAAATTCCTCCCCAGGGACCGCCCACGCCGATCTAGAGTGGCGCATGGCCCTTCCCCGCCTTCCGGGCCGCCTTGCCATGGTCTTCGCGTGCGTCGGTGCGCTCGCTCTCCTTGGCGCGGCGACCGCCGCGGCGAAGCCGGCGCCCACCCGCTGCGACGCCACCGTCGGCAGCCTCGATGCCGCCCGCTCGCGGGTGCAGTCGTCCGGGCCCGGGAAGGTCGTCTGCCTGAAGGCGGGGACCTACGGGAAGCTCTCGCTGCACCGGAACGGCAAGGGGGCGCCGGTGATCCTGCGGCCCGCCGAAGCGGGCAAGGCGACGATCGACGGGGCCGAACTGTCGGGGTCCGGCGTGACGCTGGAAAGCTTCCAGATCTCCGATGAAGTGGAGATCGAGGAGGGGGCGGCGCGGATCTCGATCGTCCACAACCACATCTACGGCGGCTACTTCGGGATCGATGCCTGCAACTCCGACACGACCCGGTGCAGCGATGTGGCGATCGTCGGCAACAAGCTCACCGGCCCCTACGGCGAGGACGCGATCCGGGCGAATCGCTACCACGACGCCAACGGCGACGGGGTCGGCCTCCTGATCGAAGGCAACGAGATCACCGGGGTCGACGAGAACGGCAACCACTCCGACTGCCTGCAGACGGTGTGGACCGGGGACCACCTTGTGTTCCGCAAGAACTACCTGCACGACAACCACTGCCAAGGCTTCTTCGTCAAGGACCAGAACGACCTCTGCGGCAACGGCAACTCCGGCGTCTGCGGGCCGGTCGAAGGGATCCGGCTCGAAGACAACCTCTTCCTCCGCAACGACGCCCCCTGCGCCAACACCGAATGCGGCCCGTCGCTGACCGTCCACATCTTCGGCCCGACCATCGGGATCAAGATCCGCCAGAACACGATCTGGACCCCCGAGGACGACCTGCCGATGGCGCTGCGCGAAGGGCCGTTCGGCGGGGTGACGCTGGAACGCAACGTGATCTACCGCGGCTGGACCGACTGGCGCGGCGGCTTCCCGAACTGGACCGAGCGCGAAGACGTGGTCTGCAAGTGGGAAGGCTATCCGCCGCTCAGCAAGAGCTCCAAGCGCACCTGCAACCCCGGCTTCCGCAACCCGAAGACCGACGACTACCGGCTGAAGAAGGGCGTGGCGGGGATCGACTGGAGCCCGGCCGAAGTCAGGTACGGGCCGCGCTGAGCGGGTCGCCGGCCTCCAGCGAGGCCAGCATCGAGCGGCGGTCGAACTTGCCGTTGGCGTTCAGCGGCAGCTCCTCGAGCAGCTCGAAGCGACGCGGCACCATGTAGTCGGGCAGGCGCTCCGCCAGCGCCTCGCGGAGCGCGGCGACGTCGGCGTCCGGGTCGGCGATGAAGACGGCGATGCCCCCGGCGCCCGAGTCGGTCAGCGGCCAGCCGACCGCGATCGCGGCGTCGACGCCGCTCGCCTCGCGCAGCACCGCCTCGATCTCCCCCAGCTCGACCCGGTGCCCCATCACCTTGATCTGGTGGTCGATCCGCCCCAGGTAGAGGATCGGCTCGCCCGCGGCGAGCGGCCGCCGGACGCGATCCCCGGTCTTGTAGTGGACGGCCTCCGTGCCCGGCGGATGGACGAACGCGGCCGCGGTCTTCTCCGCGTCGAGCCAGTAGCCCGGCGTCAGCTGCGGACCGGTCAGCAGCAGCTCCCCTTCCCCGCCCGGCTCGACCTCGCGCAGGTCGGCGCCCGCGACCACGGTCCGGGTGCCGCCGAAGGCCTCACCGATCGCGACGACTCCGTTCAACTCCGCCGCGCCGCTCACGTCGGCCGGATCGAAGGGCTGCACCGTGCAGGCGATCGTCGCCTCGGTCGGCCCGTAGAGGTTCTCCACGGTCGAGTTCGGCGCCGCCGCCGCCCATGCCCGCGCCAGCTCGACCGGCAGCGGCTCGCCGCAGAAGAGGCTCGCGCGCAGGGTCGGGAAGGCGTCCGGCTTCAGCATCCGCAGCTTGCGCATCATCGCGCCGAGCGAGGGCACCGAGAACCAGACGGAGAGCTCTGAGTCCCGGATGAAACGGGCCGGGGACATCAGCTGCGCCTCCGACGGGACGCAGAGGCAGCCGCCCGCGTCCCAGGTGACGAACTGGTCGAAGACCGAGAGGTCGAAGGTGAGGTCGAAGGTCTGCGAGAAACGATCCTCGGGGCCGAACCCGTAGCGCTCCCCGATCGCGGCGAGGAAGGAGGTGACGTTGGCGTGGGTGACCCCGACGCCCTTCGGCCGGCCGGTCGAGCCGGAGGTGAAGAGCAGGTAGGCGATCGCCTCGGCGCCGGCGGCGGGCGGGACCGGGTCGGCGCGGCCCGCGCAGGCGGCGATCGTCGCTTCCGCGTCGATCACGATCGGCGGGGCGTCGAGATCACGGAGCATCTCGCCGACGATCGCGGCGCGCTCCTGGTCGACGATCAGGACCGGGGCGCCGGAGCGGCGCAGCATCTCGGCCAGGCGGTCGGGCGGGAAGCCCGGATTGAGCGGCACGTAGCCGTGCCCGGCCCAGAGGGCGCCGAGCACCCCGGCATAGGCGGCGGAGCTGCGGGACGCGTAGACGGCGGTCAGCGGCGGCGCCCCGTGCGGCTCGCGGTCGAGGATCGCGGCGGCGAGGATCTGGGCCCGCTCGGCGAGGTCGCCGTAGCGGAGATGCTCCCCCGCGACCTCGAGCGCGGGGCGCTCCGGATGAACGGCCGCGGCGCGGAGGAAACCGTCTAGGAGCGTGGCCGGCGTGGCATGCGTCACGCTGAAGAAACGGTCTGGGTACGCCCCTACTTCCGACGCGGAAAGTCTGGCCGTCCCAGCGCGTTAGTCGGGCATGAGCGCTTCCACGGCCAGTGCCGACTCCCTGACGGTTGACCACAAGGACGGGCTGCGCGAAAAGCACGCGCACGCAGGGGTCGCGATGGCGATCGCGACCCTGGCGATGGCCGGGTCCTCGGGCATCCAGGCGCTCCTCTACCTCTCCTCCTTCGGCGTCGGCGGCAAGACCGACGGCTTCTTCGTCGCCTTCGCCCTCTACTCGAGCTTCGGGGTTTTCAGCCAGAGCATCCGCGTCACCTCGGCACCGCTCCTGGTCGGGGCGCGGCCGCGCATGTCGACCCGGGAGTTCGCCGCCGGCCTGATTCTGATCGCGATCCCGGTGGCGATCGTGACGATCCCGCTCGCCTCCCAGCTCGCCGACCTGATCGCCCCCGGGCTCACCGACGCGGGCCGTAGCGTCACCGTCGAAGCGCTACCGGTGCTCGGCATCGCGATGGTCCTGCAGCTCTGGGCCGCGGGCGGCGCCACCGTGCTGGCGATCCGCGACCGCTTCGACCGCATCGCGCTCGCCTACATCTCCGGCGCGCTCGCCGGCCTGGTCGTCTACCTCGCCGTCTCCGGCTCGGCCGGGGAGCTCTCGCTCGGCTGGTCGATGCTGGCGATGGCGGTGGTCACCTCGGCGATCATGCTGCAGGGCGTCCGCGCCGGCCGCGAGGACCGCGCCCCGGCCCCGGCCCTTCCCCGCAGCGCCCGCGGCCTCGCCCGCCCGGTCGGCCTGATCCTCGGCAGCACGCTGATCTACCTCGCCTTCAACGCGCTCTTCGTCGTCTCCCTCGCCTTTGCCGGCAAGTACGACCCGGGCGACGCGACCGTCCTCTCCTACGCCTACCTCTTCGCCTCCTACCTGGTCGCCGCCACCGGCTTCGCCCTGGGGATGTCGCGGATCGCCGACATGCGGCGCGGCGCGCTGGTCGACTGGCGCGAGGTGATCGCCGACACCGTCCCGGCGGGCTTCCGCTATTCGATGATGCTGGCGGCCCCGGCGATGGCGGTGCTGATCTCCGGCGGCGCGCAGCTGATCGGCGAGGTCCTGCCGAAGAGCTTCGACGCCGCCAAGGTCGACCAGTTGCAGGTCTTCTCCGCCCTCCTCTGCCTCTGGGTGGTCGCCGCGCTGCTCGTCAACCTGCTCCTACCGGCGATGTTCGCGCTCGGCCGCTCGCGGTTCGTCAACTGGATGGCGCCGGTCGTCTTCGTCGCCCACATCGC
>JAFDWD010000993.1 GCA_018268695.1 Actinomycetota bacterium
CGCGCCCACCCTCCGCCTGCGCCTGACGCGGCGCCACGGCGCGCGCTTCCTCGTCTCGGGGATCGTGCTGCTCGTCGTCACGTACCTGATCTTCCGCAACTCGACCGGCGTCAACCTGATCGTCCAACCGACGTCGTCGAACGGGGCGCCGGGCGGGGACGTCAGCGGCCCGACCCGCCGGATGGCCGAAGAGGCCTATGCCTCCGCGGTGCAGCGGAACACCGACGCCCTCCATCAGGGCCTGCTCCGCTCCGGGATCGTCCTCGCGGTCATGGCGGCCGGCTCGATCGCCCTCGGCTGGCTGGTCGCCGGCCGCGTCCTGCGCCCGCTGCGCACGATGACCGCCACCGCCCGCCGGATCTCCGAGCGCAACCTGCACGAACGTCTCTCCCTCCCCGGGCCGAAGGACGAGCTGAAGGACCTGGCCGACACCGTCGACGACCTCCTCTCCCGCCTCGAGACCGCCTTCGGCGCCCAGCAGCGCTTCGTCGCCAACGCCGCGCACGAGCTGCGCACGCCGATGACGCTGTGGCGGGCGCTGTTGGAGGAGACGCTGACGGACCCCGACGCGGACATCGACTCCTTCCGTGCGACCTCCCGCCGGCTGCTGGCGCTCGGCGAGGACCAGGAGCGCCTGCTCGAGTCCCTGCTGACGCTGGCGTCGAGCGAGCGCGGCCTCGGCCGGCGCGAGCCCTTCGACCTGGCGGCGCTCGCCGCGACGGTCCTCCGCGACGCCGGTCCCGAGGCGGCCGCCCGCGGCCTACGGGTCGACACCGAGCTCGACCCGGCCCCCGCCGCCGGCGACGGCGCCCTCGCCGCGCGCCTGGTCCGCAACCTCGTCGACAACGCGATCAGCCACAACGCCTCGGGCGGATCCCTCCACGTACGGACCGGCACGGCCCCGGGCGGTCCCTTCATCGCGGTTGCCAACGACGGCCCGGCGATCCCGCCCGGCGAGGTCGACCGCCTCTTCGAACCCTTCCAGCGCCTCGGCACCGGGCGCACCGGCCCCAACGACGACCACCACGGCCTGGGCCTCTCGATCGTCCGCGCCATCGCCGTCGCCCACGGGGCGAG
>JAFDWD010000994.1 GCA_018268695.1 Actinomycetota bacterium
GCTCGACCACGTTCTTCTACGGGTTCCGCGAAGGCAGGTTCCGCTTCTGCGGGACCTCGGCGGCGGCTCCGCACGCGGCGGCGGTGGCGGCGCTGATCCGCTCCGCCAACCCGGGCGCGACCAACACCCAGGTGCGCGCCGACCTCGAAGCGACCGCGCGGCCGGTGGGCAGCAACGCGCTCGGCTTCTACGGGCCGGACGCGATCGGCGCCGGCCTGGTCGACGCCGACTCGGCGGTCGCCGCCCTGGCCCTGCCGCCGACGGTGACGATCAGTGGTCCCGGCTCACCCACCGTTCTGAACCCGCCGACGTTCTCGTTCGTGGCGAACCGCCGAGCGACCTTCACCTGCTCGTTGGACGGAGCTTCGCCGGCGCCCTGCGCCTCCAGCTATACGCCGCCGGCGCCACTTTCCATCGGTGGCCATGAGTTCAAGGTGGCCGCCACCGATGTTGCCGGCCACACCGGCACCGCGACGTACAGATTCGCGATCGAAAAGGTGGTGCCCCCGCGGCCGGTGGTGACGATCTACCGTCACCCGAGGAAGGTCGTGAAGACCCGAAAGAAGTCGATCAGATTGGAATTTGGACTCCGGTCCAGCGCCTCTACGAGAACGACCTTCCGTTGCAAGATCGACAAGGGCAGCTTCAAGCCCTGCAAGGCGAACTTCTCCGCCCACTTCAAGGTTGGCAAGCACGCATTCTCTGCCGAGGCGATTGATGCGGCGGGCACGGTCAGCGAACCCGCCACTTTCAAGTTCCGGGTCAAGAGGCTGGCGCCACATCACCGCGGGCATCGCTGAACGCACGCGTACGCCCACGAGGGTCGGCCGCTAAAGGATCTGCCGGGATGGTCGATACGGTCAGTGGATGCCCGGAAGGTCCAGGCGCGCAAAGTCAACCCTTGCCCTCGCACCGCTCGCCGCGGTGCTCGTCGCCCTCGGCCTGCTCGCACCGGGGACGGCGGCCGCGGACGCGCCCGTAGTGAACGTGACGAGCTCCTCGGCGCTCTCGCCGGAACTCGAAGCGCTGGCTACCCCGGCGGTCCGCTCGCTGTCGCTCGCCGGCCAGGCGGAAGCGCTCGGGCTGCCGCGCGAAAGCGACGGCGGCCTCGTCCGCGACGGCGGCCGGGTAGTCGTCGAAGCCCACTTTTCCGCAGGGGCGGCCGCCGCGGTGGAAGCCGTGAAGGCGACCGGGGCCGAGGTGCTGACCGTCAGTGATCGCTACCAGACGCTGGTGCTCTCGGTCGCGCCCGCCGGGCTGCCCGCCCTGGCGGCGATCCCGGGGGTCACCTCGGTCACCCCGTCGCGGGCGCCGGAAGTCGCAGCGCTCGGTGGCGCCGGAACCGCGGCGATCTCCTCCAACGGCCTCTGCGAAGGCGGCTCGGTGATCTCCCAGGGGGTCCAGCAGCTGAACGTCGCCGCCGCCCGCGAAGCGTTCGGCGCCCGCGGAGCGGGGCAGACCA
>JAFDWD010000995.1 GCA_018268695.1 Actinomycetota bacterium
CCGCCTGCCAGGCGATCGGCCACGCGCTCGGCCCGAAGGCGGGCGAGGTCTTCGGCGCCGTGCCGATGGCCTTCGCCGAAGCGACCCGGGACGTCTTCTACGGGATGGCCGTCGCCCTGGCGATCGCCTTCGTCATCGCGCTGAAATTCATGCCCGGGGGCAAAGTCGAAGAAGGCGACGTCCCCGAGGACGAACCGGTCGCCGAGACCGCGGTCTGACCCTTTCCGCCGGGGGCGCGGGAAGGTAGGTTGGGCCGCGTGAAGCGGCCGCGTCGCCTGCTCGTCCTCGTCTCGGCGCTGCTGCTGCTCGCGCTGACGCCGGTCGCGGCGCGAGGGGCGACGCCGAAGCCGGAGTCCGCGGCCGAAGAACTGGCCGAAAAATACGTCCCGATCGTCGAGCTGCGCAAGGAGGAAAACCCGCCCTGCGAAACCTCCGCCGAGCAGTACCAGCCGACCTCGGTCGACACGGTGCTTGGCAACCCGTCGGTGGAGCTGCAGCACTTCGCCGACGGGAAGCTGCACACGGTCGGCAACGCGCCGACCGCCGCCGACATCGCGGGGCTGCGCGGTGACTGGTACCTGAACCTCGAAGGCCGGGCGCTCGGCGACACCTGTGTGTACGCGAGGGCGTTCGAGAAGCTGCTCGAGGAAGGCAAGGCGCCCGCCGTCACCTACGCCCACATCGCCCGCGAAAAGGGTCACACCGGCTTCGCCCTGCAGTACTGGTTCTTCTGGTATTTCAACCAGTTCAACGACCTCCACGAGGGTGACTGGGAGGGGATGCAGATCACCTTCGACGCGGAAACGCCGGCCGCCGCGCTGCACGAAGAACCGGACGAAGTGATCCTCTTCCAGCACGCCGGCGGAGAGCGCGCCTCCTGGGAAGACGGCAAGGTGCAGAAGGAAGGCACGCACCCGATCGTCTATCCCGCGGCGGGCTCGCACGCGACCTTCTACGACTCGGCGGTCTACGTCGAGAACGGCCAGCACGGGTCCGGGCTCGGTTGCGACAACACCACCGAACCGCTGCGCGAACTGACCCTGCGGCCGATCTTGATGCCGAACGGGGTGAGGACCTCGGGGCCGTTCGCCTGGACCTCCTACTACGGCCGCTGGGGCGAACGCGAAAAGGGTTACAACAACGGCCCGACCGGTCCCCAGACCAAGACCGTGTGGCGGGAACCGTTCGCCTGGATGGAGAAGCAGCGGACCACCAGCCCGCGACTGCCGGGAGGGACGCTCGCCGGGCCACAGGTGACGAAGGCGTTCTGCGGCGCCGTCGCCACCGCCTCGGAAATCATCAACCTCGACGCCGAATCGCCGGTCGCGGCGGCGTTGACGGTGGGCGGGCTGGCGCTTCTGATCGTCCTCTTCGTCGTCGTCACCCGTTGGCGGCCGGTCGACATCGACACGCTCTGGCGGCGACGGGCGCTGGGGCAGATCCTCCGTGCCGCGCGGCAGTTCTACGGCCGCCACTGGACGGTCTTCCTGCCGGTGGCGGCCGCCGCGCTGGTGCTGATCGGGGCGACCAACATCCTCGCCGGGCTGATCTCCGAATCGAACCATCCGGACGGCTCCGGCGTGAACCTGGCCTGGGCCGACCTGCTCGAACAACTGGTCCGGCCGGTCGCCCAGGCGCTGGTCGCGGCGATCGTGATCGTCGTCGCCCGCGAAGCGCTGCGCGGCCGCGAGGTCGGCTTCCGCGGCGCTCTGCGCGGGGTGCGCGAGCGCTTCTGGCGGGTGGTCGGCGCGCAGCTCCTGGCGACGCTCGGCGTGATCGCCCTGGTGATCACGGTGATCGGCCTCCCGTTCGCGATCCGCTACCTGGTCGGCTGGGCCTTCGTCCAGCAGGAAGTGCTCTTCACCGACAAGAGCTTCCGCGACTCCTTCCGCGGCAGCCTGCGCCTGGTGCGGGGACGTTGGGTGCGGACCGCCCGGGTGATCCTCGTCTTCTATGTGATCGGGATCGCGACCGGGCCGATCCTCACCTTCGCCCTGATCTTCACCGCGCTGCCGCTGATCTGGATCAACCTGATCGGCTCCCTCGTCTTCGCCCTGCTGATCCCCTTCACCGCCCTCGGCGGGACCTTCCTCTTCTTCGACCTCAGCGTGCGCGAGGAAGAGGAGGGAGTGACGCCGCGGCGCTCCTGGAAGGTGTGGCGTCCGCGGCAGTTCGGTCGGATAGATTCCCAGCGTGAAAGTTCTCGCCTTCTCAGACCTGCACCGTGACCTGACCCAGGCGGCCGCCCTGGTCGAGATGTCGGCCGAGGCCGACGTGGTGATCGGGGCCGGTGACTTCGGCTCCGTGCACGAGGGGCTGGAGGAGACGATCGGCTCGCTGGCGCCGATCGAGGCGCCGACGATCCTCGTCCCGGGCAACAACGAGACGCTCGACGCGCTGCGCGCGGCGGCGGCCGGCTGGGACGCGGCGACGGTCCTGCACGGGGACGGGACGACGATCGACGGGGTCGAGTTCTTCGGCCTCGGCGCGGGCATCCCGACCACCCCCTGGGACTGGAGCTTCGACCTCTCCGAAGCGGAGGCGACCGAGATGATCGCCCCGGCGCCGGAGGGCTGCGTGCTCGTCCTCCACTCGCCTCCCTACGGGCACTGCGACGGCGGCGACCCGGACACCCACTTCGGCAGCAAGGCGCTCCTGGCGGCGGTCGAGGAGAAGCGGCCGCGGCTGGTCGTCTTCGGCCACATCCACGAGGCATGGGGCTGCGCGAGCACCGTCGGCGAGACGCCGCTCCGCAACCTCGGTCCGGACGGAACCTGGTTCGAGGTTTGAGACCCGTGCCTGGCAACGGTCGCCGTCTCTGGCTGGCCCTCGCCGCGGCCGGCGGCGTCCTCGACCACTCGACGTGGCGCTGCCACGCCTTCGGGTCTGCGTCCTTGCCGGCCACGCCGATTGCTGCGCCAGAGCCAGGCGCCCGTCACCAGGCACGGGTCTAGGCGTGGAGGCCACTGGGGCGGGCTCGAGCGGTTCGACCTCGGCGGCGGGCTCGGCGCCGAAGCGCGCCGGGCTGGTGTTGGCGACGCTGATCGGGGTCGCCGGGGTCGCCAACCTGAACCTGGCGGTGGCGAACGTCGCCCTGCCGGACATCGGCGCGCACTTCGACGCGGGCCAGACGATGGTCGACCTGATCGCGGTCGGCTACTCCCTCGGCCTCGCGGCGTCGGTGCTGTACCTGGGCGCGATCGGCGACCGTTACGGCCGCAAGACCCTGCTGGTCCTGGGGATGGCGCTGACGATCCCCGCCTCGATCCTCGCCGCGATCGCGCCGACCGCCGAAGTGCTCTTCCTCGCCCGGGTCTTCGGCGGCGTCGCCGCCGGGATGGCCTACCCGACCACGCTGGCGCTGATCACGGCGCTCTGGTCGGGGCCGCAGCGGACCAAATCGATCGCGCTCTGGAGCGCGCTCGGCGGCGGCATGTCGGCGCTCGGGCCGCTGCTCGCCGGGGCGCTGCTCGAAGGCTTCGACTGGTGGTCGGTCTTCATCGTCTCGGCGCCGCTCGCCGCGATCGCGCTCTTCTTCGCCTGGCGCTACGTCCCCGCCCACGTCAACGAGACGACCGAGCCGGTCGACCATCTCGGCGGCATCCTCTCGATCGCCATGGTCGGCACCCTGGTACTGGCGATCAACCTCGCGCCCGAACCGGGCAAGGGGAAGACGGCGGTGATCCTCGGCATCGTCGCGGTCGCCGGGGCGGCCGCCTTCGTCATGCGACAACGCCGCGCGAAGAACCCGCTGTACGACCTCCACGTCGCCGCCCGACCGACCTTCTGGGTGGCGGCGCTCGCCGGGATCATCGTCTTCGGGTCGCTGATGGGGGCGATGTTCATCGGCCAGCAGTTCGTCCAGAACGTGCTCGGCTACTCGACCCTACAGGCCGGCCTGGCCATCCTCCCCGGCGCGATCGGCATGATCCTCGTCGCGCCGCAGTCGGCGAAGCTGGTCGAGTCGCGCGGCTCGCGCTTCACCCTGCTGGTCGGGGACACCTTCTGCCTGCTCGCCTTCCTCGTCATGTTCCTGCTCTGGGACGAGGGCGCCTCCTATTTCCCGGTCGGCCTCGGCTTCCTGCTGATGGGGATCGGGGTCGGCTTCGCGGGCACCCCGGCCTCGCGCTCGCTGACCGGCTCGGTGCCGGTGAAGCGGGCCGGGATGGCCTCGGGGACCGCCGACCTGCAGCGCGACCTCGGCGGGGCCATCATGCAGTCGATCTTCGGCGCCCTCCTGACCGCGGGTTACGCCAAGTCCTTCGCCGAACAGATCGCCGCGTCCCCCAACGCCGCGAGCGTCAGCGAGAAGGTCCAGAACGAACTGACCAAGTCCTTCTCCAGCGCCGCCAACACCGCCCAGCAGTACCCCGAATACGCCCACGCCATCGTCGGCGCCGCCCGCACGTCCTTCCTCGACGGCGGCGACTGGACCTACGCCGCCGGGATGATCGCCGTCGCGATCGGCATCGCCGTCGTCTTCTTCCTCTTCCCCAGGCACGATCGCGAAATGGCCCTGCTCGAGACCTACCACGCCGAGGACGCCAGCTAGTCTCAATGCGTGGAGGCGAACTCGTCTGGGGTCGCGTTTTCCAGCGGGGCCGGGAGGTGGTTGCTCGCGGTGACGATCGCGGGATCGGGGATGGCGTTCCTCGATTCGACCGTGGTCAACGTGGCGCTGCCGAAGATCGGCGAGGACCTGAACGCCTCGACCAGCGCCCTGCAGTGGATCCTCAACGGCTACCTGCTGACGCTGGCGTCGCTGATCCTGCTCGGCGGCAGCCTCGGGGACCGGCTCGGGCGGCGACGGGTGTTCCAGGCCGGGGTGATGCTGTTCACGCTCGCCTCGCTCCTCTGCGCGGTGGCGCCGAACGTCGAGTTGCTCATCTTCGCCCGGCTGGTCCAGGGGATCGGCGGGGCGCTCCTGACCCCGGGGAGCCTGGCGATCATCGAGGCCAGCTTCCGGCCGACCGACCGGGCGCGGGCGATCGGCGCGTGGTCGGGCCTCGGCGGCGTCGCCGGGGCGATCGGCCCCCTGGTCGGCGGCTGGCTGATCGGCGCGATCTCCTGGCGGGCGATCTTCCTGATCAACCTGCCGCTCGGCGCCTTCGTCATCTGGGCGGCGGCGCGCCACGTGCCCGAGTCGCGCGATCCGACCGCGACCGGTCGCCTCGACTACGGCGGCGCGGTGCTGGCGGCGGTCGGGCTCGGCGGCACCACCTACGCGCTGATCGAGGCGCCCGAAGGCGGATCGGCGGCGGTCGTCGCCACCGCGGTGATCGGGATCGCCGCCCTGGTCGGCTTCTTCTGGCAGGAGCTGCGCAGCCCCAATCCGATGCTGCCGCTGCGGGTCTTCCGCTCGCGCCAGTTCAGCGCCGCCAACGCGGTCACCTTCGTCGTCTACGCGGCGCTCGGCGTCGTCTTCTTCCTCCTCGTCAGCTTCCTCCAGATCTCGATGGGCTACTCGCCGATCGCGGCCGGCTCGGCCTCGTTGCCGGTCACCGCGCTGATGCTGGTCGGCTCGGCGCGGGCGGGCGCCCTGGCGCAGCGGATCGGCCCGCGGATCCCGCTGTCCCTCGGCCCGCTGATCATCGCTGCGGGCATGCTCCTGATGCTGCGGATCAACCCTGGCGACAGCTACGTCTCGACGGTGCTGCCGGCGGTGATCGTCTTCGGCCTCGGCCTGACCCTGGTCGTCGCGCCGGTCACCGCGACGGTGATGGCGGCGGTCGACTCGGCCAACTCGGGGATCGCGTCGGGAGTCAACAACGCGGTGGCGCGGGTGGCGGGCCTCCTCGCCGTGGCGGTGATCCCGTCGATCGCCGGGCTGACCGGGGACAAGTTCTACGAACCGGACCAGATGACCCACGGCTTCCACGTCGGCATGGTCGTCTGCGCGGTGCTGGCACTGATCGGCGCGGTGGTGGCCTGGACGACGATCTCCGCCGACGTCCTCCACGAGGAGCCCGGCGAGGAACCCGAGGAGTGCTTCAGCTGCGGCGTCGGCGCCCCGACGATGACGGCCCCCCGCGAGCCGATCGAGCCGCAGAACGCCGCGACCCGTTAGCCGCCACCCCGCACCCTGCACGCTTGTCTCGCATAGCGAGACAAGCGTGCAGGGTGCGGGGGCAGGGTGCGGGGTGCAGGGGGTCAGATGGTGAGGCCGCCGTCGACGGGGAGGGTGGCGCCGGTGATGCCGCTGCCACCGGGGCCGAGGAGGAAGGCGATGGTCGCGGCGACCTCCGCCGGCTTCAGCAGGCGCTCCAGGGGCTGGCGGGGGGCGAAGTCGCGCGGGGACGGGAGGTCGAAGAGGCGGGCGGACTCGGCGAGGAGCGGCGTGTCGGTCGAGCCGGGGGAGACGGCGTTGGCGGTGACGCCGGAGCCATGGAGGTCGGCGGCGAGGCCACGGACGAAGCCGACGACGCCGGCCTTCGCGGCGCCGTAGGCGGCGAGGCCCTGCATGCCACGGGTCGCGCCGGAGGAGGTGACGGCGACGAAGCGGCCGGAGCGCGGGCGCGGGCGTCCCAGGAGGGTCGGGACGACGAGGCGGGCGGCAAGCATCACCGCCTCGAGGTTGACCTCGATCAGCGCCCGCCCCTCCTCGTCGGGCAGTTCCCAGGCGGGGACGCCACCGGCGATCGCGCCGGCGTTGGCGACGAAGGCGTCGAGGTCGCCCCACGCTTCCGCCCCCTCGATGACGGCGGCGATGGCGTCGCGATCGCTCGCGTCGGCGACCACGGCCCGGGCCACGTCGTCGCGCCCGACCAGCCTGCCGGCCGCCGCGACGGCCTCGTCGAGCTCCCGCTCGCTCGCCATCGCATAGGGCAGTCGCCGGTCGGGGGAGCAGCGGTCGACGGCGACGACGCTCCAGCCGTCGGCCGCGAGCGCGGCGACCGTCGCCGCCCCGATCCCCCGCCCGGCCCCCGTGACGATCGCCACCCGCCGGTTCATCGCACCGTGTCGACGGGCCGAAAACCTGACATATAGACGGGTTTTCGGCCCGTCAACGGGGAGGCTCGGGTTGGGTGGCGCTGAAGCGGGGGGCGGGGGCGGGTTGGGGCATGCCGTCGACGTCGACGAAGACGCCGCGGTCGCGGTTGTGGCCGTCCTCGCGGGCCTCGCGCATCGAGAGCACCGGGGCGACGCAGCAGTCGGAGTCGGCGAAGAGCTCGTGCCACTCGTCCCGCGGCCGCTCGGCGAACTTGGCGGTGAAGCGCGCGCGGATCGCGGGCCAGGTCGCCGGGTCGAGGTGGTTGGCGATCTCCTCCTCGCCCGCCATCCCCAGCGCCTCCAGGAGCGCCGCGTAGAACTGCGGCTCGAGCGCGCCGACCGCCACCCACCTCCCGTCGGAGCACTCGTAGGTGTCGTAGAAGGGCGCGCCGCCGTCGAGCAGGTTGACGCCGCGATCGTCCCGCCAGGCGCCCAGCTCGAGGAAGCCGTGGAGCATGCCGGTGACCGAGGCGGCACCGTCGACGATCGCCGCGTCCACCACCTGTCCGAC
>JAFDWD010000996.1 GCA_018268695.1 Actinomycetota bacterium
CGCCGCGCTCGCGCACGGCGGCGACCTGGGTCGCGATCCGGTCGACCTCGGCACCGTCGGTGCCGTAGGACTGGCCCCCCATCAGGGCCTCTCCCGAGAGCTTCAGGAGTATGCGACCGAACCGCTCCCCGGCCATCGAGCGCCTACTCGCCTCCGCCGACCTTGAAGTAGGAGAAGCGGGCGATCCGGATGTTCTCTCCGGTCTTCGCCGCCAGCTCCTGGCGCAGCTCCTCGATCGTCTTCGAGTCGTGGGCCGGGTTGACGTGCTGCTGGTCTAGCAACGCGACTTCCGAGGCCCACTTGTTCAGCTGGCCCTCGACGATTTTCTCGACGATGTTGTCCGGTTTGCCTTCTTCCTTCGCCTTCTCTTCGAAGACGCGCTTTTCGGCCTCACGGGCATCGGCGTCGATTTCGTCGGTCGACACGTACTGCGGCGCGGTCGCCGCGACGTGCAGGGCGACCTGGTAGGCGAAGACCTGGAAGTCCTCATTGCGGGAGACGAAGTCGGTCTCGCACTGGACCTCGACCATCGCGCCGACGCTGTTGTTGGCGTGGATGTAGGAGGCGACAACCCCCTCTTCGGTGCCCCGGCCTTCGCGCTTGGCGGCGGAGGCCTGGCCCTTCACCCGCAGCAGCTCGATCGCCCGGTCGATGTCTCCGTCGGCCTCGACCAGCGCGGCTTTGCTGTCCATCATCGCGGCCCCGGTGCGGTCCCGGAGGGCTTTCACGTCGGCGGCGGTGACCTGCGCCATCACGAATCCCCTTTCTGGGTGTCAGTGGTCTCGGTGCTCTCTGCCGCGGGAGCGTTGCCCTCGGCGGCAGGCGCCGCCTCAGCCTTGGGAGCCTCGGCCGGCGGCGTGGCCGGAGCGGCTTGCTGCGGCGCCGGCGCCTGCGGCTGCTCGGCTTTGGGAGCCTCCTGGGCCGGAGCTGCGGGCGCCGCTTTCGCGGCGGCCTCGGCGGCGGCTTTCTGTTTGTCGGCCTCGGCTTTCGCGGCGGCCTGTTTCGCCACTTCTTCCTCGGCTTCTTTGGCCTGCTGCGCCTGGATGCGAGCTTTCTCTTCCTCCTCGCGTTTCTTGCGCTCTTCCTCGTCGCGTTTGCGCCGCTCCATCTCTTCGGCGATCCGCTTTTCCTCCTGCACGCGCCAGGCCGAGGAGCCCTCCTCGACCGCGCCGCCGATCGTGCCGATGATCAGCTGGCAGGA
>JAFDWD010000997.1 GCA_018268695.1 Actinomycetota bacterium
CACCCCGGGATCGCGACCCTGTACGAGATGGGGGAGGAGGACGGCAACGCGCTCCTCGTCTCCGAGCTGGTCGAGGGCGACACGCTGGCCCGACTGGCCACCGAAGACGTCCTCTCCGACCGCGAGATCGGGGCGATCGGCGCCGCCCTTTGCGAGGCGCTCGACCACGCCCACTCGCGCGGCGTCATCCACCGCGACATCAAGCCGCAGAACGTCCAGGTCGTCGACGGCCAGCCGCGGGCGAAGCTGATGGACTTCGGCATCGCCCTGATCGCCGACGCGGGCGGGCTGACCGCCACCGGCGACGTGGTCGGCACCCTCGCCTACATGTCCCCGGAGCAGGCGGAGGGCCTCGAGGCGGGCCCGGAGGCCGACGTCTACTCGCTCGCCCTCACCCTTTACGAGTGCTGGAGCGGCGAGAACCCGCACCGGCGCGGCAACGCCGTCGCCACGGTCCGCTCGATCGGCCGCCGCGCCCGCCCGCTGCGGCGCCTGCGGCCCGACCTGCCGCGGGAGCTGGCGGAGGAGATCGACGCCTGCCTCGACCCCCGCCCGCACAACCGCCCCTCGCTGGAGGAGCTCGGCGGCGCGATCGAGGACTCGCTCGGCGAGCTGGCCGAACACTCCGAGGGCGGCTCACGCCACGTCGGCCTGCGACTCGGGGTGCTCGGGGTCGCCGCGGCGGTAGGCGCCTTCCTCGTCCTCGGCCATGGGCTGGTCCTGCCCTAGAATTCGCGGACTCCTCCGCAGACGCGGAGACTTGACCCTGCCATGACAAAGGAACCGTTCCCATAGCCCTACTGCGCAAACTGGAGTCCGGGATCGAAGGCCTCGTCGAGGGCGTGTTCTCGCGCGCCTTCAGCTCCGAGGTCCAGCCGGTCGAACTGGCCCGCAAACTGGCCAAGGAAATGGACGCGCACAAGACCGCCTCGGTGCAGCGGGTCTACGTCCCCAACGAGTACACGGTCTTCCTCTCCAAGCAGGACCGCGCGAAGCTCGAAGGCTACGAGCGTTCGCTGGAGCAGGAGCTGTCCGGCTACCTGCTCGAGCACGCCCGCAAGCGCGGCTACGACCTGCTGACCCGGCCCGCAGTCGAGTTCCAGACCGACGAGCGCCTGCGCCTCGGCGAGTTCGGGATCCAGCCGCGGATGGTGAAGGCGCCGGTCCGCGAGGGCGAGGCGCCGCGGCAGGGCGAAGAGGGCCACACGATGGTCTACTCGGCGGTCCGCGAGCGCGACCGCCAGCGGCCGAAAGAACCGGAGCAGGACGTCCGCGCGCTGGTCTCCACCCGCGCGGTCGTCTCGCTCGACGACCGCCGCTACGTCTTCGACGGCCCCCGCGCCACGATCGGTCGCTCGAAGTCGGCCGAGTGCGTGCTCTCCGACCC
>JAFDWD010000998.1 GCA_018268695.1 Actinomycetota bacterium
CGAACCGCGCCGGGTCCGTCCTCGTGCCTATCCTTGCCCTCGCGTTGCCCGTTCGGGCGGCCGGTTTCGACAGGACACGGAAAGGAAGGCGGGATGGTGCTCTTCGGCGGCAGGGCCGACAGAGGCATGGAGGGGGACGTGCTGGAAGGCGAGATCGAGCGGCTCGACCAGCTGCCGTTGCCGACGCTGGCGGCCGAGGTGATGGCCAAGGCCTTCGGGCCGGGCGCGGAGTGGGAGGACCCCGAGGAAGAGGTGACGGTCGGCGGGCCGGGCGATGGCGCCGGGGCGACCGTCGAGGGGATCGCGACCGCGATGGCGCCGGACGGGACGGCGAGACGGGTCGACGACCCGACCCGTCTGCGGCTGCGGCGGCTGGTCGCGGAGGGCGTGCAGGTGCTCGAGCACGCGTCCCTGATCCGCGCCCAGGTGCACACCGGGGTGGGCGGCCTCGACTACACCCCGACCCGGCTCGGCCGCACGGTGCTCGCCGCGGGGGCCGTCGCCGAGGTGGTCGACGGGGGCGAGGGCGTCTAGCCGACGATCGCGCCTCCCTAGTCTCCCTCGGGTTCCATCCCAGTCCCAAGGAGAGATTTGAAGCTCGCGATCCACAACCCCAACTTCACCTACGAGGGCGGCCCCGAGAACATCGCGCCGACCCTCGCGGCCACCGCCCGCGCCGCCGAGGAGGGCGGTGCCGACCAGTTCACGCTGATGGACCACTGGTTCCAGATCCCGCCGGTCGGCGCGCACACCGAACCGATGCTCGAGGGCTACACCGCCCTCGGCTTCATCGCCGCCCAGACCGAGCGGATGCGCCTCGGCCTCCTCGTCACCGGCGTGACCTACCGTCATCCGGGCCTGCTGGCGAAGACGCTGACGACCCTCGACGTGCTGTCCGGCGGGCGCGCCCAGCTCGGCATCGGCGCCGCCTGGTTCGAGGAGGAGCACGAAGGGCTCGGCGTGCCCTATCCGCCGATGGCCGAGCGGTTCGAGCGCCTCGAGGAGGCGATTCAGATCTGCCTCCAGATGTGGTCCGACGACAACGGGTCCTACGAGGGCAAGCACTACCGGCTGAAGGAAACGCTGAACTCGCCGCCGGCGATCTCCAGGCCGCGCCCGTCGCTCATGATCGGCGGATCGGGGGAGAAAAAGACGCTTCGCCTGGTCGCCAGGTACGCCGATGCGTGCAATCTGTTCGGCGGCGAACGCGACGTGGTCGCCCACAAACTCGAGGTGCTGAAGGGCCACTGCGAGAACGAGGGCCGCGACTATGGCGAGATCGAGAAGACGATCATCTGGGGGGCCAACCCGCTTGACGACGTCGACGGCTTCCTCGCCGAGATGGCGGAGATGGCGAAGCTCGGGATCGACAAGGTCTGGGTCTCGAACAAAGTCGCCGACCCGCCCGCATGGGCCGACGAGGTCTGCGCGCAGACGGTCTCCCGCCTGGCCGAGCTCGGCTAGGTGTCGGAGGGGCGCGGCGCCGCTAGGGTCCCGTCGATGAGCGCCGCCTACATCTACGGAGTCGCCCGCACCCCCTTCGGCCGCTTCGGCGGTGCCCTCTCCAAGGTGCGCCCCGACGACCTCGCGGCC
>JAFDWD010000999.1 GCA_018268695.1 Actinomycetota bacterium
GCCAGCTCCATCCCGGGGCGCAGGTCGTCCCAGAAGAGGCCACCGTAGTCGACCACACGGGTGATGACCTTGACGTCGTGGCGGGCGGCGGCGTCGAGCACCAGCTCGCCCGGCCACGGCTCGACCGGGTTGAGGATGATCATCGCCCAGTCGATCCGGTCGCCGAAGCGCTCGAGGCAGGAGATCAGGTCGAGGGTGAAGCCGTTGGCGGGACCGGGTGCGACACCGATCTTCGCCGTCAGGCCCGCGTCGCGCAGCGCCTCCATCCCGTCCCAGACGACCTCCGAGGAGTAGCCGATGCGGTCCGGGTTGTGGAGCAGCAGCACGTCGAGCTGCGAGACCCCGAGCCGCTCGAGCTGGGCCTCGGTCGCCATCCGCAGGTAGGACGCGTACTCGTCGGACCCGCGCAACGACGGATCGGTGAAGCGCGGGAAGCCCTTCGGCCCGTTGCGCTCACCCTCGTAGAAGTCATGGCCGACGGCGCCGACCAGCGAGTACTCCTCGCGGGCGACGCCCTCGAGCGCGCGCCCGAGGACGGCGTCGGCCCCACCGGTGCCATAGGCGTCGGCGGTGAGGACCGTGTCGATTCCCTCCCCCGGGCGCAGCAGGGCGGTGAGACGATCCTCCTCGATCGCCTCACCGAAATGAAGGAACCGGCCGCCGCTCCAGGTGCCGATCGCGCTGCGGCCGGGTTCCCTCATCGCTGCTCTGTTCCTAGTGCTCGGAGTGGTCGTCGTCGCCCGCGTCGGCCTCGTGGCCGTGGACGCCGTCGCCCTCGGTTTTCGCCCCGACGCCCGCCTTCGGTCGCTCGGCCTCGTCGAGCGGCGACTTGTTGCTCGGCGGGATGATCTCCAGCCGCAGCGGCTTGTCTTCCTCGTCGCCCGAGGCATCACGGGTGAACATCACGGTCGAGCCCGGGGTCATCGGACCGGCGCGCAGGACTTCGTCGGCCAGCGGATCCTCGATGTAGCGCTGGATCGCCCGACGCAACGGACGCGCGCCCATCGCCGGGTCCCAGCCCTTGTCGACCAGGTAGTCCTTGACCTCCTCGGTCATGTCGAGCTGGAGTTCGTGCTCGGCGACCTGGACACGGACCCGGTTGATCATCAGGTCGATGATCTCCTTGACCTCGTCCTTGGCCAGCTTGTGGAACACGATGACCTCGTCGATCCGGTTGAGGAACTCAGGACGGAAGACCCGTTTGAGGTCGCCCATGATCCGGTTCTTCATGTCGTCGTAGGACATCCCCGTCTCGTCGTCGGAGACGGTGAAGCCGATCGAGGTGTTCTTCGAGATCTCGGCCGCGCCGATGTTCGAGGTCATGATCACGATCGCGTTGCGGAAGTCGACCGTGCGGCCCTGGGCGTCGGTGAGGCGCCCGTCCTCGAGGATCTGCAACAGGATGTTGAAGACGTCGGGGTGGGCCTTCTCGATCTCGTCCAGGAGCAGCACCGAGTACGGCTTGCGGCGCACGGCCTCGGTGAGCTGGCCGCCCTCGTCGTAGCCGATGTAGCCCGGGGGCGAGCCGACCAGGCGGCTGACCGCGTGCTTCTCCATGTACTCGGACATGTCGATCCGGATCATCGCCTCCTCGTCGTCGAACAAGAAGTCGGCGAGCGTGCGGGCGAGCTCGGTCTTGCCGACCCCGGAGGGGCCGAGGCAGCTGAACGAGCCGGCCGGCCGCTTCGGGTCCTTGATCCCGGCACGGGAGCGGCGGATCGCCTTCGAGACGGGGGTGATCGCGGCCTCCTGGCCGATCACCCGCTTGTGTAGTTCCTCCTCCATGCGGATCAGCTTCTTGGTCTCGGCCTCGGTCAGTTTGAAGACCGGGATCCCGGTCCACATCGA
>JAFDWD010000099.1 GCA_018268695.1 Actinomycetota bacterium
CCGATCATCGAGCGGCTCGAGGCGCGGGGGGACGAGGTGTTCATCACCACGCGCGAGTACGGGCAGACGGTGGGGATCCTCGACCGGCTCGGGATGCACTACACGGTGGTCGGCGAGCATGGGGGCGCCTCGAAGCTGGGGAAGGTGCGGGCGCTCGAGTCGCGCTCGCGGGCCCTGTCGAAAGTGGTCTGGGCGAAGCGGCCGGAATTGGCGCTGGCGCACGGGTCGGTCGACCTCGGCGTCGTCTGCTCGCTGCTGCGGATCCCCTCGGTGCAGATGCAGGACTACGAGTTCGCCAACCTGCAGCGGCAGATCGCCTTCCGTGCGGCGACCCGGGTGCTCGCCCCGGAGGCGATCCCGGTCGACCGGTTGCGCAAGATCGGCGCGAAGTCGAAGAAGCTCTTCCGCTATCCCGGGCTGAAGGAGGAGTACTACCTCTACGACTTCGTCCCCGACGAAGGGATCATCGACGACCTCGGGCTCGATCGGGGCAAAGTGATCACGGTGGTGCGGCCGCCGCCGGAGACCTCCGAGTACCACGAGCGCAACGACCTCTACGCCGCCACCGTGCGCCGGCTGGCCGAGGCCGACGGCGAAGCGCAGGCGGTGATCGTCCCCCGCACCGAGCAGCAGGCGGAGGCGGCACGGGCGCTGGGGGCGCCGAACCTGCTGATCCCCGAGCAGGCGATCGACGCGCAGAGCCTGATCGCCTGCGCCGATCTCGTGGTCAGCGCGGGGGGGACGATGAACCGCGAGGCCGTCGCCCTTGGAACCCCCGTCTACACGACCTTCAGCGGGCGCATGGGCGGGGTCGACGAGGTGCTGATCCACGAAGGCCGGCTGCGGGTGCTGGAGGACCCGGCGGAACTGGACCTGCGCAAGCGGAGCGATCCGGTCGGGGTCTTGAATCCGCGCGACCCGAGCCTGCTCGTCGCGGCGGTGCTCGGCGCCGTCGCCGTATATCCGTAATCTGACCCGGTCCGGGGCCGCCGGACGGGACCTCGCACCTCGACCGACGCGGGACTGAAATTTGGCCGCGACCACCGATGCCCTACTCGCGTTCATCGCCGCCGCGGCGATCGCCTGGCTGGTCGTCCCCTACGCCGAGCGGCTCGCCTTCCGGGTCGGGGCGATCGACTATCCGAAGGAGCGCAGCCTCCACGACAAGCCGATGCCGCGGCTGTCGGGGCTGGCGATCCTGGTCGGGGTCGAGGTGGCAGGCTGGATCTGGCTGCCCGGGGATGGAGAGAGCCGGGCGATCATGATCGGCGGGATCGCGATCGCCTCGGTCGGCGTCCTCGACGACATCTACGACCTGCCGGCGCTGCCGAAGCTCGTCGGTCAGATCGGCGCCTCGCTGATCCCCGTGCTGGCCGGGGTGCGGGTGGAAAACCTGACGCTTCCCTTCATCGGCGGCTTCCAGCTGCATGGCTGGGCCTATCCGCTGACCGTGCTCGGGATCGTCGCCGTGGTCAACGTGATCAACTTCCTCGACGGGGTCGACGGGCTCGCCGCGGGCGTCTGCGTGATCGCCGCGGTGACCCTGGCGACGATCGCCCTGTCGCTCGAACGCAACGAGGCCGGCGTCCTCGCCGCGCTGACCGCGGGCGCCGCGCTCGGCTTCCTGCGGCACGGCTTCCCGCCCGCCTCGAGCTTCATGGGGGACACCGGCTCCAACCTGCTCGGCTACCTGCTGGCGACCGCCTCGGTGCAGGGCGCCCTGAAGACGAACGCGGTGGTCGCCCTCGCCTTCCCCCTGATGGTGCTCGCGGTGCCGGTGCTCGACACCGGCTTCGTCGTCGCCAAACGGCTCAAATACCGCCAGCCGATCTACCAGGCCGATTCCTGGCACTTCCACCACCGGATGGCGAACAAGGGGTTCAGTCAACGGCGCACCGTGGCCTACCTCTATGCCTGGACCACGGTGATGGCGGCGCTCGCCCTCGCCCTGCGCTTCGTCCCCTACAGCGACAACCACGGCCACTTCGACGCCCTCTGGACCGCGGTGATGCTGGCGCTGATCGTCGCCGCGCTCGCCTACAGCGTCTACCTGATCTACGTGCTCGAGATCTTGAAGCTGCGCCGCGGCCGCATCAATCCGGAAACTGGGGAGTTCGAAGCCCTCGAACTGGCGGAAGAGCCGGTTCCACCTGAACCGTCTTCAGGTAGTGGCAAGGGGCACTAACCCGCATCAGAAAGCCATTTGTCGGACGCTTCGGATATAGTCGCGCCCGCGTCCGCCGGGCTCCCGAGAGGACGTAACTATGTCTCCTCCTAAGCATGTCGACCTAATGGTGCTGGCCGCCGCCGCGGTTGTCTTTGCCGTCTGCGATTTCTCGCTGCTCGGCTATATCGCCGCGGCCGTGGCGTGGCTCGCCCAGCGCGGGATCCAGTGGTTGGCGCAGCGTCGCTCCAGCGAAGCGCTGAAAGCGGGCAACCGCCAGCGCGCGATGGGGATCATCGCCGCCACCACGCTCGGCCGCGTCTGGCTGATGGCCACCATCGTGCTGGTCGTCGGCATCGCCCAGAACGACGCCGGGCTCTCCTCGGCGGTCCTTCTGGCGGCGCTCTTCACGATCTCGATGGGCGCCTCCGGCTTCGCCTACCTGCTCGAACCTGAACAACGGAGTGTCCAGCCGCGATGAAGACGAAATACAAAGTCCTGATCGGCCTCGGCGCCTACCTGGCGGTCGCGATCGCGCTCCTCCTGATCTTCGGTAACGAGGGCAAGAACGAACACTTCAAGCCCCAGAACGAGTTCAAGCTCCCGCCCTGGATCGAAATCAAGATCGGCCCGATCGACTTCTCGATCAACCGGGCGGTCCTCTACCTCTTCATCGCCAGCGTCCTGACCATCGTGACGATGACCTACATCGCCAAACGGATGGCGCAGAAA
>JAFDWD010000009.1 GCA_018268695.1 Actinomycetota bacterium
CACCGCGCTCGCCGAGTGCTCGATCGGCTCCGGGATCGGCTGCCGCGCCGACCTCCAGGACCTGCGCGAGGAAGGCTGCACGCCGGAAGAGGCGCTCTTCGGCGAGGGCCCGGGCGGCTTCGTCCTCAGCGGCGAGCGGGCCGAGCTGGAAACGCTCGGCGCCCGCGTGATCGGCGAGGTCGGCGGCACCACGATCGATCTCGCCGCCGGCGACCGCAGCCTGATCGTCGGCCTCGCCGACGCGACCGAGGCCTGGCACTCGCTGGACGCCCGGGCCGAATCGGTGGCGGAGCCACCGGCCGACGCTTAGAGCCGTCGCCCCGGAGCTTGGGCGGACTCACGGAGCGGCGCCGGCGCGCTGGTACGGTCAGCCGATGGGCAAGCTGTTCTTCGTCGGCACCGCCCCGCTTGCCGCCGGCGGCCAGGTGAACGTCTCGCCGAAGGGGCCGATCGGCACCTTCCAGGTGCTCGACGACCACACTGTCGCCTACCAGAAGCTGCGGGCGGGTGGCGAGTCGGCGATCGCGGATTACATGGGGGAGAAGAACGCCGTAAGCATCGATGGCCTCCCCGCGTTCGCGAAAAATGCCGAGTGAGCGGACTTTCCGTGGCCAAAGCCCGGGTTCGGTCGCTGCTACCCTCCGCGGGTAGGCGATCCGCCTGCGCGTCACGTCTCTCAACCTTGCGAGGAAAGCGCGCTCCTTGACCACGTTCGAGCGGTTCCCGACCGACCGCGACGGCCCCCGCGACGAATGCGGGGTCTTCGGTGTCTACGCGCCCGGGCACGATGTCTCGCGCCTCGCCTACTTCGCCCTCTACGCGCTGCAGCACCGCGGCCAGGAGTCGGCCGGGATCGCCACCTGCGAGGGCGGCCACATCACCACGCTGCGCGATGCCGGGCTGGTGTCCCAGGTCTTCGACGAGGAGAAGCTGCGGGCGCTGGAGGGCGACATGGCGATCGGCCACGTCCGTTACTCGACCACCGGCGGCGGCTCTTGGGAGAACGCGCAGCCGGTCTGGCGTGACGACGGCCGCGAGGTGGCGCTCGCCCACAACGGCAACCTGACCAACGCGGTCGAGCTCTGGGGGGAGCTGAAGGAGCGCGGGATCGCCTTCCGCGGCACCTCCGACTCGGAGATCATCGCCGCGCTCCTCTCCTCCCACGGGGGCAAGCTGATCGAGGACGCGGTCGAAGAGGTGATGCCGCGGCTGGAGGGCGCCTACTCGACCGTGGTGATGACCAAGCACGCGATCGTCGCCTTCCGCGACCCGCACGGGATCCG